>CAZDUN010000202.1:0-4637 GCA_964508615.1 uncultured Pelolinea sp. | reverse complement strand
TGACAGAATGGAAACCGGGCATGAAGGTCAGGTTGATCGGGGTGGGGGTTGCCCAAATTTGCGACGCTTATCAGCAGCTTTCACTGCTCGATCACTCGTTTGAGAAAGAGAAGAACCTGCTAGATGCCCTGGACAGCCTGCATGAACGCTTTGGCAGGGACTCCATTCAAAAGGGCATTCACTCGGATGATTACCGGTCGTGGAAGGACTCGTAAGCGCGGATCGTCTGTTGATACAGGTCAGTCATGCGCGGCGTGATAACTTCCCAGGCATAAGAACGCGCGTAGGCAATGCTGTTGCGGCTCATCTCTTCGCGCAAATCCCGTTTGCAGATCAATTGGGTTAATCGTTCTTCCAAAACATCCACATTGTCATTGGGAATGGTAAATCCGGTCTTGCCATTCTGAACCAGGTGCTGCAGGCCGCCCACCTGCGTGGCGATCACCGGCGTCCCGCAAGCCATGGCTTCCAGCGCGACCATGCCGAAGGATTCATAGTGCGAAGGCATCATCACTATTTCGGCAGCGGAATAATAATACTGCAGGGTGTCCTGATCGCGTTTACCCAGGAACAGCACCAGGTCGCCCACTCCCAGCTCCTGGCAGAGATTCTTCAACCGCTGCATTTCCCTGTTCATGCTGCGGCTGTCGGCGTCCAATTCGCCGCCGATGATGTACAGGTAGTGCGGGCACTCCGAAAGCACGTCTGCGTGCCGCAGCTGCGCGATGGCGCGGATCAGGATATCGATCCCTTTCAGCGGCTCGATGCGCCCCACAAAGAGCAGCATGCGCTCGTTCTTGGGAATACCGATGAATTCTTTGGCTTCGTCCGGGGGGATGGGGTAAAAGCGCGTGATATCCACGCCCGGGGGGATGACCGCGATCTTTTCAGGCGGTGTCTGATACATCTCCTGCAAGTGGGTTACTTCGTTTTCAGTCGCAGCCACGATGCGATCAGCGAGTGTGATGACATCGCGCTCGCCCTGGATGCGCACATCACTCTCCAATTCTTCAGGCGATTTGGTGATTTGATTTTTCAACAAAGCCAGGGTATGGAACATATGAATGATCGGCTTTTTCCACGATTTGGAGAGTTCAGCCGCGCTAAGACCTGAAAGCCAGTAATGACTGTGGATCAGATCGTAGTGTATTTCCTTTGATTGCGCGAACGCATTGATGCCGGCCACAAAATCCGGAATATATTTTTTCAATTCCACTTTAGGCAGGGGAGTTTCGGCCCCGGCCGGGATGTGCACCACGCGGTTTCCACAGCCCAGGTCATGCAAGACGTGTGGAACGTGCTCATCCTGCGAGCGGGTGAACACATCCGCGTGAATACCCAGCCTGCCCAGGTAGCGGGCCAGGTCGCGTACATACACATTCATACCGCCGGTGTCTTTACCGCCCAGGGTGGCCAGGGGACAGGTATGGTAGGAAAGAATGGCAATGTTCATTTTTATCTTGTCGATTATACCGGGAAACTGATATAATCTTCCGCGTGCCACCGTAGCTCAGCCGGCAGAGCAGCCGCTTCGTAAGCGGCGGGTCAAGGGTTCGATTCCCTTCGGTGGCTCTGTTTTTTTGATTATGCCTGTCAGCCGGAAAACCATGAAGCGCTATCGATATTCGATCCTCTTGTTTGTTCCCTTAATCTTTTCCAGTTGCAGCCTGTCCCAGCGACTGGCGGCGGCAATCCAGGCTTTCGCAGCCGAACCTGCAACCAGCACACCAGTCTATGCCGGCATTGCTGGCGCCGAATGCATCCCGGATTCCAGTCAGGTTGAAATCGCGCGGGTTGTGCGTGTGATCGATGGCGACTCCATCGAAGTCCTGCTGGATGGTGAAGAAGTGCAGGTGCGCTATATCGGCATCGATACTCCCGAATATTATTCCGATGACCGCCCCCAGGCGATCACCGCCACGCAAGCCAACCGGGAAATGGTCGAAGGTGCTACGGTTTATTTATTCAAGGACCAATCCAATACGGATGTTTACGACCGGCTGCTGCGCTATGTACTGACGGATGAAGTCTTCGTGAACCTGGAGCTGGTACGCGGGGGGTACGCCGCACCCAAGGAATATCCACCCGATACTGCCTGCCATGCGCTATTCCAACAAGCGATTCAATAAAAAGGGCATCGCTTGAGGATGCCCTTATTGTGTAATTACCGTAAAACTATTGAATTGTGTATTCGCTTAATTCGATCGCCCCGGATACCTCGACCGGGAAATTAATTCCATAGATCTTAACCGACGCGGATTCAATTTCTTGTTTGATCAAACCAACCCGGGGGGCATACCATAAGTTGGTATCGATAGTCAGGGTGGTGGCGATATTCACCTGGCTGCCTTCGATGCTGGCTTGCAGGCTGGATACGTCCATGGAAATTACCCGATTGACCTTGACCAGATTCTCGAACTTGCCGGCCGCTACCTCCAGGGTTTCGCCGGTGCCCGTCACTTTCCAATTCATTTTCACCGGGCTGTCGGAAAGCAGCGCTGTGAGGGTTTCGCCCTCATAAGTGCTCTGCAGATCGCCATCCGCGGTATATTCAGTTTGCCATTCCAAATCCCAATCGGCATCCTCGAATTCTTGTAGAGCGGGCATAAAGCGCCCGCTTCGGTATTCCAGGTTCAGTTCGCCGGAGAGCAAGCCCAGGATCATGTTCAACTCGGTGACGGGGAAATTCACGATTTCGCCATCGTTGCATTGCACGGTTGATTGGGTGACAATGCCAGTGTCGTAATCCAGCGCCGCCAGCACAACCGATGAATCGGTCCTTTCAGATACAGTCAAAGCCAGATCGGCTTTTTCATCGGTGTCCACCTGATCAATCGCCAACCGATAGATCCACTGATTGTTGAGCGACAGCGGATAGAATGGATTGTCACAGGCATTGGCTGCCGGTTCCGCTATGGGCGCGGTTTCCTCTACCGGGATTTCTTCATCTACTGCCTCAGCGGATTCCGATTTCGAGCAAGCGCTGAAGCTGATTAAAACTGAAAATATAAGCAGGGTTGCGAGTATTTTTTTCATTGTTAAATTATCCTCCTCCTACCGGTGTTAGAAAGGCAACCTCCGCGTTCTCTTTCAGGGTATCCTCATCCAGGACGATCTTTTTATCCATCAGCATCATGACATTATCCAGATGGGTTCGCAACGCCGGGAAGCGGTTTTCCAGGTGCAGCTTGAGGTCTTTGATGGTGGATCGATCGGGGAGGATAACCGCGAGGTTCCCTGTGCCGGCTTTTTCTTTAAGGTGATAGTAGAGACAAACATTAATTTGCATAAGTGCCCCAATTTTATCAAAAAGTGACTGAAAAAAAGGCATAAGGTATAATCACACATATGTCAGAAAAACCGTCTCCAATTGTCATCGGAATCGCTGGCGGAACAGGATCAGGCAAAACAACCGTTGCTAACGTGATCCTCAACCGTGTTGGAAAACATCGCATCGCCTATCTTCCCCATGACGCATATTATCGGGATCTGCACGACCTGCCATACGAACAGCGCGCGGCGATCAACTTTGACCATCCCAATTCGCTGGAATCGGAATTAATGATTCAGCATGTACTTCAGCTGAAACAGGGCAAACCGGTGGATCTCCCCATCTACGATTTCAGCATCCACACACGCACGGATAAGACCATCCATATCGAAGCGCATCCGGTCATCATCGTGGAAGGCATCCTGATCTTTGCTGAACCGGAATTACGCAAAATATTCGACGTGAAGATTTTCGTGGATACCGACCCGGATATCCGCTTCATCCGCCGCCTGGAGCGTGATATCGCAGAGCGCGGCCGCACCACCGATATGGTAATTCATCAATATCTCTCCACGGTCAGGCCCATGCACCTCGAATTCGTGGAGCCATCCAAACGTTACGCCGATGTGATCATCCCGGAGGGCGGCTTGAATGAAGTCGCCATGGATATGATCATCGCCCGTATCGAAGCCCTGCTGCAGAAAAACAACTGACTTTTGATGAGCAGGCAAACGCGCTCCATCATCCTGCGCTCGTTGATCATCCTGCTGCTGATTTGCCTGACGATCCTTTTGATCACGTATCGCGACCGCGTGCAATCTTTCGGTCATTACGGTTATCCCGGAATTTTTCTGGTCTCCCTTTTTTCCAACGCGACATTGATATTTCCCATACCGGGAGTGGTCTTTACGTCGGCAATGGGAGCGGTTTTCAATCCCTTCTGGGTGGCGGTTGCCGCCGGCAGCGGCGCGGCCATCGGCGAGCTGACCGGGTACCTGGCCGGATTCAGCGGGCAGTTGATCATCGAGCGGCGCGATTGGTACGAACGGCTGGTTGTTTTTATGCGCAAGTATGGGGAAGCGACGGTTGCGATCCTGGCTTTCATACCGAACCCGGTCTTTGACCTGGCGGGTATGGCGGCCGGAATGCTGAAAATGCCGGTGTTAAAATTTTTGCTTTGGTGTTCAATCGGAAAGATCTTGAAAATGCTGGCTTTTTCTTATACCGGCGCAACGATTATCAATTATTTTTCCAACTTTTAAGTTGATCAGATCTAAATCTTTTCAGGGCTGATTGAGCATTCCAGCCAGGCAAAAGCGTAAGGCTCCAGCAGAATCCGCTTTCCAGCGAGGTCGATATTTCCCGC
>CAZDUN010000201.1:0-4693 GCA_964508615.1 uncultured Pelolinea sp. | reverse complement strand
GGCAAACACCGGCATTTTTGTTCGCTTTGGCCTCTCCGGCACACTTCAGCTCTTCAGTTGTAAATGATTTGCACGCTGGCAAATACTGTGAAGTAACTTTGTATCAATATTCTAAGGTGTGAAGATTGAACTGTCAAGGCATGAACCCTCAGAATAGGCGCTTTTTCCGCATATTTTAAGGTTTAACCCTCTTTTTTCCGGGTAAACACAATATTTTTCAAGATGCTATAATTTTTTTTACTATGAATGCTTCTGCCCCCAATGACCAGGTAACATTCGGGCAATTGCTCCTTCAATGCCTGGCCGCCCTGCTTATCGGCCTTTTTCTCTTTGCTTTCTTTCTGATGCTGTTGACCGGGATTTATCAGGCCTGGTATGCCGGGCGCATCCTGCCCGGCATCGCCATCCGGGATGTCAATCTAGGCGGGTTGACCCGCGCACAGGCTGCCCAATATTTATTGGAGAATGCACCTTTATCCTCCACAGATACAGTCACCCTTTGGTACGCGGAAAACCCGATCGATGTTTCCCTGGGTCAGTTGGGTATTGAAATGGATTTGGCCGCGACGGTCAACGCCGCCTATGATTTCGGCCGGCAGGGTTCGATCAGTTCATGGTTCGCCCTTCAATTGGGAGCCAATTTCAGAAAACGCAATATTCCCCTTACCATCACGTTCAACCAGGATGCGGCACTGGTTACCTTGAAACAGATAGCCGGGTTATATGACCGCCCGGTGAAGGAAGCCGGTCTTACCGTGGACGGCGTTTACGTTAAATCCGAGCTGGGCCAGAACGGCCGACAGCTGGATCTGACTGACAGCCTGGAACAGATCAGTCTGCAAATCGAACAATTGAATCTGGAGCAGATTGTTCTGCCAGTCATCGAAACGCCGCCCCAGATCATGGACGCCAGCCCATTTGCCAACATGGCGCAGGAGATCATCAATCAGTCGGTTTCGCTGATAATGCCCGCCAGTCAGCCCGATGCCGGGCGTGAATGGCGCATGGAACCTGAAGAGCTTGCCCCGATGCTGTCCTTTGAAACCCGGCAAATGGATGGGCAAACAAAGTTGGTCCCTCAACTAAAACAGGACTTTTTAAATGCCTACCTGCAGGAAATCGCCCAGGAAGTGGACGTTAAAACAGAAAACCCGCGTTTCATTTTTAATGATGAAACAGGAACGCTGGAGCTGCTTTCCCCGGGCGTCAGCGGGCGGGCGCTGGATTACGACGCCACTGCCGAAGCTTTACAAGCCGCCCTGGCGGTTGGTGATGCCTCAACGGATATCGTGATGATCTCACAGGAACCCGAGGTCCGCGACGAGGTTGACGGCGCCGACCTGGGAATCACCGAACTGGTGCACAGCGAGACTTCCTACTTTTACGGTTCCAGCCCCGAACGCATCCAGAACATCGAGACTGCGGCGGCCCAGTTCCACGGTTTGCTCATTGCGCCCAACGTCACCTTTTCCATGGCGGAGGCCATGGACGAGATCAGCATCGATAACGGTTATACCGAAGCCCTGATCATTTATAACGGCCAAACGATCGAGGGCGTCGGCGGGGGTGTCTGTCAGGTGAGCACCACCTTGTTCAGAGCCGCGTTTTTCGCTGGCTTTCCGATCACCGAGCGCCACGCGCATGCTTATCGCGTTTCTTATTATGAGAAGACTTCCGGGAACAAGCGCAATAATGATCTGGCCGGACTGGATGCCACCGTGTACGTGCCGATCATCGATTTAAAATTCGTTAATGACACTCCTTACTGGCTGCTGATGGAAACGTATGTGAACCGCTCCGCCAGCAGCATTACCTGGAAATTTTATTCCACCTGGGACGGCCGCACAGTCGAATGGCTGACCAGCGGTCCGACCAATATCCAGGAACCCGAAAAACCGCTTTACAAGGAAAATCCCGATCTGACCGCCGGGGAAATCGAACAGGTGGAGTGGGAAGCGGACGGCGCGGATGTGCGCATTGACCGTTCTGTCTTTATAGGCGGCGACCTGCTGTTCGAGGACACATTCATCACCCAATATGAACCATGGAGAGCCGTTTATGAATACGGACCCGGGACGGAGGGTATGCCGCCCGCGGATCAAGACGAGGAATGATTGGTTATTGTCGTGGTGGTAAAATCTGGTATTGCTTGTTCTTTTGAAAAGGAGATTCAATGGTCAGTAAAGATCTTTTTGATATTTTGCGCTGCCCGGCTTGCGTACGGGAAAAAGAAGGATTATTAAAACTGTACAAAGACACTTGGCTGGTTTGCCAGGATTGCGGCAGGAAATATCCGATTGTTGAAGATATCCCGGTTATGCTGATCGATGAGGGCGATAAATGGGTGAATACAAAATCCGAGGATCTACCCATCCCGCCGCCCAAACCGCAATCCTGACCTCCGGTTTTGGTCCTTTTCTTGCAACATTTCAATCATTCTAAAAGGATGTTGTTGATCCTATGAAAAACTTCTTTAAACGTATTTTTCTCAAATTCAGGCTGATGGACACGCTAACAAAGGTTTTCTTTATCGTCTTCATCTTACTGGCAATCATCACCGGCGCGGTGGCGTTCAATGCCGTGCGCGGCTTTACCTCGTCCATGACCATTCTTGACCTGCCCGGCGCTCCGGTTCTCCAGAACTTGATCGGAGGCAAAGAGGAAAACGCATCTTCAGGCGTCAGTCAATCCGCCGCTATTGCCACGCCCGAACCATGGGACGGCTCCAGCCGCGTAACCATTCTGTTGATGGGTTTGGATTACAACGACTGGCGCGCGGGCCAAACTCCCCACAGCGATACGATGATGCTCCTGACTATCGACCCTGTCAACAACACTGCCGCCATGATGTCATTGCCGCGTGACCTGTGGGTCAATATTCCCGGTTTCGATTACGGCCGCATCAATGAAGCTTATTTCAACGGCGAAGCTTACAAGCTACCCGGCGGCGGCGCGGAACTAGCCCGCCAGACGGTGGAGCAATTCATCGGCGTTCCGATTCCGTATTATGTCGTGATGGATTTCTATACAGTGATCGATATCATCGATGAAGTTGGCGGCGTTGAGCTGATTCCCGAACAAGATGTAGTCGTGGAAAAATTTGGCGGCGGCGAGGAACAAACGCTGGTTGCCGGCCAAAAATACGTTCTGGATGGCGCGCTGGCTTTGGCTTATGCCCGCGAGCGCCATACCTCAGGCGGTGATGTTGACCGCGCACGCCGGCAGCAGCAGCTGATCCTGGCTTTCCGCAAGAGAATTTTAAGGTACCAGGACCTGCCATCCTTTATAGCTAAAATCCCGGCCATCTATCAAGACCTTTCTTCCGGCATATCCACCAACATCAGCATTAACGACGCGGTCAAGCTGGGCGTGCTGGCCCTATCCCTGGACGCGGATAATATTTCACGCGCGGTGATCAACTACGAGATGGTCATTCAAGCCACCTCGCCGGATGGCGAAGCCATCCTGAAGCCCATCCCGGATAAGATCCGCGCCCTGCGCGACGAAGTGTTTGCTTCCGGCGGCACCATGGCGCCTCTGGCCGTGGCCAGCAGCGATTCATCGCTGGTCAAGGATGAGGCTGCCAGTGTGGTGATCTTGAACGGCAGCGGCGACAGCGGTCTGGGAACACGCACCTCGGATTACCTGAAAAGCCAGGGCGTCAATGTGATCCAGGTGGCTGATAGCGACTATTCATCCGCCACTAAAATTGAAATCTTCAACGGCAAACCCTACACAGTGAATTACCTGTCCCAGTTGATGGGGGTCGCTTCAGCCAATATCTGGAACTCCTACGACCCGGCTGCTGGCACCGATATCCGCGTCACCCTGGGCGGTGATTGGGCAGCCAACAACACGCTGCCGTAGCCGTGCGCTAAATCTAAAAAAGTTAAACCGCTCCCTCAACATATGCAAGGAGCGGTTTTTTTATAAAACTCTCGGTATATTCGTTTCATTTTTTCTTCGCAAATAAGATGCGCTCAAGTCATTCTTATTTTCTAGCCGAGATCGCCATGCGGCTGCGCCGCTCGCGATGACACAATTAGGGCGGGATTGGAATCCCGCCGGTCTTTCTGCGCATTTGAAAACGCGCTCAAAATCTTGCCAAGCTAAACGAAAGCAATCGCGTAGCTTTCCCTTGGGGAAAGCATCTCGGCAGGATAAATAATCCTGATAGCAAGCCGAGATTCTTCCTCGCTCTGCTCGTCAGAATGACAGTTGAAAGGGCGCAGGATAGAATTCAATCTGTAAGATTAATTTCTATAGAATTGACACTAACACAAACATTGTCATCCTGAGTCTGCGGAGCAGACGAAGGATCCCGGCTTGCGTGTCAATTCGTTAATTTAGAGAGTCCACTTAAATAAAACGAGTGGGGATGGAAAGGCGTCCTTTAAAATTTCTTGAAAAAACAAAAACCGCTCCTTTGAATGGTTCAGGATGCGGTTTTTATTTATTCAAACCGCAGACTTCTATACCCCGCATCGTGGTTTTTGATTGGCTGTTTTTCTTACCGTTCACTTCGACAAGCTCAGTGAAGTGAACGGTAAGTTTTTTCTATTTCAGCATGGGAATCTTGATGCCATGTCGTTTGGCTGCGGCAATCGCTTCATGTTAACCCGCGACAGCGTGGCGGATAATGCCCATGCCCGGGTCGCTGGTTAATACGCGCTGCAGGCGAACAGCCGACGCT
>CAZDUN010000200.1:0-4766 GCA_964508615.1 uncultured Pelolinea sp. | reverse complement strand
GAGACAACTCTCCCTGGTGCTGTTCTGCCATTGATTAACTATTGACTTCTATCACGGTTGTTCTGAGCCGCAGGCGAAGAATCTCGGCCTGAACAACAAGCAACATTGCTTCCTGTTGAATATCCAACCGAGATGCCTCACCCCTGCCCTTCGATAAACTCAGGGAACGAGCGGGGTTCGGGATGACAATGAAAGCGCAATTCCGGGCCGCAGGCGTCAACCCTTTCTTCTATCCGATATGCATTTTCAAAAATTCTTCGACCTGACGGTAATAATCCCTCAGTGTTTCCGGCTGGCGAAATCCGTGTCCTTCTCCCTCGTAGATCTTTAATATGGAAGGTATGCCGCGCGCCTGAAGTTGGTTGAAAATTGCGACGGACTGGGCAGGCGCGACCACCTTATCATTGTCACCGTGGAACAAGGCCACTGGATCCTGGATGCGATCGATGTGAAAAATGGGCGAGCGATCGACAAAGCGCTGGTAATCTTTTTCAAAGCTGCCAGTCAGAAAACGGTGATAGTAGCGTTCGAATTTGTGCGTATGCTGCGCGTCATCCACCAGGTCGCTCACCGCGTAACTGCACAGCGCGGCCTTGAAGCGCCCAGGATGGCGGATCAGCGCGTTGAGCACGGTGAAACCGCCCGCGCTGCTGCCCGCCAATACGATTCTTTGCGGGTCTGCCAAGCCGCGCCGCACCAGTTCATCGGTGAAGTTGAGCGTGTCTTCCACATCCACCACGCCCCAGTTGTGTCTTAAAGCTTCCAGGTAGGAATACCCATACCCGCTGCTGCCGCGGTAGTTGAGCAGGGCGTAGGCGTATCCGCGCGCGGTGAAATAAGCGGCTTCGCTCGAGAAACATGGCAGGTCCTGGCCGGTCGGTCCGCCGTGGATATCCAGGATCAATGGCGGCCGGGCGGCAGGGATTTCAGCAGAAAACATGGGAGGATAGTAAAAGCCGTAAACCGTTGCTTGGCCGCCGGAGGGAAACGAAATCTCTTCGGGTTGGGGGATAGCTTCCGCGACTGCCGCCGGGAGCGGATTTTCTTCGATGGCGAAAAGCGCGTGGTTGTTAATTTGCCAGATCTGCTTGGGCGTCTGGGCGGTGATTCCCAAGAAAGCCAGGTCGCTGCCGGCGCAGTCCAGCTGCGTAGCCCAGACCAGCGGGTCGAGCGCGATTTGCGCGCTCTTCCCGGAGCGCAGCTCGACTTTCCAGAGCGAGCTGAACCCGCGCAGATTGCTGAGATAATAAATCTGTTTACTATCCGCGCTCCAGACATAGCTGCGCATGCCCTGGATCCAGTTTGGCTGGCAGAGATGGCAGCCGTCCGGCGGAAGCAGCACACGTTTTTCACGTTTTTTCAGGTTATAAAGCACCAGGCTATCCCAATCGCCAGCGCGGATGATGTAACTCAGCCATTTGCCATCCGGAGAGAAGCGCGGCTGGCAGGCGGCTGCTCCCGGCGCGCCGGCGATCCAGTGTTCTTCCAGCAATCTCAGTTGCATCCCGCCCAGCTTGCCGATTTTCACCATGCTGGCTTGCCAGGGCATATACGGGTGATTCCATTCAGCCCAGGCGATCAACTCACCTGAAGAGTGCCAGGTTGGCTGCATGTAAAAATCGGCGCCCATCACCAACTGCGCCGGCCAGGTCAACCCATGCGTGCGGCAGATAGCCAGGCCGTCGGTTTCGCCTTGCTGATAGACATACAACGCCCAGCGTTCATCCGGAGCAAGCGCCGGCGCGGCGCATTTCACGAAGGCGGGCGTGATGGCCTGCGGGTTGGGCGCGCCATCCAGTGCGACGCGATACAGGCAGCCGCTTTTTTCGGCGAATACCAGGCTGCCCGCACCCAGGTCGAATTCCCCGCCGCCATAACCGACCGTGCCGCGCACGTCCAACTCGCCGGACAGGTTTTGCGCGCTGCCGCCCGGCTCTCGCCGGAATAACGTACCGCGCCCGTCGATGGGTTCTACCCAAAAAAGGCTGCCATCGCTGCCCAGGCGGACTTCCTGGAAATGGCGCAATCGGTTGAGGTCTTCCAGGTTGATCAACGGATATGACTGAGTATTCATAGGCAAAAAATCCTGAAGATGAATTACCTGATTTTAAAGCAAAAACTCACCGTTCTTCGCGGTGAGCTGCATGATTCCGAATAACGTTTATTCTTTTGGATGCCACAGATTCTTTAACTTGATTTCCTGTTTGGGTGAAAGGTCTTCCCAATTTTCAATTTTCGCGCTCAGGTAGGCAATCGAAGCGGTTGGCAGGCTTTCCACTTTACCGGTCAGGATTTGAAGAAATGCTTCCATGCCCGGGTTATGACCGATCACCAGGATGATTTTCTTCTTTTTGCCGTGTTCGTGGATGGCCTTCAAAATGGCGGTGGGTTCGGCCATATAGAGCGAATCGGAAAAAATGATTTCATGATCGTATTTGCTGGCTTTGGCCACGATTTCGGCTGTTTTGACTGCTCTTTCAGCAGTGGATGAAATAATTAGATCCGGATTCAACTTCTTGCTGTGCAACATCTTCCCCATTTTTTCCGCGTCTTTTACCCCGCGTTTCTTCAGAGGCCGCTCGATATCTGGGATTTCTGTCTCTTTCCAGCTCGATTTGGCGTGCCGCATCAGTAATAATCTCTTCACGCTTTTATCTCCCGGGTTTTTTTCGTGAAGTTAGTATAACATAATGGTTATATCCTACCGGAATCTTTGCGTTAATGTTTTGTTAAAATAGATATGATGACAAATAACGAGAAGCAGGTGGAGAAAAACTTCATCGATGAGGAAATCACGGTGGAATACCGGCAGGAACCGCTGGTTCAAAAAGTACCGATCTGCCCGGATTTCTTTGTCTGGCGCGGGAACCGTTTCGAGGTTAAAGGCCTGCTTTCCGAGTGGAGCGATATGGCGCGGCGTGGAAAGTCTTCCCGCAATATGCGGCCGGCTCACCTGAACCGCGCGGAAAAGCTGGGTTCCTGGGGAGTGGGCCGGTTTTACTTTCGCGTGGCAACCTGCAGCCGGCATATTTTTGTGCTGTACTACGACCGCATGCCCAAGAACGTGGCAGAAGGGCGCGGCCGCTGGGTGCTCTTCTCCGAAGAAATCCTGACGGATGTCTGAAATAAAGTTGGTTCATGGCGCGGCTGCGTGAACCTTGGGGATTTATCGTTTTTCAAATGGCGCATTTCTATATATAATTACCATCCATGAAATTGCAGCAGGTCAACTGAGAGGATATTCATGAGCGAAGAGCGATTGATGATTTTAAAATTACTACGCGACGGCAAGATCACTGCCGATGAAGCAGCCAGATTATTGGAGGCGATCGACGTAACCAAGTCGAAAACCAATCATTCGCATGAAGAACCTGAAACTGAAAAAGGGCAGGGCAAGTTCTTCCGCGTGCGCGTAACCGATACGGATTCCGGTAAGATCCGCGCGAATATCCGCATTCCGCTAAGCGTGATGGGGGCGGGCGCAAAATTCGGCGCTCATTTCGCTCCGCAAATAGAAGGCCTGGAGGATGAGGATATCATGCGGCTGGTGCGCAGCGGCGAGGTGGGGAAAGTACTCGATGTGTTTGATGATGAGGATGGGGAACACGTAGAAATCTTTATCGAATAACTTTCGATGAACAACAGCAATCAAGCTGAATGGAAAAAACCTTTCTTTTTAATTTGGACAGGGCAGGCTTTCAGCCTGTTCGGCAGTGAACTGGTCCAGTTTTCACTGGTCTGGTTCCTGACCAAACAGACTGGCTCGGCTTCCGTGTTGGCCATGGCGTCGTTCGCCGCCCTGCTGCCCAGGGTTTTTATTTCCCCGTTCGTTGGCGCGCTGATCGATCGCTGGAACCGCCAGAAGGTGATGATCTTCGCGGATTTGTTCATCGCTTTTTTTACGCTGCTTTTGGCAGTCATCTTTTGGATGGATAACGTGCAGGTATGGCACATTTACGCCATTATGTTCATCCGCGCCCTGGGCAGCAGTTTTCACTGGCCGGCCATGCAGGCATCCACCTCTTTGATGGTGCCCAAGGACCAGCTTGCGCGCATTTCAGGCATGAATCAAACCCTGCAGGGGGCGCAGGGCATCCTGGCGCCCATGGCGGCTGCCCTGTTGCTGGAGGTGCTGCCCATGCAGGGCATCCTGGCCATTGATATTATTACGGCTCTGATTGCCGTGGCGCCTTTGCTGATCGTAACTGTCCCGCAGCCAGAAAGCAGCGCGGCGAAAGGCTCGCTTTCAGGAGTGCGGGAGTTGTTCAATGATGTGCGTGAGGGATTGCACTATTTATTGAACTGGAGAGGTATGTTCCTGCTGGCCATCGCGGCGACCGTTCTGAACTTCCTGCTGAACCCGGGGTTCACTTTCACGCCCTTGCTGGTGACTGAGCATTTTAAAAAAGGAGCAATCGAGCTGAGCCTGATCGAGGCAGTCTTCAGCCTGGGCATGATCGGCGGAGGATTGGTGTTGAGCGCCTGGGGAGGATTTAAAATGAAAATCATTACCACTCTGACGGGCATTTTGGGCATTGCCGTGAGTACGGCCATCATCGCTGTTGCCAGGGTGGATCAATTCCCATGGGCTATGGCGGGGATGGCCATTACCGGTTTCATGCTGCCCATCACCAATGGCCCGATCTCGGCTATCATGCAGGCGCACGTGGAACCAGATATCCAGGGCAGGGTTCTTACCATGACGAACAGCCTGGCCAATGCCATGATGCCGCTCACGGTATTGCTGATACTTGTCTTGCTGCATG
>CAZDUN010000199.1:0-4780 GCA_964508615.1 uncultured Pelolinea sp. | reverse complement strand
GGATATTTCCGAGGAGGAATTCTACGGCAGGCTTCCGGACGCGAAAGTTATGCCGACCACCTCGCAACCCTCACCGAAAGAATTCACTGATTTATTCCAGAAATACCTGAAGCAGGGATATGATATCCTCAGCATCCACATTTCTTCCAAATTATCTGGAACAGTCGATTCTGCCAACCAGGCAAAAGAAATGCTGGGGGTAAAAAACATCGAGGTGATCGATTCGATGTTCACCATTATTGGAACAGGTTTTCAGGCTATCGCGGCCGCGCGCGCTTCAATGGATGGCGCGTCGCTGGCTGAATGCGCGGAAATCGCAAAGAAAATCCGCTCCAATACCCGCATCTATTTTCTGCCGGGCACGTTGGAATATCTCCGGCGGGGCGGCCGCATCGGCGGGGCAGCGGCATTGCTCGGGTCAGCGTTGGATCTTAAGCCGATATTGACCGTTCAGGAAGGCCGCATCGCTGCATACGAGAAGGTGCGCACGATGAAGAAAGCCATCTCGCGCATGGTCGATATCTTCGAGGAACAAATCGGAGATAAACGTCCGTTCTATATCGGGGTCTCGCAAGCCCTCGCCGCTGAAAGCGCCGCCATCCTGAAGAATGAAATCCTGAAGAAGTTCTCCGCCAACGACTTCGTCGATTTCCTGGAAAGCGGTTTAAGTCCGGTGATCGGTTCGCATGTCGGACCGGGCACTGTCGCCCTCAGTTTTTGTCCAGCAGATTAATTAATAAAACCCCGCAAGGGGTTTTTCATTTTGGTAAAATCTAATCACCATGACAACTTACGCCAAGATCGGGATTCAATCCCCTGAAATCCTCCTCCCCAACCGGCAGATCGATTATGCCAAATGGGCTGTAGTGGCCTGCGACCAATACACCTCCGAACCGGAGTATTGGCAGGAAGTGGAAAGGATCGCCGCCGACTCACCTTCGACCTACCGGATGATCCTGCCCGAAGCTTACCTGGGAACCCCGCGGGAAGCTGTTCATCAACAGCAAATCGACGCGACCATGCGCAGTTACCTGGAAAAGGACATCTTCACCACCGTAAATGGATTCATCTATACCGAAAGGTCAGTGGCGCATGGCACCCGGCATGGCTTGATCGTAGCGCTTGATCTGGAACAATACAGCTTCCAGCAGGGATCGCAATCGTTGATCCGCGCCACCGAGGGCACCATCATCGAACGTCTGCCGCCGCGCATCAAGATCCGCAAAAGCGCTCTCCTGGAAATTCCACATATCCTGGTGCTGATTGACGATCCGAATATGACCGTCATCGAGCCGCTGGCTGAAAATAAAAACCGCATGCCAGCGCTGTATGATTTCGACCTGATGCAAAACGGCGGCCATCTGAGCGGATTCCTGGTCGATAAGCCCGAGATTGAAAACCAGATCATTACCGCCCTGGGGAAGCTGGCTGATCCGCAGGTATCAGCCCAGCGCTATCACCTGACCGGAAAAGAAGCGCCTTTCCTGTACGCGGTTGGAGATGGCAATCACTCCCTGGCCACAGCCAAATCGATCTGGGAAGAAATCAAAAATCACGTGAGCGCAGAGCACCCCGCCCGCTTCGCGCTAGTGGAATTGGTGAATATCCACGACGCCGGCATCATTTTCGAGCCGATCCATCGCCTGCTCAAGAACATCAGTTGCGATTTAACGGCAGCGCTGCGAGCTTATTGGCAGGATGCTTTGGACATCGTAAAACAGGCAGATTTTTCTGAATTGAAAGAGAATGTAATTTCACAAAGCGACGGGACCCAAAAATTTGGGCTCATCGAACAAAACTGTTTCAATCTGGTAACCCTGCGGGAATCCAAACATTCCCTGACAGTCGGTAGCGTGCAGGACTTTCTGGACCAGCTGCGCTCTCAAAACAAGTTTGAAGAAATCGACTATGTGCATGGCGATGAAACCATCCTGAAATTGGGATCACAAAAGGGCAATGCGGCCATTTTCCTGCCGGCGCTGGCGAAATCACATCTTTTCGAAGCCGTCATCAAGGACGGTGAACTTCCACGCAAGACTTTTTCGATGGGCGAGGCCAACGAAAAGCGTTTTTACCTGGAATGCCGAAAAATACAAACATCATGAACCAGTTAATGCACAAAATTCATACCCTTATCCTGGCTTCACTCTTGATAACCGGCTGCGCGGGAACATCCACAGCCGCGCAGGAATCGCAGCTCCCCACTGACACGCAACCACCCCCCGCGCCCACCGCCACGCTCATGCCGAGCGAGACCCCGATGCCCCCCACGCCTACGCCGAATTTTATAAATGAAATATGCTCACCGTTGGAAGGCATCAGCCTGAATGAATTGACCAGCGTGATCACCCAACCCTATAAAACACCGCATCCGAAGAATGACGATGGTCATCATGGCGTCGATTTTGCCTTCTATCGCTTCAACGATATCATCGGGATCGAGGGCATGCCAATCAATGCCGCCCTGGAAGGCGAGGTAGTGACCGTCATTCAGGATAGAAATCCCTACGGCTACGCGGTAATCGTCGAGACTCCCCTGGATGCGCTCGATCCCGCGCTCATCGCTGCGTTTGAACTGCCTGAAGTGCAGCCCACTGTCGTCCCCGATCCGCGCGTCAATTGCCCTGCCAGCGGCGAATTGACCTTCACCTTGAGCCAGACCAGCCGTTCGATCTACACGTTTTACGGCCATATGAAAGAAACGCCGTTGGTGCAGGTAGGCAGCCAGGTGGCTTGCGGACAACAACTTGGAATAGTGGGAAATACTGGCCAATCTTCGAATGCCCACCTGCATTTTGAAACGCGCGTGGGGCCGTCTGGCGCAAGATTTGAAAGTATGGCATACTATACAGTCCAATCAACCGAAGCAGAAAGGTATAATTATTGTGTCTGGCGGGTCAGCAACCTGTTCGAGTTGTTCGATCCGATGATTCTGCTCTCGGCGCAGAACTAAAGCGTAAAGGTAGACAAGCTATGAAAAAGAGAAACCTTGTTTTTGGATGCATGATCTTCGCAATCGCCCTTATCAGCGCGGCGTGCGGCCCAAGGGTCGAACCCACGCCCACGCTCGACCCCAACGCAGTGATGACCCAGGTCGCGCAGACAGTCGCGGCTGAAATCACCCGGGCAGCGCTATTAACCCCCTCGCCGACTGCCACATTGGCTCCCACGCCGACCCTGCCAGTCGTCCCGACTGTGGCACTGACGGCGCCAGCCGCCGGCACCACGCCCGCGGCAGCGATAACCGCCCCTGCCGCAGGCACCCCCGCAGCCACCCAACCCGTAACCAGCCAGGATAATTCCGCCTGGGTCGCGGACGTAACCGTACCGGACGGCACAAAATTCTACCTGAATGAATCCTTCACCAAGGTCTGGAAAGTGAAAAACACCGGCACGACCACCTGGGATAGCTCCTATAGCCTGGTGAATATCGATGACAATACCTGGGGTGCCAAATCCGTTATTCCACTGACTGTATCTGTCACCCCCGGCCAGGAAGTTGAGCTGAAAATCGCTTTCCGCTCTCCCAAAGCTTTCGGTGAACATTTCTCGCGCTGGTTCCTGATGAACCCCAACGGTCTATTATTCGGACAGGAATTGTACGTGTACATCGATGTGGATCCCGATGCTCAAAAAACCGCCACACCTGCCGGATAATTGGATCGAGCGAAACGCTCTGTGAAGATACATCTGAAGGAAATGATCAAAGCCGAGGCTGTCCGCCTTGGCTTTTCTTTTGCAACCATCACCCATCCCGGCCGTCCGGCCCATTACCAACAATACCTGGATTGGATCGCGCGCGGATATGCGGGGGAAATGGTTTATCTCACCAACTCGCGCGCCATCACGTCCCGTAAAAAACCCGCCGGCTTGCTCCCCAATGCCAGATCCTTGCTCGTACTTGGTTTTCCTTACCAACCTACATTTTGGAAAAAGCCCGATCGGAAATCAGCGTGTCAAGCGCACGGTTTGATTGCTGCCTACGCACTGTATCCCGATTACCATAAAATCCTCAGAAAAAAAGCGGCTGAATTGACCCGTAGAATCGATCAGATCACTGACAGCCGCAATGCTTACCGCGTATATGTCGATTCATCCTTTGTTATGGAGAAAGACAGCGCATTCATGGCCGGGGCGGGCTGGATTGGCAAGAATACCCTGCTGCTCACACCGGAAAGCGGTTCCTGCCAATTCATTTGCTGCATCCTGACGGACCTGGAAGTACCGCCGGATCAACCTTACCAGGAAGATTTATGCGGCGCTTGCCGGAAGTGCCTGGATGCCTGCCCGACGGGCTGCCTTGTTGACGGCCGCATTCTACGGGCAGATGAATGTATCGCTTACCTGACAATTGAAAATAAAGGCATTATCCCGCGCCATTTACGCGAAGCCATCGGCAACCACATATTCGGCTGTGATGAATGCCAAAGCGTCTGTCCGCATAATCGCAAGGTTTCAGTTTCGGCGGGAAAGGGGATGCAGACCCCGCTGATCGACCCGCTCGTTGACCTGCTGAGCGAACTGCGGCTGACCCCTGAATCTTTCACTGATCGATACGCGAAAACACCGGTTTTGCGAGCCACTTATGAAGGCTTCAAGCGTAACCTGCTGGTTGCCATAGGCAACACCCGCTCAACAGAATATCTCTCCGCATTGGAGAATGTGCTGCTGAATGACCCAGCCTGGCTGCTGCGTCTGCATGCTGCCTGGGCCATTGGCCGAATCGGCGCTGCCCGATCCAGCCAGTTGCTGCGCAAGGCCAATAAGGTAGAGCAGGATG
>CAZDUN010000198.1:0-4811 GCA_964508615.1 uncultured Pelolinea sp. | reverse complement strand
GGTCCGTGACTTTAAGCATGGCTTTTCCGCCTTTGTCTTTGAAATTTTTCCGCCATCGCCGCACCGCCCGGACCCAGATAGGCCTCAATCACTCTCGGATTCGCCTGAATCTCGGCCGGTGAGCCCTCGGCAATTTTGGTGCCGTAATCCAGCACGCTGATGCGGTCGGAGATATCCATAACGACTTTCATGTCATGCTCAATCAGGATGATGGAGATCCCCAGTTCATCCCTTAAGCGCTTGAAAAACTCAGTCATAACATGCGTTTCCTGGATATTCATGCCCGCGGTGGGTTCATCCAGCAGCAGCAGCCGCGGGTTATTGGCCAATGCCCGGCCGATTTCCAGCCGGCGCTGCAAACCATAAGGCAGGTTTAACGCCAGGTAATCGCCATACCCCTTTAAACCGACAAACTCAAGCAATCGGCAGGCCTCCCGCAGAGATTCTTTGTCCTCACGGACAAAACGGGGGGTATGAAGCATGGCATCCACCCAGTTGTTCTTCAACTTATTGTGCAAACCAATCAGGATGTTCTCCAAGGCAGTCAGGTTGCCGAACAAGCGGATATTCTGGTAGGTGCGGGAAATGCCGCTGCCGGCAATAATATCCGTCGACAGGTCTTCAATCGGCTGGCCGTAAAACAGGATCTGGCCTTTTTCGGGCGTGTAAAACCCGGAAATGCAGTTAAAAAGGGTGGTCTTTCCAGCTCCATTGGGCCCGATGATGCTGTAGATTGTTTTTTCAGGGATTTGCAGATCCACTTCATTTACGGCGGTCAATCCGCCGAAAAATTTACTGACCTGTCTGGTTTCAATGATCGACTCAGGCATCTTGATCCCCTTTCTCAGGCGTTCCATCCTTATAAAGTTTTTCTTTTGCCTCCTGCTCCAGGTTAGGCCGTGTTGCCGGCCATAAACCCTCCGGGCGCACCAGCATCATGACCACCAGCAGCGCGCCGAAAACCAGAAGGCGGTAGTTTTCCATTTCCCGCAGAATTTCTGGCAAACCCTTGAGGGCAAATGAACCCAGCAGGATACCCGGGATGCTGTTCATACCACCAACGATAATCAGACTGAGGATATTGATTGAAACCATCAGGGTATGGTCATTTGGCCCGGTAAACTGGTTGCGGGCGGCAAAGATACCGCCAGCCAGCCCCGCAAATGCCGCACCAATGCACAAAGCCAGCAGCCGGTATTTCATGATATTGATTCCCGTGGCCTGCGCGACGAGCAGATCCTCTTTGATGGCCAGCCAGGCCCGACCGGTTCTGGATTTCTCTAGGCGGTAATACAGAAAGATGGAAACCGCCATACAGATGATGATCAGGTACATATAGTTCACGTCGTTAAATGGTTTTCCCATAAAGGTGGGGCCCTTTATATCCTGAATGCCGCGCGGACCGCCGGAGAAACTGGTCAGCAGGTCACTCTTAAGCAGGATGCGGATGATCTCTCCGAATCCCAACGTAACGATCCCTAGGTAATCACCTCGCAGGCGCGTGGTGGGCAGACCCAGCAGAATCGCCGCAACCACAGCCACAAGCATCCCAATCAATAATGCCGGCCAAAAACCCCACATCAATCCGTGCGGTTGGGGCGCGTTAAGCAGCGCGACGCTGTACGCCCCCATCGCAAAGAATGCCGCCAGACCAATCACAAATTGACCCGATAACCCCAGCATGATATTCAGGCCGATACCGGATATGACATACAACCCCACCAGACCGAAAACGAAATTGTAATACGAACCCCATCTGGAGGGCAGCATGAACAGCAAGCCCAACAGGATCAGGTAAAAAAGGTACTTCGCGTATTTTTTCACCTTGTCGGGTAACCGCCCTGAAATTCGGCTGTTCATTTCCACGATAGCGGTTTTTACGCTTTGTGCCGCGCCAGTGACTGGTTTGGATTGGAAAAAGATGGCCAAGGCGCTGCCAAAGATGCCTGCCAATACAAACATAGCCAAATGGACCAGAATGCCGGTCGCGCCGAACCCCTGCAGAAAAATATTGATATTGTCAAACGAAAGGTTGGAAAGGTACCTGCGGATATCTGTCTCTGTCTGAACGAGGTAAACCAGAATTAAATCAAACAGCGCAACTACCACACCCATGCTGACCCCGGCGACAAGTCCCTGCAACGACTTGGTTCCTGGTTTTTCGGTTTTACTGACAGTTGACCAGCCAACCCATACACCGTACAGGATCAGGAACATGGTCATAAATCGTACTTCGGGTATCCCCCCCCGCAGTACATTCGTTCCCATCAGCTTGCTGATCATGGTGGCCGCCATGATGTGAAAATTGATCAATACCAAAAAGACCATCACGATGCCGAATATGAGGCCCTTCTGTCGGCTCGCGCGAAATAATTCCTTGTTCATACTTTCTCCTCCGAAAGGACTTCACCCAGTATGCCGGACGGCCGGAAGACCAGAATTACAATCAGGATCATAAAAGCGATCACATCCTTAAGCTGGTAGCTGATTCCCAGCGCAGTTGGCGCGATGGATTCCACCAGCCCCAGGAACATGCCCCCAAGCATGGCGCCGGGGATGTTGCCGATGCCCCCCAATACCGCCGCTGTAAAGGCTTTAATGCCCGGCAGAAAACCTACATAAAAATAGGTAATTCCGTTGTGAAAGCCCCACATCACACCGGCTGCGCCGGCCAGCGCGCCGCTGATAATAAAGGTGCGGCTGATAATGGCGTCCACATCAATGCCCATCAGCGCGGCAGTCTGTTTATCCAATGCCACCGCCCGCATGGCTTTGCCCAGTTTGGTCTTTCGCACCAGCCAGTACAGCCCGATCATCAAGAGGATGGACATGCTGAAAGTCAGCGCCCCGGTATAGGAGATGGTGATGTTGGCGCCGGCAATGGAGATCGGCCAGCCATTTCCGCGGTTGATCACGCTCGGGTTGGCATAGTCGCGCACCTGTGGGCTGAAGAGCAGCTGGGCGGCATTCTGCAGAAAGATTGAGGCGCCGCTCGCGCTGATCAGCGGGATCAGGCGCGGGGCTTTGCGTAATGGCCGGTAAGCGATCTTTTCCAGAAAAAAACCGGAGGCGGAAGCAACGATCATGCCCACAATGAAAGCCAGCACCACGGTGATCACCGGATAGGCATCTGAGAAATTTTGGCCAGATGCCGTCAGGATGCTTTTGGTTACTTCCAGTACAAAGTATCCGGCGAAAGTACCGATCATCATCACTTCGCCATGCGCGAAGTTGATCATGAACAAAATACCGTATACGAGCGTGTAGCCGATGGCGACTAGGGAATACACGCCTCCAATGATCAGACCGGCAATCAGCAAGCGCACCCAGATTTCCGCTGTATATTGCTGCTGCACAAACAATACGGTATACAAGCGCCACAGAATATACCCCGCCACCAGGATGCCAAAAATTGAACGGATAAAATTGAAATAATTTCTTCTTTTGATCTGGGGGGTTGAATTATTTATTGCCTGCATAGATATCTCCTCGCGATCATCAGGTAATATGACGCCAATACGCAGGGAAAGGATATTGCTCTTCCTTTCCCCGCGTTGATACTTGAAAGGCTGATTAATTTACTGCGACAAATTCACCATTCTGGACAACCCAGAACTGCGGGCCTTCAATGTTGCAGTCACCAACCGGCGGGCAGGTGTACGTGCCGCTGATACCGGTCCAATCTGTCAGATTGCGGACAGCGTCAACCAGGGTGCCGCGCGGGATGTACAGCGAACCATCATCGCCCACAACTGCCACTTCTGTCACCTTTTGCATCAGAGCGGTGGTGGTGTCATAGCTGTTCCAGGTGAAGGGGGAAAGTTCCCCGGGGCCCACGCCATAGGCTTCCAGATAGGCCGCATCAAACGCAGCTTTCTCGGGTGTATCCGGCGGGGTGCGCGGGGTGGCGTGGTAGGAACCCTCGCCATTTTCACCGGTGCGGTTAAGGTAATCCGTACCGAAGGTGCCGTCACATCCGAAGAAGGCTGCATTCTCCAGACCGGTGGTCTTCATGTTGTTGGTGATCACGCCCGCGTCCTGAGTGTAGCCGCCGAAGTAAATGGCTTCGGGGCCCTTGGCCGCGATGGTGGTCAGCACAGGGCTATAGTCCGCCTCTTTGGAGGTGACGCCGATTAATTCGACCACTTCACCGCCCAGGGCTTCGAATTCAGCGGCCGCAATTTCAGCCAGGCCTTTACCGTAGTCCTCGCCGTCATGCATGAAAGCGACTTTGGTGAAGCCAAGCTCGTTGAACATATATTCCGCAGCGGCCTTGCCCTGCAGCGCATCCGTGAAGGGGATGCGGTTGAACACGCGGAAGCCCTGCTTGGTCAGGTCGGGATTGGTGGCGGAGGGGGACAGCATGGGGATGCCGACTTCTTCATAAATGGGGGCTGCCGCGAAGGACGCACCGGAGAAGAGATGGCCAGCCACGCCTACTACAGTACCATCGGCCGCGAATTTATTGGCAACCGCGGCGCCGCCCTCAGCAGTCCCGCCGTCATCTTCGGCCACCAGCTCAAACTGGAAGCCCTCGAATTCGCCAAAGTCCGCAACCGCGATCTTGCCGGAATTCTCGGCATCAATACCGAATGCGGAGTCGCCGCCGGTCATGGGGGAGCCCATACCGATCTTGATGGTCTGGCCGGGGTTGATCACCGCGCAGCCATAATCATCCGTAGCACAAACCTCTGGTTCTCCAACCGCTGCTGGTTCTTCTACCGCGGGTGCTTCTTCAGCGGGCGCAGCCGCCGGGGCGCAGGCAGCTAAAGCCAGCGCAAACAATACAACTAGTGACAATAATACGTTCT
>CAZDUN010000197.1:0-4823 GCA_964508615.1 uncultured Pelolinea sp. | reverse complement strand
CCCATAGAAGATGCAACCCAAAAAACCTAATCCGACCGAAGTCAGCGTTATCGTCCCTTGCTACAATGAAGGGGAAACCATCCATCTCCTGTTGGATGCTTTGTTGCAGCAAAGCTATCCACGCCGAAAAATGGAAGTCATCATTGCGGATGCCATGTCTGAGGATGATACGCGTGCCAGCATTCAGCGTTTTATAGAGAAAAAAACAGAACTGACTGTCCGTGTGGTGGATAACCCCGCCCGTACCATCCCGGCCGGCGTGAACGCGGCTGCCAAAGCGGCGCTCGGAACCTACCTGGTGCGCATGGACGCTCATTCAGTGCCGGATCGGGAATATATCGCCACCAGTATCCAGCTGTTGAAAGAAGGCATAGCGGAGAACGTGGGCGGTGTTTGGGAAATCTATCCGGGGGAGGGCACTTGTATTGCCAAAGCCATTGCCGCGGCGGCTGCGCATCCGTTGGGAGCCGGGGATGCGCTTTATCGGGTAGCCAGGAAAGCGGCTTACGTCGAAACGGTTCCGTTTGGGGCTTTCGCGAAGGTGACTTTTGATAAGGTCGGCAGGTTCGATGAAAGCCTGCTTTCTAATGAAGATTACGAATTCAACACGCGCATTCATCTGCAGGGTGGTAAAGTATGGCTGGACCCAAAAATTCGCTCGCGCTATTTCGCGCGGAAAAATCTCAGCCAATTGGCCAAACAATATTGGCGTTATGGATTTTGGAAATTTAAAATGCTGAAGCGTTATCCAAAGACGCTGCGCTGGCGTCAGGCTATTCCGCCGCTGTTTGTTTTTGAAATTTTCCTTGCCGGACTGTTTTCCATTTTCTTTGGATTTGCTCGTATAATACTGGCAATCAGCTTGGGTTTCTATTTAGGAGTGTTGTTGTTATTCAGCATCAGAGAATCTATTAAAAGAGAGAGTTATTGTTATTTAAAAATGATCTTGGCATTGATAACAATGCATTTTTCCTGGGGCGCAGGCTTTCTTTTCAGCGCCTTGGGTATTTCCAAAGAGGCGTAATCAACATTCATGGGTGAAAACCGGTTGTATCAAAAACCCTTGTGGCGTATCACCAACAGCGAAAGGCGTTTTATCCTTTTACTGGGTGATTTGTTGTCCGCAGTCCTGTCCATGATATGTGCCCTTTATTTTTGGGCTATGAAAGATCAGTGGATGGACTTCACCTGGCAATTCATGAAAGAACGTCCGCCAGAATGGTATTATTTCATCCCCTTCATCTGGATTGCGCTGCTTCTGGAGCTTTACGATGTTCGCCGGGCCAGCCGGCGGGCGGATACGATCAAGGGTATTGCAGGGACGGCGGCGATCGCCACTATTATTTATCTTCTGGTCTTTTTCATCTCCGAGCCGAATTCCTTGCCCAGGCGCGGCGTGGCGGGCTTTATTGTGGCAGCTACGATCCTGACGCTGCTCTGGCGGCTTTTATATATCCGCATTTTCACAGCGCCGGTATTTCTCAGGCGAGTGCTGATCATCGGGGCGGGCCGGGCCGGTTCCACCCTGGCGGCTATGATCCAGAAGCTGACCCCAACGCCATTTTCCCTGGTGGGGTTCATTGACGATGATCCAAAGAAAGCTGGAAAAAAGATCGCCGGCTTGCCCGTGTTAGGCAGCAGTCTTAATTTGTTGAAAATTATTCAAAAAGAACAGGTTTCAGATCTGATTTTCTCCATATCCGGGGATATGCAGCCTTCATTGAATTCCGCGATCCTTTCTGCGGAAGAGGCGGGTATCGAAGTAACCACCATGCCGGTTATCTATGAAGAATTATTCGGGCGGGTGCCAGTCGCACTATTGGCAGATGATTGGGTGCTGCGCTCTTTTGTTGATCGCGCGCATGCCAGTGGAAGTTACGAGCTTTATAAGCGTTTTACGGATATTTTTATCTCTCTAATTGGTTTGTTTATTCTGATCCCCTTGTTCCCGGCTATCGCCCTGGCGATCATCCTGGACGATGGTTTTCCGGTCATTTTCAGCCAGGTACGCGTTGGCAAGAATGGCGAGCGTTTTCGTTTGTTAAAATTTCGCAGTATGCGGCGTAACGCGGAGGAAGACGGGGTGGCGCGATTTGCTTCTGAAAATGACGACCGTGCGACACGGGTGGGTAAATTCCTGCGCAAAAGCCACCTGGATGAGCTGCCGCAATTCATCAACGTTCTGCGCGGCGACATCTCCATGGTCGGCCCGCGCGCTGAACGGCCGGAGTTGATCGAAAAGCTGCAAAAAGAAGTGCCTTTTTACCGGGCCAGACTGTTCGTCAAACCGGGTGCCACCGGTTGGGCGCAAATCAACTACCGATATGCTTCCAATGTGGAGGAAACGTCCGTAAAATTGGAGCACGATCTTTATTACATCATGCACCGCAGTGTGTTTCTCGATTTGATGATCATGATCCGCACCATCGGAGCTTTTGTAGGGCTGCACGGCCAGTAATATGAAAATTGCTTACAGCATTCGAAACCGTCACCTCTTTGTGGGAGACTTAGGACTTACGATCCTTTCAATTCTCGCCGCTTATATCCTGCGCCTCGAGTTGATCGAGATTTTCGCGAATTACTACCTGTCACTGCTTTGGATGACAGGTTTATCTCTGTTGATCAAACCGGTTGTTTACTACCTGTTTGGACTTTACCGGCGCATGTGGATTTACGCAAGCATGAAAGAACTGCGGTTGATCGTCGCTGCTGTCACGGTGGCATCCGCAGTGATTTCACCGATCATGCTGGTGTTGTTCAACAACCGGATTTTTATTTCCTTCCCGCGTTCGGTCTTGATCATTGATTGGGTAACATCCATCATCTTCATCGGCGGTTCACGCTATGGGCTGCGCATGCTGGCTGAAGCTGTCAATAAAAATGGTGTGGTCAAAACCCCAAAAACATTGAAAAGCACGTTGATCATTGGCGCAGGTGATGCGGGCGCGCTAGTCGCCAAAGAACTGCTAAAGAATCCGCTTCTCTATCTGAAGCCGGTCGGTTTCCTGGACGATAATTCCGAAAAGCAGCGCCAACAGATCCACAGCATTCCGGTGATCGGCAAACTGAAGGATTTACCTAAAGTCATCGCGCTGCAGCATATCGATGAAGTGATCATCGCCATTCCCAGCGCCCCGGGGCACATCATCCGCGCTGTCTCGGACGTATGCCGCAAGAAACAGATTCCCTACCGCACCATGCCGGGCATGTATGAATTATTGGGCGGCAAGGTCAGCGTCACGCGTTTGCGCGAGGTGGATATCTCCGATTTACTCAGACGTGAACCGGCGCAAATCAACGATGAAATCGTGGGCGGCATCTTGCAGGGCAAGGTGGTGCTGGTAACCGGCGCGGGCGGTTCAATCGGCACCGAGCTCTGCCGGCAGATCGCGCGCTGGCAGCCTTCAAAAATGATCTTGTTAGGTCATGGGGAGAACAGCGTTTTTGAGACTTACCTGGAGTTGAAGCAAAACTACCCGGGCATCTCCCTGGAAGCGGCCATCGCGGATATCCGCGACCTGGAACGCATGAAACAGGAGATTTCCCGCACGCGGCCGCACGTGGTCTTCCACGCCGCGGCGCACAAGCATGTGCCGTTAATGGAACACAATGTTGAGGATTGCGTCCTAAATAACGTGCTTGGCACGCGCAACGTGATCGAATGCTGCGGTTTGTATGACGTGGAAAGACTGGTGCTGATCTCCACCGATAAAGCCATCCGGCCAGTCAGCGTGATGGGCGCCACCAAACGCCTGGCGGAGATGCTGGTGCTGGATGCCGCCCAACGCAATAAAAAACCGTATTCTGTGGTTAGATTTGGAAATGTGCTGGGCAGCCGCGGTAGCGTTGTGCCGTTATTCAAACGGCAGATCGCCCAGGGCGGCCCGGTGACAGTCACCGATCCAAAGATGAAGCGCTATTTCATGACCATCCCTGAAGCGGTTCACCTGGTGCTGCAGGCGGCTGCCATGGGCAGGGGCGGTGAGACGTTCGTGCTCAACATGGGCGAACAGATCAAAATCCTCGACCTGGCTGAGGACTTGATCCGCTTGTCAGGCCTGGAACCCTACAAAGACATCGAAATCGTATTCACGGGCATTCGCAAAGGAGAAAAACTCAGCGAGGATTTGTGGAATGAAGGGCGCGAATTCAAACGCACTGCTCACCCGGAAATCTATTCCGAAGAAGGACAGGATGAGCTAAAAGGAAAACAATTGGATGGTCGAATCGCCAGGCTGATCGAAATCGCGTACCAGGGAAAAGCCGGCGAAGCGATCAAATTCATGAATTCCATCATCCCCCAGGCTGAAATTAAAAGCCTGAGATCTGAAGATATCACGAAGATTAATTAATGTCTGCTTTAAACCAGGAACAATGGGACGTTTTTTTGAGCCGTTATCCCGACGCTCACATTTTACAGACTTCTCAATGGGGTATTTTCAAACAAACCTACGGCTGGCGTCCGGTTTACATAACCAATCGCGATGCGGGGGCGCAAATTCTATTCAGAACCCTTCCCTTTAGAAAGACAGTGGCGTATATTCCCAAAGGCCCGGTCGGAGAGAATTGGCGCGATTTATTGCCTGAAATCATGGATACCTGCAAAAAACAACGCGCCATCGTGATCTATCTGGAACCGGATGCCTGGGAGGAGCAGCTGCCAGGCTTATCAGAATCCTTACCGGGATTCGTTCCCAGCGCCATCTCCATCCAGCCCCGCCGCACCATCACGCTCGATCTGCGGGGCGGCGAGCAGAACTGGCTGGAGCGCATGAAACAAAAAACGCGCTATAACATCCGCCTGGCGGAAAAAAAGGGCGTGA
>CAZDUN010000196.1:0-4842 GCA_964508615.1 uncultured Pelolinea sp. | reverse complement strand
TTTCCAATGTGCTGGAAAGGCTTCAGATACCGTCCGATCTCAACTCGGAAAAAGGTCAAGGGATCTTATCTACGTCTCGGGCTTTATGCCTGAAGGTTGGGTCCAGATTCACCTTGACTTTGCACAATCGGTGCCTTCAGCCTTTCTATCACACCTATGATTAAAGATACAAGGTTGGGTTGAGCATCACAACTCAATGCAGATACCTCAGACGGAATAGGTTGCGGAAAGTGGCTTCAATATATACAAGTGCTACGCGATGCGAAACCCAACGATAGATTATTTCGCGATCAACTTAGCCATCCAACCGAGATTGCCACGTCGCTGCTGCTCCTCGCGAAGACAGAAAATTCGCGTAGAAGTGGTGGCATTCCAATGCCGCCACTTTATAATAGAAAGGCGCGTATGGAAACGCGCCCTACTTGTTTATTGAAACAAGCGTTTTTTTTAGATCACTCCCAGATTCTTGCCGGTCTTGCCAAACGCTTCCAAACCCTTATCCAGGTCGGCGCGGCTGTGGGCGGCCGAAATCATCACGCGGATGCGCGCCTTGCCCTTGGGCACGGTGGGGAAACCGATCGCGGTGGCAAAAATACCTTGCTCGAATAGCTCGCGGCTGAACTGCTGCGCCAGGGGCGCTTCGCCCAGCATAACCGGCGTGATGGGGGTCTGGCTGATGCCGGTGTCGAAGCCCAGCGCTGCCATGCCGGCTTTGAAATATTTGGCGTTATCCCACAGGCGATCCACCAATTCAGTGGAAGATTCCAGGATGTCCAGCGCGGCCAGGCAGGCGGCTGCGTCCGGCGGGGTGACGGCCGAGGAAAACAGGAAAGGCCGCCCGCGCTGGCGCAGCCAGTCGATGATGACCGCGTTGCCCGAAACCACGCCGCCCACCACGCCGAAAGCCTTGGAGAAGGTACCCACCTCGATATCCACCTTGCCGTGCAGGTTGAAATGATCCACGATGCCGCGCCCGCCCTTGCCCAGCACGCCTTCGCCGTGCGCGTCATCGACCATTAGGATGATGTCATGCGCCTTGGCGATCTCGTAGAGTTTGTCGAGCGGTGCGATATCGCCGTCCATGCTGAACACGCCATCGGTGACGATGATGGCTTTTTCATACGTGCCTTCGTGCTCCTTGATGACTTGCTCCAGGCTGGCTGGGCTGCAGTGTTCGTAGCGGATGATCTCCGCGCCGGAGAGCCGGCAGCCGTCGATGATGCTGGCGTGGTTAAGCTCATCCGAGAAGATCAGGTCGCGCTTGCCGACCAGCGCCTGGATGGTGCCCAGGTTGGCGCAGAATCCGGACTGGAAGGTGATGGCGGCTTCGGATTGTTTGAAAGCGGCCACACGTTCCTCCAGCTTGAGGTGCAGGTCCATGGTGCCGGCGATCGAGCGCACCGCTGCCGGACCCACGCCGTAGCGCTGGATGGCATCCTGCGCGGCTTTGAGCATGCGCGGGTCGTTGGCCAACCCCAAATAGTTATTGGAACAGAAATTCAGCACCTCGCGCCCGTCCACCACCAGCCAGGCGCCCTGCGGTGAGCTGAGCGTGCGGATGGTGTTGAACAAGCCGCCGTCTTTCAGATTTTTCAGTTCTTTCTGGATCCAGTCTAGTCGTGGCATGATTCGTCCTTTGGAAATAAAAATGAGATTCGCTTGATAGAGCCATTATACTTCCAGGCGCGCGTCGGCCAGGATGCCCATTTCCAGCAGGGCTTGCCTGAGCGGCCCGACCGCCTCGGGTTTGACCACCGCCGTTGTCTCGTTCAAGCGGGTGAAGATGTGCGTTTTGGCGTTGGAAGCCAGCAGTTGCTCGAGGATGGCTGCCGAGCGCACGCGTAGCAGCACAGGCCGCTCAAACACAGCTTCCAGCTCATGCTGCTTCCAGCGCTCCAGCGCCGCCGGGATGTTGGGCGGCAGGGGCTTGCGACCGTACTTTTGGATCAGCGCCAGCAGTTGATGCACCTGCAGTCCCTGCGCCAGGGCATTTTTCAGCGCCGGGTGGCTGATCTGGTAACTGTAGCGGCCTTTGCGGGGCGCTTTCCATTCGCAGAAGCGCGCGATCTGGTAGCGCGCATCCAGCGGGAAGCCGCGTTCCACCAGCAAGCTGCCGTCTTTTTCCAGTGTGAAGGTTTTGATGTCCGGCTGCGCGCTGGCGGCTGGTTTGCCTGCCAGCAGTTCGGCTGCCCATGCAGAGAGGCGGAACAGGCCGGCTTTTTTCGCGCGCGCTTTCATGCCCAGATCCACCAGCCCCATCCAGAAGAAAGGCCCGTGAAATAAAGCGCGCAGGTAAGCGCCTTCCACCCGTTCCCAAAATTCAAAGCCTTTCAGGTATTGCCCGCTGCCAGGGTCTTTGATGATCCAGGCGTCATATTCGCCACCGGAGCGCAAAAAATCAGGTTGGTAGGATTTCACCCATTCCGCGAATTCATCCATATCCAGCCAGCTCTCCGCGGAAAGCGGCCGCAGGATGGAAAGCAGGCGGGCGCGCGCTTCTTGCGGGTTGCGCTTGAGCTGGCCTTCGATTTCCAGTCCGCACAGCCAGGCCAATTCGTCGATGGCGGTGCTGGCTTGCCAGGTATTTACCAGCCTGACAAAAGCCTCCATGCGCGGCGCTTCCAGAAAAGCGCCAACCTGGCGCGGGTCGGGCTGGCCGCCGGCGTCCAGCAGTCCCGCATCTTGCAGCAGGCGCGTCAAAAAACGCGCCGGGATGGCAGGGTTTTCGAAAGCCAGGCTCTCCGCGCTTTTGCCAATGCGCAGCGCGGCCAGCAGGCTGCAGGCATGTTCCAGCAGGGCGTCCCCGCTCGCTTGAATGGTGATGGGTTTGTGAACGGGCAAAACCGGGATGCTGGCGCTTTCGATTTCACGCGCGAGGTAATCCTGAAATTCATCCGGCAGGTAGAAGTATTCGCGCGGCTCGCCGCCTTCTCTCAGGAAAGCGCGCGCGATCAATCCCTTGTAAAACAACCGCTCGCTGACTGAGGCCGGGCTGCGGTCGGGGCGCAGTTTTTCGCGCCGGGCGGCGCCCATTTCTCTCAATATGCCGAATTCGCGCTCGAACTGATCCACCGGCAGGCGCCCGCCGACGCGCGCCAGGCGCAGCAAGGCACTGAAGGCCGGGCGGGGCAGGGCTTGCAGGATTTCCGCGAAGAGCGCTTCATCCTGCAGAAAGGCGGCAATCTGTTTGGCGGTATTTTTGGCGGGATCCAGCTGCTGATCGATGCCCCAGCCCTCGGCGATCATCGCCAGCAGGTCGGGCTCGTAATCGATGAAGGTTTCGATCAACGTCGGCATAGTTTTATTTTAAATCCGAAAACAGATCCCGGCCGGCGGATTTTTTGAAACGATTAGCTGATAAACAAACTGGCGAAGCTTGCAGCCAGGTTGGCCAGGGCGCGCGCTGGCAGACTGACCCTGCGGGGAATGAAGTAAGCGCAGTCAGGCTCAAACCAGCCCTGAGCGTGCCAATACTGGTAATCGAGCGTATCCTTTTCAGCCTGTTTCCAGGCGTGTTGCTGGATCTTGAAAACCACCAACTCGATCAGCGATGGCGGTCGAACCGGCGCCACGCGCACCTCCCGCAGCAGTCGGGCAGCGATTTTGCCGATTTTTAGAGTGAAGCGCTTTTCCACCTCGGCTTTTGCCATGCGGGCGCCCATGATAAAACCCGCGGACCCGCCCAGGTGAAAACCCCAGGTGAGCAGCGCGCCCTGCAGGGTTTTGACCGTGTGCCCGGTCGGGCTGCTGCCGGAGGTGGCAATCACGAAAGCCGGTTTGCCGGCAAAAGCCGGGCGGTGGCAGAAATACGCCAGGCGGTCGATCCAGTTCTTCATCAGGCCGCTTACGTCATCAACGTACACCGGGCTGGCGAACACCAGCAAGTCGGCCGCCAGCATCTTTGCGGCGATGCCCTGCACGTCATCTTTATGCGGGCAGTGCTGCTCGCCGCGCTCGAAGCAAGCCCGGCAGCCGCGGCAGGTTTCGATGCGGCGTTCGCCCAGGCGGATCTGTTCGATTTCCAGCGGCTGGCCGCCGCCTTGCAGCTCCTTCAGGGATTTCTCCAGGAGCGACAGGATTTGATCGGTGTTGCCGTTCTTGCGGTTGTTCCCGCAGATGAAGATGATGTTCATAATCCCTCGGTTTTTTTTGGCTTTTTCTATTTACGCCGCGAGTCTTAAAAAGTTTTGCACGGCTGCGCAATCCGGTACAATTCATGTATCACGGATGTGATTTCCATCGGGCAGGGATTCGAATATATGGATGCGAAATTTTTGGAAGCGGTGTGCCTGGCATCGATTGAGATACTGGGAGAGAAACAGACTTTTCAGGTGCTGAAAGGTTTGGGCATTGCTTCCTATTCAAGGCTGGCGGAAAGCCGCTTCTCGCTGGAGCGCTTCGGGAGGGAGTTGGCTGCGCGCTATGACCCGCAAACCGCCCGCGGTCTGCTGATCCGCATCGGCCGGGCGTCGCTGATTTTCCTGCGGCGTTATTTCAGTGAAATTTCCGAACTGGGTAGGATCGATAACCGCCTCAAGCCGCTGGAAAAGCGCTTTTCTTTTTCTTTGAGTGTTCTGGCTCAAAAAATGGGTGAGGCAATGGGCGCGGAGATACAGGCCAGCGTCGCTGATGGCCAAACCTATAAATGGCTTTTAGACGCACCGGACGCGGTTTTTGAACCTTTCTATTATTTCGGCTTGCTGGAAGAATTCTGCGCATGGCTGGACGCGCGCAAGGATTACCAGATCGCCTACACGCCTGATCGCGCTGACCCGGATTTTGCCGAACTGGTCATCCAGGTGAAGGAGAAAGAATAGCTTCTGACAAATTTCTTATTGACAG
>CAZDUN010000195.1:0-4859 GCA_964508615.1 uncultured Pelolinea sp. | reverse complement strand
CTCCAAAGTCAGCCCGGCTTTCCTGCTATTCCAAAACTGGAAACAAAATCTCGACAAGATGAAATTAATCCTCGACGCGGGCATGGAATACCGCATTTTTCAGCGGCTGCGTATCTTCAATCAGCAGCGCAGTTATCACCCGCAGTCGCGCAACATCCTGCTGGATGATTACATCCGCACCATGCTGGACGGCGCGGCATTCGCGCTGTTGATCCGCTGGACGCAGGATAGCGCCCGCATCCCGGTCAGCCAGATGGAGCAACTCTTTAACGGGCAGAACATTGACGAGTTGTTCGCAAGGCTGGCAGAAAAAATGCCCGATTTTGGCAAAGCTTAGGCAGCGCTTGGTTTTGTGTGAGTCAAGCGCGTCGTAGTCAAACGGCAAATTCTCTTACATCGACCTGTCGTGCGTAGTTTTCAGGCTGCGCTTGCACCAGCTCCCCACCGCCAACAGAATGATTCCCAGCCCCAACGCGAACCAGACCCAGGCGTAATGCTGCGGCACGAATTGGGATGCCATATCCTGAAAGATAGCGCTATCGCGCAGCATGAAATGATTTTGCGGCAGGTCACTGGCCAGGATCAGCCGGGCATAATCACGGACGAACGTGAACAAGATCACCAGCGCGCCCCCGTAGATGCCAGCCCATTCCAGGCGGTTGAAAGGCAGCAGCCTGTCCTGCCGGTCGAAGCGCAGGATCAAACCGGCCATCAGCAGCATGACCAGCGAACAAAGCACGGGCGCCAGCACCGGCCCGATCCAGGTAGTGGGGATCAGGAACAGAATATCCCAATCCAGCAGGCTGGCCGGCCAATCCAGGAAAATTTTCAGGAAAACATAATAGAAAATGTCCCAAACCGCGAAGGTCAGCAGAAAATACGCCAGCCGCTGGTAATATTTACTACCTGCCGCGGCGCTGACGCAAGCCAGCATGACCAGAGTGGCGGCCTCGCGCGCCACTTCGACTAAATAGATTTTTTCCGATAAGAACTTCAGCGGAAATTCGAAACCTGCCGGATAGACCAGGGTGCGCAGGTAAACCACCACCACCGCTTCCAGCAAGCCCATGGCAATACTGAACAACGCCAGGGCAGGTATCTTCCAATGATTCACTGAGGGATTTTTCATTTGGAATGCGCGCATATTTTACTGCATAAAACCTTTAACGATGGATTTGCAGAATCCTCATACAAAAAGAGGGCATCCTTTCATGGATACCCTCATTTCTGATCTGCAGGCAGGCTATCGCCTGCCGCCGCGCCCCGTGGCAGCACCTGCCATCGGGTTTTGGTACTGGCGCGCGCCGGAATAATCGCAGCTGCCCACGCAAGCCGTCAGGTCGCGCGCGCGATTGGCGGTCATGCCGCCGCGCCCGTTGGCGCCGTACTGCACGCTCTTCAGCCAATCCGCCTGGTCGGAGGTGATCGCACCATCCGCCACCGCCAGCTCGAGTGCCTTCGCGCGCACATCCAGCAGCAAGTCATCCACCTCATCCGCCGGAACGCCGTTGGCCAAAGCGATAGTGGTCAGCGAACTGCCGGCAGCGTAATCCACCGCGATCGTATCTTCGTTGACGCCCAAGACATCAGCCAGGGCAGCCAGCATGTATTCATCCAGCGATGCCTCGATCGGCACGCCCGTGCCCCAATCCAGGCTGGCCGGCTCGCTGCTTTGCGCGAATACCGCCCCGCTGGAAGCCAGCAAAATCGTCAAGGCGATACCTGCTGAAATAATGGTTTTACTTGTTTTCATGTTTCACATCCTTTTTATTGATTGAATTTACTGCCCCCAGTTTCTCATGCGAATGTGAAGGGAGTGTGAAGCAGTTTTGAAATTCAGATAAATATCTCCGCGCGAAGTTATCCTCAGCCGTCTTGACGCGCCAGAACGGAAAATACAGCCAGCAGCGGCAAGCATAGGTCGATGCCCACAAACGTCAAACCGGAAAGCGCCGCCATAAGGTCATTGTCTACTTGCCCCGCTGTCCAACCGGCAGCCATGCCGAGCAGGAAAGCAATCAATGTCAACGGCCAGACACGCGCCAGGACTCGACGGATCATCGGAATCCGCCCGGGCGGCCAGGCCGCGTTGCGTGTCAGGGCAGCCAGCAGGCTTTGGAAGAACGCCACAAACCCCCCGCCCGCCAGGAAAAGCAGCCCGCCCGATACCCAATGTAGCCAGGACAGCCTTCTCCCAAGTGGAAGTAGTCAGACGACCATCAGGAAGAAGCTGGCCAGCAGCGTGCCGATTCCGGCGGAGAGGAATTGCGGAAAAATCGTGATTGCCGGCAGGCAGGCGTTCCAGGACAGCTGCGGCTGGCAGGGCGCGCCGATGGCATGCATGAACCAACCGCCTGTCTCCTTCGGCGCTTGCAGGATCTCACTGATGGCGTGTTCAATCCCCAATAGCCCGGCAGCCATGCCCAAGCTGATGGATGTGATCTTCCTGACAGCTTTCATGAGATTCCTCCGATTTCCGCGTGTAAGTATTTTTACCACACGATTTTTATTATTTTTTTTCGGGAATGGGTACGCTAGCGGCTGGTCAGGCGCACGGTGAAATCGTAGCGGTCGCCGCGCCAGACCGAGAGCAGGTACTCGATCGGGCGGCTATTGATATCACAGGTGACGCGCGTAATCTCAAAGATCGGGCTGCTGGCGCTGATCTGCAGCAGCTCCGCTTCTTCGCTGGTGGCGATGCGCGTGCGGATGGTCTGCTCGGCGTCACGCGGCTGCAGGTTGTAGCGGTTGGTCCAGATGCCGTAAAACGACTGTGTCAGATCAAGCTTGATCAGGTCCGGCATTAAAGCCGCTGGCAGAAAGGCGCGCTGCAGGCTGATCGGTTCGCCATTCGCCAGCCGGCGGCGGTAAACCTCCCACACCTTTTCGTCATCATCCAGCTTCAGGCTGGCGCGGATGTGGCTGCGCGGCGAGACCTGGTTGATACCCAAGATCTCCGTGCCCGGCTCCCAGCCGCGGCTTTTCAAGTCTTCAGTGGTCGAGCACAGGTAGGAAAGGTCGAGTTCCACGCGCCGGCGGCGCACGAAAGCGCCGCGCCCCTTTTCGCGGTAGATCAAGCCTTCGCGTTCCAGCAGATCCAGCGCGTGGCGGATGGTGCCGCGGTTGACCGCAAATAATTCGCACAAATCCGCCTCGGATGGCAGCTGGATTTCCGCTTGGCTCTCCTTATTCTCGATATCATCGATGGATTCCCGCAATACCTGCACGATCTGGTAATAATACGGGATCGGCAGGTCTTTGTTGATGCGGCGTGGATTGATCAGATTTTCAATCATTGAATTAACCTGTATAAACAAGTTGGGTAAATTGTACTATAAACAGGTCTTTGACAGGGGCATTGACGCCCTGTACCAGCCATGATATAGTTGCCTGTATACCTGTATGTACAGGTTATTTAAACATGGCCTTCATCAATCTGTCTGATTTTTTTTCTATTGGAGGATTCAATCAATGGCAAAAAGCAGTAAAACCGCGCTCATCGAACGCACATCCGCGATCATCGAAGAACAGTCGCTGACCAGGGAACAGCTGCTGGCTTACCTGCGGCAGGTTATGGAAATCCGTGCCTTCGAGAACAATATCAGCACCCTGCTGGGCAAAGACCTGCTGAAAGGCGCCTCGCACCTGTACGCCGGTTCAGAAGCCGTGGCGGTGGGTGCCATCGCCGCCATCCTCGAAGGCGACCTGGTGACCAGCACGCACCGCGGCCACGGCCACGCGCACGCACACGGCGACAGCGCTGCTAAAACCCCCGCCGCCAAACAGGAGCATTACAACCGCATGATGGCGGAAGTGCTGGGCAAATCCGGCGGTTACTGCAAAGGCAAGGGCGGTTCGATGCATATCGCCGATGTCGAGCACGGCAACCTGGGCGCCACCGGCATCGTGGGCGGCAACATCCCGGTTGCGGTGGGAGCTGCTTTGGTGCAAAAGCTGAAAGCCACTGGCAAGGTTGTGCTGTGTTTCTTCGGCGATGGCGCTTCCAACACCGGCAATTTCCATGAATCCCTCAACATGGCTTCGCTCTGGAACCTGCCGGTGGTCTTTGTAGTGGAAAACAACCTGTATGCCATGTCGGTGCCCTGGGCCAAAGCCAGCAAGCTGCCGAACGTAGCCGAGCGTGCCTGCGCCTACGGCATTCCAGGCGAAGTGGTGGACGGCATGGATGTGCTGGCGGTGCGCGGCGCGGTGGAGAAAGCCGCGGCGCGCGCCCGCTCCGGCCAGGGTCCCAGCATCGTGGAAGCCAAAACTTACCGTTATTTCGGCCATTCCCATTCCGACCCTCGCGCTTATCGCACGCGCGAAGAGGAGCAGGCTTATAAGGACCGTGATCCCATCACGCTGCTCAGCGCGGCCATGCAAGCGGTCGGTTTGCTGACGGATGAAGAGTTCGAGCAGCTTAACCAGCAGGTGAAAGCCAAGCTGAAGGAAGCCATGCATTACAGCGAGTCCTCCCCTGCCCCGGATGTTTCCGAAGTCGCCACGGATGTCTTCGCGCCCCCGGTATTCACAGTGAACGATGTGGAAGCAGAAGCCGAGCTGCGCACTAAAGTGAAATCCGGCTCCGCCATGCGCCAGATCTCCTACGCCGAAGCTATCCAGGAGGCGTTGCGCGAGGAGATGCGGCGTGACGAAAATGTCTTCATCATGGGCGAAGACGTGGGGTTGTATGGCGGTGCCTACGGCGCCACGCGCAACCTCTTCCAGGAATTCGGCGAATGGCGCGTGATCGACACGCCCATCTCCGAAGCGGCCATCGGCGGCGCCGCGGTTGGCGCGGCCATGGCCGGCATGCGCCCGGTGGCGGAGATCATGTATGTCGATTTCACCCCCCTGGC
>CAZDUN010000194.1:0-4867 GCA_964508615.1 uncultured Pelolinea sp. | reverse complement strand
CGCCTGCCGTCAAGGAATGCCCCTACTGCCTGACCATGATTCCTCAAAAAGCCACCCGCTGCCCCGCCTGCACATCTGAAATCAAATAAACCCGTTTCTGCCCAGCAATTAGCGCGCCATTAGAACCGTCATTTCTGCCGGTTCTAATATTTTTCCAACATGCGCGCTGAATAAACTGGAGTTAAATAGTCCTAATTAGTTCTATAGGAATCATTCATCGGGAGGATTCACTATGCAAAAAAAGGATTATTTGGAGCTCTACCGCCAGATGGTGCTCATCCGCCGCCTGGAGGAAAGCGCCGCTGAACTGTACCAAAAAGGCGAGGTGGGCGGTTTTCTGCATCTCTATATCGGCCAGGAAGCCGTCAGCACCGGTATCCTGGCTGCTCGCCAGCCCCAGGACCGCGTGATCACGGCTTACCGCGATCACGGCGTGGCCCTCAACGCGGGTATCCCCGCCAAAAGCATTCTCGCGGAATTATTGGGCAAGGCCGCTGGCGTCACCGGCGGCAAGGGCGGTTCGATGCACCTGGCCGATACCAGCCTGAATTATTGGGGCGGGCACGCCATCGTCGGCGCCCACCTTCCCATCGCGGCCGGCCTGGCGCTGGCGGACAAGATGGAAAAACGCGACGGCGTCACCATCTGTATGTTCGGAGAAGGCGCCACCAATATCGGTTTTTTTCACGAGGCAGTCAACCTGGCCAAAACCTGGAATCTGCCGGTATTGTGGGTGTGTGAGAACAACCGCTACGGTATGGGCACCTCGCCCGAACGAGCCTCCGCGGTTTCTGAGATCATCCGCAAAGCTTGCGGCTATGGCATGGACGCCTACGACGTGGATGGCATGGATGTGCTGGCGGTTAAAGATATGGCTGCCGAACGACTATCCGGGATCCGCGCGGGCAGCGGCCCGCAGTTTCTCGAGGTAAACACCTACCGCTTCCGCGGTCATTCCATGGGTGACCCCGAAAGGTACCGCACGCCTGAAGAGGTCAAGCAATACGTCGAAAACGGGCCCATCGATCGCTATCAAAAACATTTACTGGAAAACAAGATCTGCAAGCTTGAAGAATTGCAGGAAATCGACCGTCAAGCTGCCGCGGAAATTGAAGCGGGTGTGGTATTTGCCCAGGAAAGCCCTGAACCGCCTGATGAAGCGCTGTTCGAACATATCTACGCCCCGGAAACAAGCGGAGGTGCCTGATGTCTGTCATAACCATGCGGGAGGCGATTTCACAAGCGCTGTGGGAAGAGATGGAGCGCGACCCCAAAGTGTTCATTATGGGCGAGGAGGTCGGCCTGTGGGGCGGCACGTATGCCGTGACCAAGGGCTTTTTGGATCACTTCGGCCCTGAACGCGTGCGCGATACGCCCATTTCGGAAGCGGCCATCGTGGGTTCGGCCGTTGGCGCCGCTCTAGCCGGCATGCGCCCGGTGGCTGAGTTGATGACCATCAACTTTGCGTTCGTCGCCATGGATCACATTGTCAACCAGGCTGCTAAGCTCCATTACATGTTCAACGGCCAGATGAAAGTGCCGCTTGTCATCCGCGCCCCCGGCGGTGGCGGCCGGCAATTGGCTGCCACACACTCGCAGACACCCGATGCCATCTTCGCGCATTTTCCGGGTTTGAAAGTGGTCGCGCCGGGCACGCCCGCGGATGCCAAAGGTTTATTGAAAGCCGCCATCCGCTCGGATGATCCGGTGTTGTTCATTGAAAACGCCACCATTTACCAGCAGCGCGGCGAGGTGCCGGATGGCGATTACGTCATCCCCATCGGCGAATCCAAAATCCAGCGGGAAGGCGCGCATGTGACCCTGGTTACCTATTCCAAGATGGTCGGTTATTCATTGCAGGCAGCCGAACAATTGGCGAAAGAAGGCATCGAGGTGGAAGTGGTTGATCTGCGCAGCCTGCGGCCGCTGGATATGCAGCCGGTGATCGCATCTTTCAAGAAGACCAACCGGGCGGTAATCGCTGAAGAAGGCTGGGAATCCTACGGCGTGGGGGCCGAAGTCGCGGCGCGTATTTATCAGGATGCCTTTGATTACGCCGACGCGCCCATCCGGCGCGTGGCGCAGAAGGAAGTGCCCCTGCCATACAACCGCCGGCTCGAGCAGCTCGCGCTGCCCCAGGTTGCGGACATTGTTCAGGCAGTACGGGAGGTGATGAAATAATGGCAAAAATTATTGAAATGCCCAAACTGGGTTTCGATATGGCGGAAGGCACCCTGATGAATTGGCTGAAAGCTGAAGGCGACCAGATCGAAAAAGGCGAAGTGCTGGCGGAAATCGAAACCGACAAAGCTACCGTTCAAGTGGAATCCAGCGCCAGCGGGATCATCTATAAACAGCTCGCCGCGGCCACCACTACCCTTCCGATCAGCGCGCCCATCGCGGTAATCGCGGAGCCAGGCGAACAGGTCGATCTGGACGCGCTGCTGGGCGGGCAGCCGCTGCCTGCTGCACAGCCCTCTCAACCAGAACCGGCGCCAGCACGATCAATCCCGCACGTGGAACAGCCTGGCTCCCCGGCCCCGGTTGCGCCTGTCGGCAAGCTCAAAGCCTCTCCGCTGGCCAAGGCTATGGCGCGCGAGAAAGGCATCGATCTGCCTTCGCTGACCGGCAGCGGCCCGGGCGGGCGCATCGTCAAGCGCGACGTGGAAAACGCGCTGCAGCCCGGCGGCGCCCTCCACCCCCAGGCGGTCATTCTCCCGGGGCAGGATAGGCGCGTCCCGCTCAGCAAGCTGCGCGCCGCCATCGGCCGGCGCATGCAGGATTCCAAACGGGAGATTCCGGCCTTTTATGTTACGCGCAGCTTTGACGTGGCAGACCTTTTAAAGATGCGCCGGCAAATGAACGAAGATACTCCGGCAGAAAACAAAATCTCCGTCAATGACCTGGTCGTGCGCGCGGCCGCTTTGGCGCTGCGCCAGTTTCCCAACCTCAACGCCTCGCTGGTGGAAAAAGAGATCGTCCAGCATGGCAATATCAACATCGGCAGCGCGGTGTCGCTGGAAGGCGGCTTGTTGACGGTGGTGATCCGCAACGCTGACCAGAAATCCATCCGCCAGATCGCGGCCGAATTGGCCGACCTGTTCCAGCGGGCGCGCGCGGGCAGGCTGCGCAGCGAGGATTTGGAAGGTTCCACCTTTACCATCAGCAACCTGGGAATGTACGGCGTGGAAGATTTCGTGGCGATCATCAACCCCCCTGAAGCGGCCATCCTGGCCGTGGGTGCGGCGCAGGAAGTGCCGGTGGCGGGGGATGGACAAGTGCAAACCGGCTGGCGCCTGAAAGCCACCCTCTCCGCCGACCACCGCATTACCGATGGCGCGGAGGCAGCCCAATTCATGCAGCACCTCGCCCAATATCTGGAGCAGCCCTGGCGGCTGGTGCCTTGATCACAAAAAAAATCCGCGTCCCCGATTCATGAAAAGGGACGCGGATTTTTTACGTTTTTCAATCAGCTCCTCTTTGATCTGGGCACAGCGATCAACGCGATCATATCAATCAATGTAATCATGATCGCCCCGCCCCAGGCAGAAAAAGCCACCAGCGGTACCTGCGGGAACTTCACCGCGATGCCCACCAGCGCCCACACCAGCACCAACACGTATTCGAAAGCCCGGCGTTTGAAGCTCATCAGCGCTGAGATGAAGACAATCACGATAGTCACAATCAGAAACCACATTTCTTCGGAAATTCTAAATCTATTCCAACCTGCGTAATCCAGCACCTGGGTGACGTTGGCAATCGTGGCAACCGTGATCCATCCCAGGTAAACGCTGAAAGGGATCTCGACCGCCCAGCGCCAAGCGCGCGCCATCTTTTTCCTGCCGATCTCAAGTTTGTTGAAGATATTGATTAATGAAACCAGCAGCAGAAGCATGAAAAACAAAGCCGCCAAGAATTGTTGGTAATGAAAACACACCAGCCAAAGCGCATTGGCGAAGTTGCTGAGCATGAACCAGCCATCGATGCGCGCCAGGCGTTCGTCGTCACGCTGGTCAGGTAGCGCCTGGAAAATCGCAAACCCCAGCAGCCCCAGGTAGATCAAACCCCAGATGGAAAACACGTAACTGGCCGGCACGAAATAGATATCGAAACTGTCCGAAATCTCTTTGGTGGTCAGGTTATTCAAAGGCAGGTTGGTAGCCAGGAAATTGAATACCAAAGCCGCTGCCAATGAGAGGATATTCAGCATGATGGCGGTTTTTCTGTTCTTCATCGGGCAGCCTCCATCTGGCTGCGCGCGCCCATCCAGAACCTGCGCCAGTCATTGCCGCTGCCCTGCAGCGCGAGGAAGGCATAAATGCCAGCCGGGAAGTTGCCCAGGATCATGATGGCCGCTACCCATAGCAGCGCCGCCCATAAATGCTTTTCGCGGTAAACAACCCAGGCTGAGAAGAAAATGAAACCAACATACACATCCACCAGGGATACGATTCCCCATGGGTCATTGAAGAAAAAACTGCCTGCCGCGGTAAAATCTCCGCGCGTAAAACCATAAATCAGGATGCCGCCCTGGGCCAACGCGCCCAACAATGCCACGATTTTGGCAATTAACATATTTCCACCTTCCTTTCCATCTTATCCAGCTTGAATAAGCGAAAACCCCACCGCTCCCGGACCGATGTGCGCCCCGATCACCGGCGTCACTTCCCCCACCAAAGGAATCTGATTTGGCGGGATTAAATGAGCAGCATCGATCTTCAGTTTTTCCAACTTTTCCGGTGCGTGGGTGTGCACAAATGCCAGTTCCTCCAATTTACCTTTTTCCTCCACCAATTGCAGCAGGCGCTGGTTGGAACCGTTGATGGTGCGCGTGCGTTCGAGTTCAGTCGCGCCGTTATTCATTTTG
>CAZDUN010000193.1:0-4891 GCA_964508615.1 uncultured Pelolinea sp. | reverse complement strand
TGAACCTCTGGATTCATCAACTTGAACTTGGTCTGGCTTTCGAACTGCGGATCGGGGTGCTTGATGCTGATCAGCGCGGTCATGCCTTCGCGCGTGTCATCGCCGGTGAAATTGGGGTCGCTATCTTTGATCAAGCTGTTGCGGCGGGCGTAATCATTCAGCACGCGCGTGATGGCGGTGCGGAAACCGGTCAGGTGCGTGCCGCCATCGATGGTGTTGATGGTGTTGGCAAAGCTGTACACCGACTCGGAATAGGCATCCGTGTACTGCACGGCTGCTTCAATGGTGATGTTATCCACTTCTTTTTCAACGTAAAAAACATCGTGCAGCACCTCGCGGTTGCGGTTGAGGTATTTCACGAATGAGGCGATGCCGCCCTGGAAGTAGAAACGCATGCTGTGCGCGGGGTCTTCGCGTTCATCGATCAGGCTGAGCTCCACCTTGCGGGTGACAAAAGCCATTTCACGGAAGCGCTGCGCGAGGGTTTCAAAACGATAATCGATCTCTTCTTTGAAAATCTCTTTATCGAACTTGAAAGTGGTGCGGTTGCCGGTGAGCCCATCCTTGGCTTTGCCAATCTCTTTGACCGCCTCGCTTGGGCGGCCGCGTTCGTAGCGCTGGAAATAGACTTTGCCGTCGCGGCGCACTTCCACCTCGCACCATTCGGAAAGCGCGTTGACCGCGGAAACGCCCACGCCGTGCAAACCGCCGGATACCTTGTAACTGCCGCCGCCGAATTTGCCGCCGGCATGCAAGGTGGTCATGACAACCTCCAGTGCGGAAACTTGCTTTTGCGGATGGATATCGACCGGGATGCCACGGCCGTTGTCATCGACGGTAACGCTGCTGTCGGGATGGATAGTTACAGTGATGCGATTGCAGACGCCTGCCAGGGCTTCATCGATGGAGTTATCCACCACCTCGTACACCAGGTGATGCAGTGCTTTCTGGTCGGTACCGCCGACATACATACCCGGGCGGCGGCGCACCGCCTCCAGGCCTTCCAAAACCTGGATATCCTTGGCGCCATACGAACTCAAATTTACAGCAGATTCCGCCACTACTTCCTCCGAGTGAAATTCTTGTCTGATTATATTTTATGAAAAAATCTTGGGTTTGCCAGCATTGATTTCGCGTACGACTGCCTGCAGCCACTTCATGCCCTTGTTATAAAAGGCGAATGACGCCGCAATCAATCCGCTGGAAATGAACGCGTGCCCAACAATACCCACCAGCAGCATCCAACTGTTTGCAGCGGGCGTTGACCAGAGCGCGTCCAATCCGTAACCCAACAGGAGCAGTATGATGAAGAGCATGCCGGTGCCGTTCATGGAGGCGCGCACCAGCCTGAAAGAATTGGCAATCGCGGCCGAAGCTTTGAATTGGTCAGCGAAGATGCCATGCGGTGAAAAAGCAACCGGCAGCAAAGCCCATACCAGAATAAAACCAAGCAGCAGCAGCGGCATGGATCCCAGGGAGGGCAGCAGGAACGCCAGCGAGGAAACCAGGCACACCGCCGGGATGGACAGCACCAGCAAAGAGCATAACAGAATGAACGAGAGCAGCATGCATTGCAGCGTCTGCCCAGCCAGTTGGGCCATAGTCAGCCGTTTGGCTGCGGGATCGGTCACTCCGGCAATCAACGAGAAATACAGGCTGCCCAAAACCACGCCCAGAAGCGAGAGGCCCAGCATAAACAGCAGCGCCGCATCCGCCGTCTGCAACTCGATCACCTGCAGCGATCCCAACGGATTATTCAGGACACCCTTGCTGATCAACAGGCTGGGCACGCCCACCGGATAAGTGCGCATGCTATACAGGATGTTGAACTGCTCCAGCAGGGTGGTCCACATCTGTTTGGCGGCATCCAGAAACACGCCGCTGTCTTCACCATATGCCTGCGCTGAGATTTGCGAAGCATTGAGCATAGCCGGCAGCAGGATGTTCTTCACGCGGATCAAAGGCCCAAACCACAGCAGCAGATCGAGCAAGACAGGGAAGAGGATGACGTAGATATGGCTGGCTACGGCATTGAATCCTTCTGTCAGGGCAGGGATCAATCTCGGTGGTTCGATTTTGGTTTCAGAAACGGGCTCAAACATACAATCTATAATTTTACCATATGGGGCGTTTTCCGATTTTCCAACGCGCATGCGCAAAGGGATAAGGTAAAATCGAAATGTGGAAAAGCGTTTTCAACTGCCGCAGCCCTATAAACTCAGCATTGTTTCCGCCTGCATCCTGATCAGTTACACCACCCTGCCATTCATTCAATTGCCCGCGAGGGAAATTCCTTTCTCCGTGTTCGGCATCCTGATCCCGCTGCGCATCAATTTCTACAATTTAATGTCGCTGATTGCCGCGGCCATCGCAGCCGCCGGCGCCGACTGGATGCTGCGCGACCATCCACTGATCAGCACACATTCCACCCTGCCGCACCTGATCCTGCCGGCAGTTACGGCCTGGGCGATCGGTTTTCCGCTCGGGCTGCTGGAGGTTGGCCTGGAATGGTGGTTCATCCTGGCCTTTGGCAGCTCGCTGGTCATTCTGATCCTGGTGGCAGAATACATTTCGCTGGACGTTCAAGACTCGCGTTACCCGCTGGCTCTGATGGTGCTTTCGGCGGTCAGCTTTGGCATTTTTTTCTTATTGTGCATCGCGCTGCGGGCAGCCAACTCGCGTTTATACCTGATGCTGCTGATCCTGCCATCGTTTTTTATTTTCTTATGTTTGCGTATCCTGCATTTCCGGCTGGGCGGCCGCTGGCGGTTCGAATGGACCGCGGTGATCACACTTATCGTCACTCAATGTATAATTGGATTTTATTATTGGCCGTTGACGCCGGTGCGCTTCGGACTGGGTTTATTGGGGCCGACCTATGCCCTGATTGGCATCGCGGCTTCATTGGAAGAAAATCCGGATTTTCACAAAATATTCTACGATCCGTTGATTGTGCTGGCGATCCTCTGGCTGCTGGGAATTTTTATTAAATAAAAAAAGGAACTATTAAAGGAATTTAGGGTTAATTGTCCATGATGACTGCAATTTTATCTTTACCTTTAGCTTATCTGCTCGGATCGATCCCGTCCGGTCTGCTGGTCGTCAGATTGTTGACCGGCAAGGACGTGCGCACTATCGAAAGCGGGCGCACAGGCGGGACGAATGCGATGCGCGCCGGGGGCGCTTTTGCCGGTTTGCTGACCGCGTTAATGGACGTGCTCAAAGGCGCGGCAGCGGTTTGGATCAGCAAAACCTTATCGATGGGCATGGAATGGACAGCCGCCTTGAGCGGCGTGCTGGCTATCCTCGGCCACAATTATTCCGCTTTTCTGATCGAGAAAGATGAAGAGGGAAAACTGCATTTCCGCGGCGGCGCGGGCGGCGCAACCACCCTGGGCGCGGCGATCGGTTTGTGGTTGAACAGTTGGATGATTATCCTGCCATTCGCCGCCGTTTTTTACGTGCTGGTCGGATATGCCTCGTTGACCACCATCAGCATCGCCCTTTCCGCGTTGGGCGTGTTCACTGTGCGGGCGTTGGAAGGCATCAGCCCCTGGGCGCACGCCTTGTTCGGCGTTGCCGCCGTGGTGATCGTTGTTTTGGCGCTGCTGCCCAACCTGAAGCGGTTGAAAGAAGGAACAGAAAGACGCGTACAGTTGATCGCGCGGCTTTTCAAGAAAAAACAATTCTCAAAAATGAAGTAGCCATTATCAATGATTGGCTGCCAATTCCTGTTTATACAGCACAGCCAGGTTGCGCTTGTGCAAATCCACAACCAAACCGCCCAATAATACCCGGCTTTTACCGCACTCCTCTACTGTGGCTTCCTCCAGCACGGTCAGGGGATCTTTGCGTTTGGCGGCGGTACGCGCCACTTTTCTGATCGCAGCCAGGTAATTCAAGTTGCTTTTCACCGCCTGGTCGATCTCGCCGCGCAGAATCACGTCGCCATGCCCCTGCACGATGTTTTCCAGGCTCATCTTGGCGATGGACTTGATCGTTTCGCTGAGCTGCTCCGCATCTCCTTCAGCCACAATCGGCAGCGGCAGGAAAGAATCGCCGCTGAAAAGCACGCGATCTTCTCGCACGAGCACGGAGATGCCATCCGGGCTGCTGCCGGGCGTGGGAAAAATTTTGATATGGCGTTTTCCGATTTGCAGTGAAAGCGTGCCGGAATCGAAGGTCAGGCTGGGCAGCTGCAACTTAATCCTGCTAAATTCGGGGTTCTGCCCGCGGGCGCTCTCCAGCGCTTTCTGGTTATGTTCAGCCATGAGTTTGCGGCACAGCGAATGGCCGATCACCACCGCGCCCGGGAAAAAGCAATTGCCAAAGGTGTGGTCGGCATGGTAGATCGTATTGATGATGTAGCGGACTTGCACACCCAGGGTTTCTTCCAGGTAAGCCCGCATTTCCAGCGTTTCCTGGGGAACCGCCAGCGTATCCACCAGCACCGCCCAATTCGAACCAACGATCGCCCCGGCCGTCACCTGGGCGTAAATTTCACTCTGAAACCAGTACACATTATCCGCGATACGTTCTCTGATCATTCATCCGTTCCTGTAGAAATTTTAGATGGTTAAAAATAGCACAAATGAAGATAAAAGTCAAAAAATTGGGTTTTCAGCCTATAAATAGCGGCTTTTTATATGAAATATGTATAAATATCTCTTTTCAATTGAAACAGAGAAACTTTCTGGCTATACTGAGGTTAATCAAGTGGAAAAGGAGAATTTATCATGAATTTCATAATGCTTATCATTGTAGGGGCGATCGCCGGATTCCTGGCCGATAAGGTAGTCAAAAATACTTTCGGCACCGTCGCGGATATCCTGGTTGGCATCGCCGGTTCCTTCCTGGGCTCCTGGGTATTTTCCCTGTTCGGGTTGGACCT
>CAZDUN010000192.1:912-4901 GCA_964508615.1 uncultured Pelolinea sp. | reverse complement strand
ATCGCGCTGAGAACGCGATCCATCAGGATATCCGAGGGCCTGCCATTTCTTTTCAATCCCGCTCCCAGCACCAGCGCATAGTGAACATGGCTTAATTGATGAATATTGACAATGTGCTTTTTATTATGAAAATAAATGACAAGATAGAATGAGGCGAGCATGAATAAAAACGAGATGAATATGATTCGGTTCAATTTCGGTTAAATCCTTTTTGTCCATTGATCGGCGGCATATCTATTTTTCCACAAGTCATGTGCCCGCGCTTTCTCAACGGGCGATAATGTCCCGGGTTGCAATGAGATTTCCAATGCTTGCGAAAAACCAAGTACTATGTGGTTGGCCATAACCTGCCAGCTAACCGGTCGATTCAAGATATCCGCTACCGTTATGGCGCGTTTTAGTAATTTCTCTTGTGCTTTATTGCGTTCGGTTTCATCAGAAAAAGCAAGCACTTCAACGACGCGCGTGATAGCGCCATTCAATGGGAGCGCGCCATGCTGCAAGAGGCTGCCGCCGCGGCGGACTTGCGCGCTGCCAATGAGTTTTCTCCCCTGATAAGTAATTTCGTAATCTGAAGGGTGTTCGAAGCATACCGGGTTCATGGCGGCGGTTTTTTTGAATTCTGCCTTGGGTTTCGAATCCGCAGTAATTCCAGCTAACGCCAATCCACGCAGCAATCCGCTGGATAACTTACGGTAGGATTCAACAACACTGCCGCTTACACGCGGGTTGTCTTCAGGCGCGCAGACGGAATACGTCAGTTCATCCGCGTGCAGGATCGCGCGGCCGCCGGTTGGACGGCGAACGATATCCCAACCTTTCAACCCCAAAGCAGCCAGATCGACATCCGAGATTGGTTGCCCCTGGCCCAGAGATAGGGTATACGGGTGCCAATCATACAATCTCAGGGTCGGCGGTTGCGTATTGCCGGCAACGCTTTCCAGGATGGCCTCGTCCACGGCCATGTTCCAGGCGCCAGGATAAGGAGGGTGGATGATTAATCGCCATTTTTCCATTGCATCAGCCATCGAGCAGAGTTGAGTGCCCTTGATTTTAATACATAAGCCTTGGTGGTAAAATGATTATCCATCATGAGTGAAAAACCACTTTTCCAGTTTATCCAAAAACCCAGTGAAACGATTGAAATCGCCTTACCCGATGGCCGGATCATTTCCGGCAGGCGGGGCGCCACCCTGGAGGATTTCTTTCAGGTCATGCCGGAATGGGAGGGTTCACAGATTGTTGGAGCGGTCGTCGAAGGGTATCTTAAGGAATTGACCTTTCGGTTGGATAAGGGATGTGATGTTGCCCCGGTGAACATGTCCACCGCGGATGGCTCGAAAATTTACCGGCGATCCTTAACTTTTCTATTGGAAACTGCTTTTGAAGACCTCTTTCCGGATTACTTTCTCAACATCGATCATTCGGTGCCAAGCGGCGGGTATTATTGCATCATTCGCGGTCGCGGACCTTTAACCCGCGAAGAAACCCGCGCCCTGCAAAACCACATGCGGGAGCTGGTGCAGCAGAATATCCCGATCAGGAAAGAACAGGTTTCCATCGAAAAAGCGCGCGAATACTTTGAGAAAAAAGGATACAAGGATAAGCTCCGCCTGCTGAAATATCGTCAAAAACCGTATCTTGTGCTTTACCAACTGCAAACGCACCGCGATTATCACCATGGTTATATGGTGCCTTCCACCGGGTATCTGCAAGTATTCCGTTTGCTGCCGCGCGGAGAAGGCTTTATCCTGCAATACCCGCGCCGTAATTCGCCCAAAATGCTTTATCCAATGCCCGGGTATGGCAAGTTGATGGGCATTTTCAAGCAATATGGTTCCTGGCTGGAGAGCCTGGATATCGACAGCCTGGGCGCATTGAATGACTCGATAAAAACCGGTAATATCCGTGAAGTCATCCTGGTTTCAGAAGCACTGCACGAGCAGAAAATTTCACAAATCGCCGCGAAAATTGCCCGCAAGCGCGGTCAATACAAGGTGATCATGATTTCCGGGCCGACCTCTTCAGGCAAGACCACATTTTCCAAACGCCTGGCCATTCAACTGCTGACATATGGCATTTCGCCATTCGCCATTGAGATGGATGATTATTTCGTCGATCGGGAAAAAACACCCAAGGATGAAAACGGCCACTACGATTTTGAATCCTTCAAAGCGCTCGACGCGGACTTGATGGAAGCGCATATCCGCAGCTTGATGAACGGTAAGGAAGTCACCCTGCCCAAATTCAATTTCAAGAGCGGTTTAAGGGAAGAGGGAAAAACGGTGCACCTGGAAAAAAACCAGATCATCATGCTCGAGGGCATTCACGGGTTGAACCCAAATCTTCTCCCGCAAATCCCCAAGGCCAGCACTTTCCGGATCTATGTATCCTGCTTGACGCAGCTCAATATGGATTATTACAACCGCATTTCCACAACCGATACGCGCATGCTGCGGCGCATTGTGCGGGATGCGCAGACGCGCGGTTATTCACCGCAGCGGACGATCGATATGTGGGACGCGGTCAGGAAAAGTGAACGCGAATACATTTTTGTCCATCAGGAAAACGCGAGCGAGATCTTTAATTCGGCGCTGGTATATGAGTTGGCGGCGTTAAAACCGTTCGCGGAACCCTTGCTGCGTCAGATCCCCTTCGGTACGCCGGAGTATCTGGAGGCGAAGAGATTGCTGGCATTCCTGAATTGGTTCCTGCCGATCGACAGCGGCTTGATCCCGGATAACTCAATCCTGCGGGAATTCATCGGCAATTCCATCCTGACTGATTTCAATTTATGGAAGCACAGCGCCAGCTAAACTGATTTAGTGCCCGTTTTTAGTCAAATGCTTTTTAACGACATTGGACAGGCGGAAAATACCTTCGTTGATCTTCTCCGGCGCGGCATTCGAAAAATTTAAGCGCATGGTATTGTGACCGCCGCCTTCAGCGAAAAATGACGAACCCGGCACGAATGCCACCTTTTCTTCGACCGCGTCGGGGAACAACAGCTGCGAATCCAGGCATTCCGGCAGCGTGAGCCATAAGAACAAGCCGCCTTTCGGATGCGTCCAGCTGACCCCTTCGGGCATGTTCTCCTCCAACGTATCAAGCATGACATCGCGCCGTTCTTTATAGACTTTGCGGATCAATTTGACGTGCTCATCCAGGAAACCACCATGCGCGACCTCGAAGGCCACGATTTGATTGAAAGTGGAGGTATGCAGGTCAGCGCCCTGTTTCGCCTGAATCAGCTTATTGATCACTGTGGGTGGAGCAATAACCCACGCCAGGCGGATGCCGGGAGCCAGCGTTTTCGAGAAGGTGCTGAGATAAATGACATTCCCTGAATAACACTCGATTTGCGACCGCGTTTGGCTGTCCAGCACTGCCAGGGTGGGTAAATTTTCACCCTCGTAGCGCAGTTGGCCGTAGGGGTCATCTTCGACGATCGGGATACCGTAACGATCCGCCAGTTCGATCAGTTTGAGGCGGCGATCGTAAGCCAGGGTGGAGCCGGTGGGATTCTGGAAGTTGGGGAGCGCGTAAATGAACTTGATGCCGGCGCGCAGGCGGTCCTCCAATTCGCTGGTGACCATGCCATGCTCATCCAGCGGAACCGGGATGAATTCCGCCCCATAGGCCCGCCAGGCCTGGATGGCGCCGATGTATGTGGGCGATTCCACCAGGATGTGATCGCCGCGGTTGATGAAAATCTTGCCAAGCAGATCCAATGCTTGCTGCGACCCGGAAGTGATCAAGACGTTATCTTTGGTGATGTTGATGCCATACCGGGCAGAATGGCGCGCCACCATTTCCCGCAGTGGCGTATAACCATCCGTTGAACCATATTGCAGGCTGGCTGGGCCGTTTTTTTCCAGAACAGCCAGGCAGGCTTCCCGAAATTCCTTGATCGGAAATACGTCTGGCGCCGGCATGCCACCGGCGAACGAGATAACCTCCGGGTTTTCTTTGAACTTAAGCAATTCACG
>CAZDUN010000192.1:0-902 GCA_964508615.1 uncultured Pelolinea sp. | reverse complement strand
ATTCACGAATGGCCGAACTCTCCATTCTTTGGGTTCTTTGAGCAAAGCGGTGATCCCATAAAGTCTGCATTCGAACTCCTCCTGATCTCTTTAACCTTATTTCGGGAAGCGGCTGACGATCACCGCTTTCTCCGGCAACTGCACCTTCTTGCCTGGCTGCAATTCTGCGACCACGAGGTTTTCCATGGCTTTGGTGTTTTGGTAGATATAAATATTGGTTCCTTCAAGCATACTTGTTTTTTCAATATAGGCCTGACCGGTCAGGAACTCTTCCTGATCGATCGCGCAGCTGGTGACAAAACCGATCAGCTTGCCTTTATCATTCAAGACTACGTCACCTGAATGGGCCATGCGCACGCGTTTTTCAATAAAGCGGAAGCGTACCACTTCGCTCTTGCGGGCATCTTCATGTTCAACAAATGCCTGGCGGCCGATGAACCAGGGTTTGTAAGTTTTTACGTATGAGCCGAAACCGGCGTCGCCGATATGCAGGTTGGCGTCACCGCCCATTTCGTGACCATATAGAGGAAGCCCGGCTTCGGTGCGCAGCGAATCGCGCGCGCCCAATCCGCAGGGTTTCAATCCCATGGGAGCGCCAATTTCCAGGACCTTGTTCCAAAAATCAAGTGCCTGATCGGGATGGATGAAGATTTCAAAAGCCATCTTTTCACCGGTATAACCGGTGCGCGAGGCGATCAGATCCTGGCCGTTCCAGGTGATATGGCATAACTGGGTTCGCTTCAAATGCTTCAGGCGGGCAATATCCTGCGCGGATAGACCGAGCTTGCACAGGATATCCCTGGAAAGCGGTCCCTGCAGGGCGATATCCACGCGCATTCCCGCTCCTGCGCTGCGATCGCGCAAGTTCTTAAGTACCGCACCCGAACCGAAAGCGCGTGCCC
>CAZDUN010000191.1:0-4909 GCA_964508615.1 uncultured Pelolinea sp. | reverse complement strand
ATCCGCACCATCACCTACACCAATCTGCTGGATGCCGAGGACGGCTGCCTGGAATGGCACGCCGGGTATGTGGATGATGAAGGCGAAGCTTGGCAGATCGACATGATCCATATTTTGAAAAGTTCCCCGTACGCTGGCTATTTCGAGCGCGCAGCTGAACGCATCAGCGCGGCCCTCACGCCGGAGACGCGCAAAGCAATTCTGGAAATCAAATTCGCAATACCCGCAGCTGAAAAGACGGCCGGTATTCGCATCTACCGCGCGGTGCTGGAGGGCGGGGCGCGGGATCTGGAAGGCTTGCGCAAATGGGAGAAAGCACACCCGGCAGCGGGAATTGAAAGGTGGATGCCATGAATGAAAAGAATGAGATATTGATCCGAGCGGAGGAAGCTGGCGATGCTGAAGCCATCGCGGAAATCACGCTGGCTGCCTTCGAAGGCCAGCCATACAGTGATCAAACCGAAGCGCGGCTGATCCGCGATTTGCGCGCTGCCGGGGCGTTGTCGCTTTCACTGGTGGCTGTGCTGAAAGGGGAGGTGGTCGGGCACATCGCTTTTTCCAAGGTGATGATTAACGGCAAGGATGCGGGCTGGTACGGCATCGGCCCGCTTTCAGTCAAACCCGGTTTTCAACGGCAGGGGATTGGTTCAGCCTTGATGAAAACCAGCCTGGAGATAATGAAAGAGCGCGGCGCGGGCGGATGCGTGCTGGTGGGCGATCCGGAATATTATCAGCGCTTTGGATTCACGAACTTGCCTGGCTTGACTCTAAACGAGGCGCCGCCCAAGAACTTTATGGGGCTGGCATTCGATAAAGACATCCCGCAAGGCGAGGTGGCCTTTCACGAAGCGTTTATAAGCGGCGGCAGGTAAAATTATTTTTTGATAACATCTGAAACACGCTGTTACACGCCTGGTTGAAAAACCAGCCGACAGGTTGAAAATGGGTATAATCACACGCATACACAGAGGTGGAGGATGGCCGAGAGTACAAATTTACAATACCTTATGGATGAAATCACCCAGGAATATCAGAATTGGCTAGATCTGATCGCTGGCTTAACCGCTGAACAGGTTGGCAAAAGGCAGGAGGACGGCTGGTCGGTGATCGATACGCTAGTGCATGTGGCTGCCTGGCAGGAGAACGGCATTCAAATCGCGCAGGCGCAGAGAGATCCGAAAGCAACATACCCGGATCCCCAATTCGGGCCATCGCGCGTACTGAATATTCCCTTTGAGGAATTCAACCGCAAGACTTTCGAGGAACATCGCGACTGGACCTTGAAACAGGCGCTGGAATGGTTCGAAGAGATCAACAGCAGCTTACGCACGACGCTAGCAGAGCTGCCCAAGGAACGCCTGTTCCCTGATCCCGGTAAGCGCATCCCTTATAACTGGTTCTGGCGCCCGGCGATTGTGCATTCACGCGAACACCGCCTGGATATCGAAGAAGGTTTCAAGGATGAAGTTTGAGAAATTGTGAAAATAGAAAAGAAAGAGAAAATGGTCACCGCGAGGTGACCATTTTTATGATTTTACCCTGTTCATCCACGATGACTTTCACCACTATGGGCAGGGTCATGCCGTTGGCGGTCAGCACGCTGCCCTGGTAGCGCAGTTCGCTGAATCCCTGATCGATTGGCGTAACCTTGGGAGCGATCTCCTTCAGATACGGAAATTGCGCATAAACCTGAAAGTTGATTTTTACAATCGTCTCGTTATCCATTTCTCATGGGGGCATGTTCCAATTGATTATATCCCCGGCGGATGAAAGCGGGAACTTCAAGGTCATCCACGTCTTTCCCGCCCAAATCGAAAGAATGCGGCGCGAAATCCATGGGCAGCGCTTCGAGCGCAAGCTCGGGCTGCGTTTTTTCGGGCATCGCAGGAACCTGAAGGGGAGCCGGGATGTATTCCAACGGGGTGGCGCCGATGCCGGCGACCAGCAGCGTGGCCGTAACCTGCCCCTCCGGCTGCTCCTGCGCGCCGAGTGCTGGAATGATCTCGGTTTCGGGAGCTGTACGGCTGCGCAGGTAGCGCATGGCGTTCTCCAGTTCGTTGAGCGAGAGACTGCCGCTGAATTTCACGATCAATCCCTTGGCTTGCTGGATCTGGATGTCTTCAAGGAGCGGATGCGAAAGCGCATTTTCGATGGCCTGGATGGCGCGGTTATCTCCTTGCGCGGTGCCCAGGGAGATATAGGTACCGCCGCCTTTTTTGATCAGGCGCAGGACATGCGAGCAATCGATAGCCAAAAGACCGGGAACGCCCAGCATTTCAGTGACGCCCTGGATGCCTTTCAACAGAATGTCATCTGCCAGGCTGAACGCCTCTTGCAAAGGCGCGTCCGCGCCGGCCAGCGAGATCAGGCGATCGTTGGGAATGGTCACTAGGGTATCGGTGTAGGGCCGCAAGCCGGCGACCGCTTCGCGTGCATTCTGCGCCCGGCGGCCGGCTTCGAAGGTGAACGGCAGCGTCACGAAAGACATGCTGGTAACATCCAGGGATTGGGCAATACGCGCCGCGATTTGGATGGCGCCCGAGCCCGTGCCGCCGCCCATGCCGGCGGTCAGGAAAAGCAGGTCGCAATCGCGGATAGCGGCGATCACTTCCCGGTAGCTTTGCTCCGCGGCGGCCTGTCCGGTGCGCGGATTGCCGCCCGAACCCAGGCCGCGCGTCAACGCGGCGCCCAACAGGATTTTGCTTTGCGCCGGATTGGCATCCAGGCATTGGCGGTCGGTATTGGCGGCGATCAATTCAACGCCGGAAATGCGCAGGGCGAATAATCGCTGAACGGTATTGCAGCCCGCACCGCCCAACCCCAAGACCTTGATACGCGGTGTGGTTTTCAAGACTGATTGTGTGTTGCTGTTGATCGTCATGGATTACTTCTCCGGTTCGTTGATTTCGAAATTCAATGATTGCGGATCGATTATCTTTACCAGGCTGCCGCCGCTGCGCAGCTGATCGATCTGCCCGGCGGGAAGATTGGCAGCTTGCGCGATCACGAGAATGGACGCGGATTTTTTGGCTTCTTCGAGGGAGAACCCGACCAGGGGTTTATGGCGGGTGATATAGGCATGCATCTTTCGCAGGATTTCCTGGATTTGCGGCTTGAGCGAATCGGCAACCAAAATATAACGGTCATATTGGAAACTGGTATTTTCCTCCCCGGCGACGTTTGACAAGTCCTGTTGGGGCGCTGATTTCACCTGCGGCAGGATCTGGCTGACCGCCTGGGCAAGCGCGCGCGGGCTGCCATCCGGGGCAAACCAGGCACTGGATCGCAGCTTCGCTTCATCGCATAGCGCGTAAAAATTACAGGCCAGCACTTCCGGAGGAACAGCTTTGAACAGTTTGCCGGAATTTTCAGGATCGTAAACGTTTTCTTCGCACAGCAGGCGATACACATGCAATTGTTTTTCCAGGCTGGCGGCAGGATTGGCAGAGGAGAGTCCTTGCGGATCGCCGCTCAAACCCGCTTGCAGCATCAAGATGGGAAGCTTTTTGCCGAGCACATTTTGTGAAATGTGCGCATACCACTCATACGCGCGAAAACCGCGCTGATCCTGGCTGGAAGACGGTGTCTTATACGCCTTCACTTCCCGCCAGACTTGCGGGCCGCCCGCGCCCCAATCCAGCGCATGGCCGAAATCCCAGGCGTAGGCGGAAATGGCGATGTTATTCAACGTGAACGCATCCACAGAATCAGACAGGATTTTCAACGCGCTTTCCATAAAAGCCAGGTCCCAATAATCACCGCCGGGGACAAGCGGGGCGAACACAGGCCGAATCCCGCAATCCAACGCCAATTCCGCAAAGCGCGTGAAGCGGCGCACATGATTCGCAACCAGGTCGGTCGTTTTCCAGAAATTCGACCCCCAGGCATTCTGACTGTTGGGGCGCTGATCCAGAATGGCGTAGTTGACCCCCCATTTTCCATAGGAACGCAGCAAGGTCTCCAGATCGGACCAGCCTGGCTCAACCGCCAGCGGACGATTAAAATCCAGGATGGTTTTTATATGAGCCTGGGAAAACGCATGGATAAAATCTTCAGGTATCGCGCGATCCGCCCCGGCATCCAACACCAGCCATTGCGCATTCATTTGTTTCAAACGCGGGAGCCAAAGTCCGAGGTCTTTATCACCATAATGAAAACCATCGGGAAAATAATGAAACCCGATGCGATTTGGAATGCTGTAAGTCTTTTCGCGTTTATGGTCCATGGTTGTTAAATACATTCAGCAACTTCATTGTTACAAGAAGCATGCCAAGGGAAGACCGGCGATTCTGCTATAATCGCAGCAATGTTACTGATCACCGGCGGGACAGGTTTCATCGGTTCACGTTTCGCGCAAAAGTTGGTTCAGTCGAACCACGACGTGCGTATTTTGCTGCGGCCGCAGAAAACCAACCCGCGGCTGCCCCGCAACGTGTCCATGGAAATCGCGGTCAGCAGCCTGCAGGACGCGCGCAGCCTGCGCGCTGCCTTGAAGAATGTTAAAACCGTTTTTCATTTTGCCACCGCCGAACACCAACTGCCGGTGGCCGATTATGAAAGCGTGGATATTGAGGGCACCAGGAACCTTCTCGAAGCTGCCAAAGACGCGGGCGTGGAACGTATTCTATTCCTCAGCCGCGTGGGGGCGGAAAAGAAATCCTTCTACCCGGTGTTGAAAGCCAAAGCACTGGCGGAGGAGGCCATCCGCGCCAGCGGAATCGCTTATACCATTCTCCGATTAACGGAAGTGTTTGGGAATAACGACCATTTCACATATCCAATCCAATCTGCCATTTTTCACAGCCCATTGGCCATACCCATCCCGGGAGATGGCAAAATGAACTTGCAGCCGTTATGGATCGAGGATTTATTGACCTGCCTGACGCTGGTGTATGAAGAAGGCGTTTTT
>CAZDUN010000190.1:0-4918 GCA_964508615.1 uncultured Pelolinea sp. | reverse complement strand
CAACGATGAAGGCATTGTGCTGGCGGATGAGGCGGGCGATGAACTCGCGCTTTCCAGCACGGAAGCCGCCGAGGTGCTTGCCACCAGCGATCCGTTCTTCTGGAATCCGGCCACCAGCCAATGGGAGGGTTACACGGTGGATGGCACCGGCTGCCCGGCCAACGTGGCTTGTTTCGCGGACCCCAGCCCGTTCCAGGCGGCGGTGAACGCCGCTCCGGCCGGCTCGGCCATTTACGTGGCACAGGACACCTATGATGAGGATGTAACCATCAACACCCAGAATCTTTCGTTCGTGGGTTTCAGCTCCATCACGGTAGCTGACGCTTCCACTTACGCGGTTCCCACGCTGATCTCCGGCTACGCGGTGGTCAAATCGCTGACCCTCAACGCAGATTTCGGCACCACGCTGGGCGTGTATGCCGATGAAGTCATCGTGAATGCAGGCGGCAAGCTGAATGACGGCTTGAGCCTTGTGAACGCCGGCGGGACGGTGGAAGCCAGCGTGAACCTGGTTTCTTCCGGCGGACATTACGTCATCCGCGACGCCAACGACGCCAGCATCAGTTATGAATGGGAATGCGGCGAGCCGGATGTGTTGATCTATCCCGGGCGGGTGTACCGCATGATCTTCAAGGATCCTTTCGATCAGAGCATCCTGGATTACTACGAGGCCATCGGTGATGACACCGGCGAGGGACGCAGCACGGTCGAGCGCATCAACGACCTGTTGGAAGGCATCAAGCGTTCCGAACTGGAAAACTGGAACCATACCAATGAAGAGCGTATTTTCTGGTACCTGCTCGGCCAGGTCGGCAATAACGGCGGTCTGGCAGCCAATGGCACCACCACCGTGCTGAACGCCACCCAGTTGGCCATGGCCCAGGCGATCATCAATCGCACGGCTGATACCGAAATGGGACGGCTGGGGGTTTGGTTCCTGTGGCCGATCCTGGAGAATAGCACGGATGTCAGCCCGCTGGTGCGTCAATTAACGCTCATGCACTATATGGTGTCGGATGTGCCCGGCTGCACCGACCCAAGGGCAGAGAATTACAACCCGAATGCCAACACGGATGACGGCTCGTGCGCGTATTGCGAACCCAGCAATGCCTGCCCGACCGCTTGCGGTTACGCGGGCGGCACGATCGATGACGGCTGCGGCACGCTGCTGAATTGTGAACCGACCGAGGATTGCGATACAGGCGACCAGGGCGACCCGGGTGATCCCGGCGATCCCGGCACGCCCACAACCACGCTGATCACCACCACGACTGGCTTGATTCCGGTGACCAGCGGGGCCGGCGGCCCGACGGAAGAGTTGGTATTGATCCCGGTAACGGGCGTCAACCTGGGCGATCTTTCCGGCGCGGGGGACATGCTGGTCAATCTCGGCCTGCTGTTCTTCGGCGCGGCGCTGGTGTTGGAAGGGTTGACCCGGAAAAATAGAATCTAGGCAATTTTGATCGCCTCGCTTATGGCCGGCTCCCGAGAGGGAGCCGGCTGTGTTTTAAATATTTTTACGAAATGCCCGTCGTGATTCGGTTTTATTTTCCACAGATGAACGCAGATATTAAGAAATGGTGCACACAGATATTTCTTGGATATAAAATCAGGCGTGAATGCGCGAGCTAGAACTATGGTAAGCGGCGTCGAAGATTGCTTCAATCGACTGCGCCGATCTCGCAAAAACAATATTGAGTTTTGTCATCCCGAGCGCAGCGTCTGTCTTCAGCGTAGCGTAGGGAGGGATCTCGGCAGGTGTTTAGGGTCATGCAAGGTTGTATTAGACCCATGCCTGAAGGCATGGGCTACGTTTGCCCCGATGGCTGAGCCGGTCGAAGCCATCGGGGCTTAAATGATTAATCACAGATGAACGCAGATAAACACAGATTATTTTGTCATCCCGGGCGCAGAGAGGGATCTCGGTGGGATCTTCGGGAACTGCGCCATTGCAACCGGGATCCTCTCCCAAGGGAGTGCTTCGCGATCCTCGCTTTGCTCGTCAGGATGACAATGGGAAGGAAAATCCCATTTGCAGGCTGGGTTGGAAATAAACCAACCCAGCGTTTTTCAGGGAGACCCATGCCTGAAGGCATGGGCTACGTTTGACCCGATGGCTGAGCCGGTCGAAGCCATCGGGGCTTTAATGATTAACCACAGATGAATGCAGATAAACACAGCGAATTTTTTCATCCCGAACGAAGTGAGGGATCTCGGCGGGAATTTGTTATCATGCCGGGTTGCATTAGAACCCATGCCTGACGGCATGGGCTACGGGTTACGTGCTTGTATGGAGAATGCGCGGGCTGCTAAATCCAGCCGCGCAGCTGCATGGCCTTGACCACGCGAGCGATGGCTACCATATATGCCGCGTCGCGCATGGGCACTTTCTCCGAAAGCGCCATATCCAGTACGGCGTGAAAGGCGCTGGTCAGGATGTGGTCTTCTTTTTGCAGCACTTCATCTTTCGGCCAGTAGTAATTCATGTCATTCTGCACGGATTCAAAATAGGAGACGGTCACCCCGCCGCTGTTGCACAGGAAATCCGGCAGCATAAAGATGCCGCGCTGATTGATGACCGCGTCCGCTTCCGGCGTGGTGGGGCCGTTGGCGCCCTCGGCGATGATCTTCACCCGCGGGCTGATCTGCTCGACGTTGCCGGCGTTGATCTGGCCTTCCAAAGCGGCCGGGATCAGCACGTCCACATCCTTGCCCAACCAGGCCTCGCTGTCTTCGATAAGGTAACCGCTTTCCAGCGCCCTGGCTTTATCGATCGTGCCGTACTGATCGGTGATGCTCTGCAGGAAACGCGCGTCGAAGCCCTGGTCTTTACTGATGGTGTGGGCGGTGCGGTCATCGCGATCCCAATATGAAGCGCACACCACTTGCCCGCCCAGCATTTCCTGGAAACCGATGGCGGCATACTGCGCCACGTTGCCAAAGCCCTGCACGGCGGCGCGTGTTTTGCGGCTGTCCATCTGGAGGTGCCGCATGGCTTCGCGCAGGGTATAAATCACGCCGTAACCGGTGGCTTCGGCGCGGCCCAATGAGCCGCCGCCGCCGACCGGCTTACCGGTGATCACGCCGGGCGTGTAGGCGCCGGCCAGTTTGGAGTACTCGTCCATCATCCAGCCCATCATTTGGGGCGTGGTGCCCACGTCCGGCGCGGGCACGTCCAGGCGCGGGCCGATGTTCTTCCACATCTGCCCCACCCAGCCGCGCACCAGGCGTTCTTTTTCGCTGGTGGAGAGCGTGGCGGGATCAACAATCACGCCGCCCTTGCCGCCGCCCAGCGGGATATCGGCCACCGCGCATTTCCAGGTCATCCAGGTGGCCAGGGCGCGCACGGAATCGATGGTTTCGGAGGGATGAAAACGCAAACCGCCCTTGTTGGGCCCGCGTGCGTCGTTATGCTGCACGCGGTAGCCCTGGAAGATGCGCACGCTGCCGTCGTCCATGCGCACCGGGATGCGGAAATGGAATTCGCGCTGCGGCCAGCGCAGGAACTCGCGCACGGCTGGATCCAGGCCCAGCAGGTTGGCGACATGATCGAATTGCTGCTGGGCCATTTGAAAGGGATTGAGGATCGGTGAGGACATGGCTGCTCCTGCTTAGGCGAAATCCTGGGTGACCAGGGATTGAATCTCTTCAATGGCTTGCAGCTCATCCTCGCCTTCGGCGCTGACGCGGATGGTATGCCCGCTGTAGGCGCCCAGGGAAAGAATGCGCAGGATGCTCTTGGCATTCACATCCGCGGAACCCGTGGAAAGGTTGGAAACCTTGATTTCACTTTTGAATTTGTTGGCTGTGCGCACAAACAGGTCGGCCGGACGCGCGTGCAGCCCTTGCTCGTTGTGCAATGTGATTTCGGTCTGAACCATGCAACACTCCTGGAAAAACAGGTTATTTCGAATCAATTTGCCTCCTCCTGCCCGATTAAAATTCTTGCGGCAGGGCGGAGTAGGTCGATTTGATTATAGGATAGGGCTTGGGGAGTTGCTTGTCTTAGAATTGTAACAAATAGATGTGACACAAATGTACTTACATAGTCGAAAAAGGGGTGGTTACCCGGTGTGGCAGCCGCTCAGATGATGCCGGTCAATTTCGGCAGCCATTCCCATATATAGTGGATAATCTCGGAGGGTTTGCCGGCCTTGCGGATGGCATGCATGAATTCCGGGATTTGCACCAGCTCATTCAGCTGGAAAAGGGCGGTCAGGTGCGAATTGTCATCGCAGGCGCCCAGCACGAACACCAGATCCACGTCGGGTATGTGGTTATCCTCAAAATGGAACGGCGAAGCCAGGCGCAGCAGGCTGATGCACAGCTCATTCACGCCGTCGGTAGGTTTGGCGTGCAGCAGCAGCGTGCCGGAACCCATGTACATGTAAAAACCATGCTGGTCGATCAACTCGATCATGGCGGAGGCGTAGCGCGGCTGGATGCAGCGGTTTTGGATCAGCGGCTGGCAGGCCAGTTCGACAATCTCCTGCCAGCGGGAGACCGCCGAAACCAGGCTGATGTGAGACATTTTGAGCAGGTCCACCAGCGAGTTCTGCTGATCGCGGTAGCTCAACCGGCGTTCGCGTTTGCTCTGGTTCTTTTCCGTGATCCAGCGTTGGACGCTCTTGATATCCTCGATTTCCAGGAAGGGGCTGACCTCGATCACTGGCAGGGGCGGGTCGTCGAGCGGCATGGTGCTGATGATCACCTCCGCCTGCTGGCCGGTTTCGGGAATTTGATCGAAGGTGTTGATGATCTGCGTCACTTTGAGGTTGGGAAATTCGTATTCCAACCTGGCCTTCAGCAGCGAGCTTTTGGAGCGCGTGCCGTCGTTGGCGATGATGACCGACAAGCGTGAATCTTCCACCGTGCGCAGCCGCTCCAGGCCGGCCAGCAGATACATGGCAATGAAGCC
>CAZDUN010000189.1:0-4956 GCA_964508615.1 uncultured Pelolinea sp. | reverse complement strand
CCGCTGGAAGTAGAGATTATCAACCGCGAGCTGGCGCGCCGCCAGCAGGGTTTTGGCGCGGGCGGGCGCATGCGCATTGAACACGATACCGTCCGCATATTATGCGGCGTGATGGGCGGACAGACCATTGGCGCGCCGGTGGCCCTGTTGGTGGAAAACGCTGATCATGCCAACTGGAAAGGCAAGGCAGCTGAAGCCATGAGCGCGCCCCGCCCGGGGCACGCGGATTTAAGCGGCGCTCTAAAGTACGGCTACCATGACCTGCGCCCGGCGCTGGAGCGCGCCTCCGCTCGCGAGACGACCATGCGCGTAGCCACTGGCGCGATCTGCAAGCATTTTCTCGCTCAATTCAGCATCCGCGTCGGCGCTTTCGTGCGTGCCATTGCCGAAATTACGATGAAGGATGCGGTAATGGATTACGAAGCCTGCTGGCAGTCAGCTGAAAGCAGCGAAGTGCGCTGCCCGCAGGGCGATATTGCAAGCCAGATGCGCGGGCGTGTCGCACGAGCTATTGAAGAAAAAGATACCCTGGGCGGGGTGATCGAGATCGCCGCGCTCGGCCTGCCGCCCGGCCTGGGCGCTTTCGCGCAGTGGGACCGACGCCTGGATGCGCGCCTGGCCGCCGCGCTGATGTCTGTTCCTTCCGTGAAAGCGATCGAGATTGGGGACGGTTTCGCAGCCGCGCGCGCTTCCGGCACGCGCGCGCAGGATGCCATCCGGTTGGATGGCAATCGGTTGCTGCGCGGCTCCAACCATGCCGGCGGTATTGAAGGGGGCATCAGCAATGGCGAGCCGCTCATCCTGCGCGCAACCCTGAAACCGATAGCCAGCACGCTGTCCCCCCAACCCACGGTTGATTTGGCGCGCGGCGTTGAAACCCAAACGCGCTATGAACGCTCCGATTCCTGCCACGTGCCGCGCGCCGTGCCGGTGCTGGAGGCCGTGACCGCTTTTATACTGGCTGACGCGCTGCTGGAGAAATTGGGCGGCGATTCCCTGGCGGAGATGCAGCCGCGCTTTGACGCGCTGCGCCGCGCCCGGCTGGATGACCTGCGTCTGGACGATCATCCCAGGGTGTGGTGGGAGTAAGCCGTGCATATCCTTCTATATGGTCCCTCCGGCAGCGGAAAATCGACGGTCGGCAGATTGCTGGCTGAACAGTTGGCCATGCCTTTCTGCGACCTGGATGAACAGGTTGAAAAGCGCTGCGGAAAATCCATCCCGGCGGTCATGGCTGGGGAAGGCCAGACCTATTTTCGAAAGATAGAGGCAGAGGTTTTACAAGGCAGCCTGTCCGGCGCGCAGCAGATCATTGCGCTGGGCGGCGGCAGTTTGCTCTTGACGGAAAACCGCGCGCTGGCCGAGGCGGCCGGGCAGGTGGTTTATCTGGATACCCCGCCGCGGGAACTCGCCCGGCGTCTTGCGCAGGATGCCAACCGCCGCCCGCTGCTGGCGGGTAACCTGACAGCCTCATTGGAAAATCTACTCCAAGAAAGAAAATCCCATTATGCTTCTTTCACGCTGCGCGTAAACGCGGATGCGGCTCCCGCGCAGGTGGCAGAAGCGATCCAGCGCTGTCTGGGGCGCTTTCATTTAAGAGCTATGGGAGCGCCATATGACATGCTGGTGCGCGCGGGCGGCCTGGATGAAGCCGGCCGCTTGCTGGAAGAACGCGGTTGCCAGGGTCCAATTGCTCTGGTCAGCGATGAGCAGGTTGCCCCGCTGTATGCCGGGCGCGTCCTGGCCGCGTTGCGGGCGGCGGATTATGTTGCCCATGAAATCATCATCCCGGTTGGCGAAGCGCATAAAACCATCGATACAGTTATGACGCTCTGGCGAGCTTTCCTTCAGGCCGGGCTGGAACGCGGCAGCACGGTGCTGGCGTTGGGCGGCGGGGTGGTCAGCGACCTGGCCGGCTTTGCCGCGGCAGCCTACATGCGCGGCTGCGCCTGGGCGGCTTTCCCGACCACCTTGCTGGCAATGGTGGATGCCGCCCTGGGCGGCAAGACCGGCTGCGATCTGCCGGAAGGTAAAAATTTAATTGGCGCTTTCCATCCGCCCCGCCTGGTGCTTTCCGATCCGCATGTGCTGACCACACTGCCGGCCGGGGAACTGCGCGCCGGCCTGGCGGAAACCCTGAAACACGGAGTGATTGCCGATCCTGAATTATTCAATCTGTGCGCGCAGGGATACGAAGCAGTCTCTGCTAACCTGCCGGAAGTGGTGCGGCGCGCGGCAGCCGTCAAGATCGGCGTGATCGAGCGCGATCCTTATGAAAAGGACCTGCGCGCGTCGTTGAACTTCGGCCACACCATCGGGCACGCCCTCGAACAAGCCAGCGCTTACCGCCTGCGGCATGGCGAAGCGGTCGCGATCGGCATGCTTGTTGAAACGCGCCTGGCTGAACGGCTGGGGATTGCCAGCCGCGGCCTGGCGGATGCCATCCAGGCTGCGCTGGTAAAACTGGATTTGCCGGTGGAAATCCCGGCGGACTTGCCGCGCGCGCAGATCCTGCGCGCGTTGACGGTCGATAAGAAGAAATCCGGCGGAAAGGTCAAATTCGCCCTGCCGGAGGAAATCGGCCGGGTGCGCACTGGCCTTGTTGTGGATGACCTGGAACGTTTGATGGAGGAAGCATGAAAATCCTGATCCTGCACGGCCCCAACCTGAACCTGACCGGCACGCGCGAGCCGGATGTCTACGGAAATGTAACGCTGGATGAGATCGATGCCCGCTTAATCGCGTTGGGCAACGAATTGGGCGCGCAGGTCACCTGCCGCCAGTCCAACCACGAGGGCGTGCTGATCGACGCGCTGCACGACGCGCGCGCCTGGGCGCAGGGCGTAGTGCTTAACGCCGGTGGGTACACCCATACCTCGGTGGCACTGCGCGACGCCGTGGCCGCCATCGCCATCCCAGTGGTGGAGGTGCACATGTCCAATATCTACACCCGCGAGGAATTCCGGCATACCTCGCTGCTCTCGGCGGTGTGCGTGGGTACCATCTGCGGGTTTGGCTGGCGCTCGTATATGTTGGGGTTGGAAGCTTTGGTTGACTGCATAAAAGGCTAACGATTTATTTGAATCCATCTGCGTATATCTGTAGTTAAAAAACGTAGAAAAGTGAATATCCTGTCAAATAAAGTGAATGAATCCATTTAGCTTTGGTTGTGATGTTTCCCCTCACCTCTGATCCTCTCCCCCAGAAAGAGGAAGTTTTTATCTGAGTTCATTTGCGGTTAGAAATCACAAAGTAAAGAAATGCCTGCCGAAAAAAGAGGTTTGAGAAAATCCATCTGTGTTTATCAAAAAAGTAAATCTTCCTCAGCTCACAGCCATCGAAATTATTATTGAATAAGAACTTAAAATACTTATTAAGTATCAGTATCCATCTGTGGTTAAATAATAAAGTTCTTATCATTCCTTAACAACCATTCATCTGTTTTCCCTTACAATAATTCCATTATTGATTTAACGGAGTTAAAATGGCGCATATTCTTGAGCGTTTCGATTTAAAAAATCGCGTGGCCGTCGTGACCGGCGGGGCCGGGCTGCTGGGGCAGGGTTTCTGCCGCACGCTGGCCGAGGCCGGCGCGGCGCTGGTGGTGGCTGACCGCGATCAGCCGGCCGCCCGACAAGTGGCTGAGGAGATCGCAGCGCAGGGCGGGCAGGCGTTGGCGGTGGAGGTGGACGTGACCCAGGCGGATTCGGTGCGCAGCATGGCCGCCGCGGCCAAGAACGCGTTCGGCAGACTGGATATCCTGGTGTGCAGCGCGGCGCTAGATCCCAAGTTCGATGCGCACAATGGCGGATCCTATAATCAGGATTTTGAGCATTATCCGCTGGAGAGCTGGCGCCAGGCGTTGGATGTCAACCTGACCGGTGCGTTTCTCAGCGCCCAGGCGGCTGCGCCGCTTATGCTGGAGCAGGGCGCAGGCGTGATTGTGATGATCGCCTCGATTTACGGGCTGGCCGCCCCCGACCAGCGCATATACAACAATCCTGAAAAAGCACTGCAATATAAACCGGCCTACTACCCGGCCAGCAAAGCCGGGCTGCTGGGGCTGACGCGCTACCTGGCGGCTTATTACGCCGGGCGCAGCATCCGCGTCAATGCGCTCTCCCCCGGTGGCGTGTTCAATGACCACGACGATTTCTTTAATAAGGAATACAGCGCCCGCACCATGCTGGGGCGCATGGCCGATAAGGATGAAATGAACGCTGCCTTGCTGTTCCTGGCCTCGGACGCCTCCTCCTACATGACCGGTGCCAACCTGCTGGTGGACGGCGGCTGGACGGCCTGGTAAAAAAAAATTGCAAAGGTTGTAGGCTACCCATTTATGGGTGGCAAATATAAGTGGGTGATCATCATAAAAACATCATGTTTACTTGAATCGTCAGGCATGAATGCCTGACCTACGACTGGTATGCATTCCCAATTTTAAGAAAAAAAGAAGTCGCCGCCTGAGTTCATCGAAAGCAGCGACTTTAATAATTAATAATCTGTGCGTATCTATTCTTAATCTGTGTTTATCTGTGGCTAAAAATCACAGGAATCAAGACGACCTTCCCAAGTCATTATACGAGCGCAGCGCCTCCAGCGGCTTCTTCTTGGAGCAGGGGATCATGCCCTCGTCTTTGGCGTAGCCCACGCCCAGCACGATCACCGGCCGCTCGTAGGCTTTCAGGTTCAGCTTCTTTTTCATCTTGCTTTCCAGCAGACCGAAATCCGGCCACTGGATGCCCACTGAGCTCAATCCCAGCGTCTCCAGCGCGTACATGAAGGACATCACTGAAAGCGAAGCATCCACATAAATGGTGTGGCGGTCGCGCGGCGAGAAATAATCGCTCAAATCGCCCACCACCACGATCACCATGGGCAGGTTATCCGCGTAGCCGGAAGTGCCGAAGGGAATGTTGGCAATTTCTTTGGCCAGCTGCGGGTCGTCGAAAATGC
>CAZDUN010000188.1:0-4978 GCA_964508615.1 uncultured Pelolinea sp. | reverse complement strand
ATCCTGAAGCATGAGTGTCCGTACCAGGTAATTTCCATTCAACCTCCGATTTCGGGCATGATTATACATGATTATGTTTATACCCATTCTAACCCTTGTTTTCAGACAATAGAACCAGTACTATTTTTGTAAAACACTAAGGAACAGACAATGGATGAGACGATCAAGTGGTTGCTGGCTGGGCCAGCCTGGGTGCGCTACCGCTGCATGCTGGATTTGTTGGAAATGCAGCCGGACGATGCGCAAGTCAACACGACAAGGACCGAGCTGCTGGCGGATGCGCAAGTGCGCGCATTGATTGCGGATGTCAGCCAATGGGAAACGAAAACCCTCAGCCGCCATAACGATGCCAACCATCCCATTCATAAATTGGTCTTTTTGGCAGATATCGGCTTGACCGGGCAGGATGCAGCTATCGCTGAAATCCTGCCCGCCATCTTGCGCCACCGTTCGGATGATCGTCCTTTTCAGGTGCTTTCCAATTATCCCGTTGCCTTCGGCGGCAGCGGCAAGGAAGAATGGTTATGGTGCCTGTGTGACGCGCCTTCGGTTTTATACGCGCTGTTGAAGATGGGTTTAAGGGATGAACCGCAGGTTGCTTCCGCGGTGGATTACCTGGCGCAGCTTTCCCGTGAAAACGGCTGGCCATGCAAAGCGGACAGCCGCATGCCCAAATTCAAAGGCCCGGGAAAAGCCGGCGACCCCTGCCCGTATGCCAACCTATTGATGCTGAAACTGCTCGCGGTTTTCCCGGAAGACGGGGATATGCCTGCCGTCAAGCCTGGGCTGCAAAGCGCCCTGCAACTTTGGGAAAACAGCCGGGATCAGCACCCATTTCTATTCAAAATGGGGAATGATTTTCGCAAGTTGAAAGTCCCCTTTGTCTGGTATGACATCCTGCATATGGCGGAAGTCATCTCGCTTTACCCGCAAAGCCGCCAGGATCCCCGCTTTATTGAGATGCTATCTGTAATCGAGAGCAAGGCAGACGCTTCCGGCAGATATACAAGCGAATCCATCTGGACCAAGTGGTCGGGTTGGGAATTTTGCCAGAAGCGCGAACCATCGCGCTGGGTGACCTTGTGTGCGCTGAGAATTCTTAAACGGGCAGGCCGCTGGAAGAATCCCCAGCCTTGCGCTGGATCACAAATATCGTAACGTCATCTGCCGCAGGTGCGTTGGATTGAAATTCCAGTATCCTGGAATCCAGTACTTCGATCAAAGATTCTTCCGCCCTGGATGAAAAAGTATAGAGCGTATTGAACAAACGGTCATCGCCAAAAATGGAATCGTCAGGTGAACGCGCGTCGGTAACGCCATCGGTGTACATGACCAGATGATCGCCAGGCCTGACTTGCAGTGTTTTATTCTCCAGCTTAAAAGCGCCAGTCACGCCCAGAGGCATGCCGCCCTTTTCCAGCCAATGCATCTCCCGGTGATTCTTCCGCACCAGCAGCGGTTGGTTATGACCGGCATTCGCATAAACCAGCTCACCGGTATCGATGGTCAATAGTGCGTAGAAAACAGTAACAAAGAATCCTTCGCGAGAATTTTCCAGTAATAATCCATTGACCCGCTCAAGCGTTTCCGCCGGGGAGCTGCCGGATTGGGCAGCCGCATGAATCAGCGTGCGCGCGACCGTCATGGTCAGCGCGGCCGGCAGTCCTTTATCCGAAACATCCGCGATAACCAAACCGAGTTGATTATCGGATAGTTGGATTACATCGTAGAAATCGCCGCCCACCTGCAAAGCCGGCCGCCAGCGCACGGATACTTCCCATCCGGGGAATTGCGGCATCTTTTCTGGCAGGAAAGTCTTTTGAATCTGCTGGGCAAGCTGAAATTCACGCCGGATGCGTTCGCGATCCACCATCTCTCGTTTAAGGTGTTCATTCTGGATCGCGATGGATAGCTGCTGCGCCACGCCCGTTATGATCTCGATCTTTTTCTCCCGCACCGCGCTGCCTTCATCGCTCTCATACACCATCAAAAAACCATAGTTCTCATTACCGATGAACAGCGGGAAGAGAATTAAAGCCGGTTCGGGTGACTTGGGCACCTGGTTATTTTGCAGGAAAGGCCGGTAATTCACCAGCAGCCATTGTTCCGGTGAAAGTTCGCCCATTTGGCAGAATACCGGCTGCCTGTTCAGGCTGATCAGATCCAGGCTGCGGCTGAAACCGCCTTTTATCGTTTGCGGCAGGTTAGCGACCTGGGCTTTCCAGCTCTTGCTGTAAGCCGAGCGCAAGTGCACTCTTTTGGTTTGTTCATCCAGCAGGTAGATCAGGGCGGTATCCACACCGACCACCAGAGGAAGCAAATCGGTTACGTTGGCCAGGGTTTCATCCAGGTCTTCGGATGCCGCCACCAATTGCGCCACTTGCAGCAAGACAGCTGTAACGTAGGCTTCATACTTGCGCAATTCTTCCAGTTCGAAGTTTTCCACTGCCAGCGCAATCTGCCTGCCAATTGCCATGGCGATATCCTGCTGGCTGGCAGTGGTCTCGCCAGCCCCGCTGCCCGAACTCCTGGTTTGGCCAACCATCAGGATACCGAATAATTTGCCATGCGCCACCATGGGAATTAGTGTGCAGCAGTTGTCTGCTGGTCTGGCAGATATTTTTGCGCCCGATAAAGTCTGATTATCGATATCCAGCGGGATCTTCAACACAGCCACCTGGTGAAATATCTCGGCAGCTGATTGGTCATAAGGCAGCATGGCCAATTTCGGTTCGAGGTCCTTCTCAAAACCATAATGCGCGTTTAAATAGAACTCACTGGCATGGTCCCCGCGCATGAAGATGGCGCATTGGTCCACCCCCACCATCAAAGGCAGGATTCTAACAATGGCATCCAGCAGATCATCGACCTCGTCATAAGCCTGCGCGGCTTCGGCTACTTGCAGCATGACTGTCGAAGCCCAGGTTTTTTCGAACAAATCATCGAAAAGGTCGGCGTTTTCAAGCGCCACGGCAATCGAATCCGCCAGGATCTGCAGCACCATGATGTCGTTATCATGAAACGCATCCTGGCTGGCACTGATGATCTCCAGCACGCCTGAGGGTTTCTCGTTGCTGATCAAAGGCAGACAAATTTCTGACCTGGCCTCATCTAATCCTTCCACAAACCGGTAACGGGAATCCAGCCGCACATCCGGGGAGATGACTTCTTTGCCGCTTTCCGCGCAAATCCCCACCAAACCCTGCCCGGCTGGAATGCCTTCCCCCATGTTCAACATTTCCAGTTGTTTCTTGGAGAGTTGTATGCCAGCGCTGGCTTGCAAGCGGGAAAGCCGCTGGCTGTTTGTGAAGGTATAAATTGCGACAAAATAGAAATGAAACGTGTCCTGAACCAGATTGGCAATCCTATCGAATAGTTCAGTTGTATTGCGGTAACGGGTTATTTCAAAACTGACGTCCCTCACCAGGGCAAGCTGTTCGAGTCTCCAGTCTTTTAGAGCGGAAAGCCTGGTCATCTCCAGAATCCCGGCAATGTAACGCCCGGCAATATAAAGAAAGTCTTTTACTTCAGCGCTTAACAGGACCGGTTCAGCATAGGTAAGGCGAATTTTGCCCAATACAGTCGCTTCCTTCTCCAATGGGAATTCAAAAGATATACCAGCCTTATCAGCCTCCTGGTCCACCTTTGAAATGCTGATGCTTTGTTGGAATTCTGCCTGGGGTATGGTCTGCGTTTTGGTTGGGGATGACTTTTTGGGCTTGGTTTGAATCGTTCCTGCAACCATAATTCAACCGCGGCGCCCGTCATACGGCCCATTTCTTCTTTAATGTAATCTACCTGGTTGTTAATTACCGCACGCGATAACAAGCCATCCCCCATTTCGAACAGATGGCGCCAGGTATGTTGATTAATTTCAGGCGGCGCCGAATACACCTTTATCCTTTATTTTCAAATGAATCTTCGGTTTTTTCTTCCAACCGCTTGCTGGTCTTTACCATCTTGAGTATATTTTCACCTTTGTTGTTGAAAGAAAATTCAACCGAATCCATCAAGGACCTCATGAAATGAAGCCCCAATCCGCCCTGTTTTTTGGATTTCACTTTGGCTTTCAGGTTGGGCGGTTTAACATTGCCGGGGTTGAAAGACCGGCCATGATCGCGCATGATCACTTCCAGCTTACCCGGGGTTGCCAAATAAGCGCATTCAATGACTCCCTTATCCTCTCCCTCATATGCGTGATCGATAATATTTGACGCGGCTTCATCCACCGCCAATTGAACTTCGCCAATGGATTTCTTGTCCAGCGCAGCCTCTTTGGCTGCCTGTGTGTAGAAATCCCTGATTTCATCCAGGCTGGAAAACCGGCCGGGAAAAGCAATCGAACGCATAAATAAAACTAAAAACTCCCGACTGCTTTCGCAGAATCTTCATAAACAGAAAAATAAGGAATGAAGCCGGCCAAATTCAACGCATCTTTGACCCTTTGGGGAACGCTGGCCAAGACCAGTTCACCGCGATTAAACCGTTTGCATTTCTTTTGAGTATTCACCAGCACCCATAAACCTGCGCTGGAAACAAAATCAACACCGCTCAAGTCAATCACAAGCTTGAAATTTCCCTCATCGGTCACTTCGTTCAATGCGCGCTGCAATTCAGGTGCGGTTGCGCTGTCGATTCTGCCATTGACCGTCAACAACACACATCGTTTCAGTACTTCGGTTTTGATCTCCATGAGCTTCACTCCTGTTTTGTTTGCTTCGCTGGCTGATTATAACACGCTGATTTTAGTTAGGGCCTAACTAAAATCATCTGTAAGTAAAAAATCGACGCATTAGATGAAAGACACGGTCTAATGATTCATGTCTTGCCATTTAGGGGCATTATGGTAAAATGCGTATCTTGTCCTTCATATGGGCTTTTGGTATAATTCAGTGGTTGTACCTTAAAACAGTCATTATGACTGCCGACGTAGCTCAAACGGCAGAGCAACCGCCTTGTAAGTGGTAGGTTACGGGTT
>CAZDUN010000187.1:0-5013 GCA_964508615.1 uncultured Pelolinea sp. | reverse complement strand
GATATTCAGAAGACCGAGAATGAATTATTCCAGTCGGCATTTATACAGCCGATGGTGGATTTCAACACCTTACGGGCGGTGCTGGTGATCACCAACTTCCAGACTACCAATATTTCGCCGCTCACCGGCGAGACAGTGCAGTAATGATCGCCAATTTTATTTCCATTCCTGTCATGCTTCTGCTTTCCGTACTGCAATCCACCGCGGTCAGCCGCATCACGTTGATCAACGGCAGCGCTGATCTAATCCTCTTGGCAGTGGCGGCCTGGGGAGTGAAAGAGCGCGGCTATACCGCTTTCCTGTGGGCATTAACAGGCGGGCTTTTCATTTCAATTATCACTGCCATGCCTTTCTATATTCCTTTAATCAGTTACATGAGCGTGGCTTTGATGGCAAAGATCCTGTTTGGGCGCATCTGGCAATCACCGCTTTTCATGTTGATCGCGATCATTTTTGCCGGTACGCTGATCGAGCACTTGATGAGCATTTTTTACTTGCAGGTAAATGGGGTAGAGTTGGAATTGGCGCAATCTCTCCAGGATTTTACTCTACCCAGTTTGCTGTTGAATTTCTTCTTTCTTTTCCCCATGTATGTTTTGATTTCTGACTTGCGGAAGTGGGTGCTGCCCGGAGAAGAATATGAATAACACCAAATCCATCAAGACCAAGATCGAATCCTGGCGCATTCGCGTGATCTATCTGATGATCGCGGTCATTTTCGGTTTTTATGCTTTCCGGCTGTTCAACCTGCAAATTCTGCAAAATGATTACTATATGGAACAATCCGAGGATAACCGTACGGAGGAGATCAATCTTCAGACTGAGCGGGGCATCATCATGGACCGCAACGGTGTGGTTTTGGCGCGCAATGTGGCTTCATATAACATAACGATCACGCCGGCAGATCTGCCCGGCGACCCGACCGAAGAACCGCTGCCCGGGGCTGTGCAGGAGATTTACCGCGAATTGTCGCCCCTGATCGACGTGCCTGTTTCCAATGGGGTTCTGAATGATGAAACGGTAAAGACCTTCACTGAATGCTATACCGATTTTGGCATCGCTGAAATCGTGATCATCCAGGATACCAACGCCCCATATACTTCCGTCAACGTGGCCTGCGACGTGGACAGGGAAACCGCCATGATTGTCAGCGAGAAGGCCAGCGATTGGCCGGGCGTGGGTATCGAGATCGAACCAATCCGGGATTATCCCACCGGCGATGCGACCTCGGAAATCATTGGCTTTTTGGGACCGATCCCCGCCACGCTGGAAGAAGAATACCGGGCGGCGGGTTACGTTCCGAACCGGGATAAGGTCGGTTATGCCGGCGTCGAATCCTCGCTGAATGATATCCTGGCGGGTACAAACGGGAAGCGCGTGGTGGAAGTGGATGTGGCCGGCAAGCAAATCCGTGACATCGAGGAACCAGTTGATCCGGTTCCTGGTAACAATGTCAAGCTGACCATCGATACGCGCTTGCAAGCCGCGGCCAAGGCGGCGTTGATCGGCGAGATTGAGTGGTGGAACCGCTACTTCAACACCATCCGTTCTTCGAGTGGCGTAGTGATCGCGCTGAACCCAAAAACCGGCGAAGTGCTGGCGATGGTTTCATACCCGACATTTGAAAACAACCGCATGGCGAAATATATTCCAGCCTATTACTATAACCAACTGCTGGAAGATCCGCTGACACCCTTATTCAACCATGCCGTCTCGGCTGAGCATCCCCCGGGATCTGTCTTCAAGCTCGCCACTGCCATCGGCGCGTTGAATGAGGGCGTGGTTACGCTCACGCAGAGTCTGACCTGCCCGGGCAAGATTTCCATCACCGAAAAATATTCTCCGAACGATCCCGGCACGGATCGCGATTATGTTTGCTATGATGACCTGGGGCACGGTCAGGTGAATTACCGCCGCGCCATCGCGTTATCTTGCGATATCTATTTCTACAAAATCGGCGGTGGTTTTGAAGGAGAAGTCGAAGCTGGATTGGGAATCGATCGACTGGCTGAATACGCCAAGGCATTGGGTTATGGCCAGGTGACCGGCATCGAACTGCCTGGTGAAATGGAAGGGCTGATTCCGACGCAATCCTGGAAGCGTGTCAATTTAAGCGAAAACTGGTCAACCGGTGATACCTATATCGCGGCCATGGGGCAGGGCTACGTCCTTTCCACGGCGTTGCAAGTGGTCGTTTCAGCAGCTATCGTGGCCAATGATGGCGTGTACATGCAGCCAACCCTGGTGTATGAAGTCCTGGATTCGAATGGCAACGTGGTGCAGCCTTTCACGCCCAAAGTGAAATGGGATATCACCAAGGATCCCCTGATCACTGTCTTCGATGAAAACGGAATCGCCACAGAGGAAAAGAAAACCGTCGATCCGTGGGTGGTTCAGATGACGCAGGAAGGTATGCGCATGGTGGTGACCGAAGGCACCGCGGAAAACTACCTGAGCAACATCATCATCAATGGCAAGGATTATCCGGTGGCCGGCAAGACCGGCACAGCGGAATATTGTGATAATGTCGCTCAGGATAAAGGCTTGTGCACTCCGGGCAACTGGCCGACCCATTCCTGGTTTGTGGGATACGCGCCGTATGAGGATCCGGAGATTGCCGTGGTGGCCTTTGTTTATAACGGCGGTGAGGGTGCCAGCGTGGCTGGCCCGATCGCGCGAAAGGTTTTTGAAGCGTATTTCCAGCTTAAATCCATTGATGCCGGCGAAGAGGAAGTAGTAGAACCGCTGGAGGTTGAATAGGCGCAGCGGGTATGATCGAACCTAAAAGTAAATTTCCGATCAAAGGTTTTCGCGAAGGATTGTTGATCACCATCGGAGAAGGTGATTGGCAGAAACAAATCGACGAACTGCTTCTGCATATCGACGGGCAGCAAGAATTTTTCGAAGGCGCCAAAGTTGCCATTGATGTCAATGAGCGCAAGCTGCGCGCTGCCGAGGTCAGCAAACTGCGCGACAAATTGGCTGATCGCAGGGTCAGCTTGTTTGCGCTGCTCAGTAAATCCGCGGCAACCGAAGCGGTGGCGGAGACATTGGGCCTTTCCACCAAAAAGAGCGACCTGAAATCGGGAACCGGTGAATTGCCGCACGCGCTGCATGGCGGTGAAAACGCGCTGATTATCCATAAAACCCTCAGATCGGGGGCTTCGGTGAAGTTTGCCGGGGATGTGGTTGTGGATGGCGATGTCAACCCGGGCGCGGAGATCATGGCCAGCGGATCCATCTACATCTGGGGCACTTTGCGTGGAACAGCCCACGCGGGCATTGAAGGCTCGCGAAAAGAGATCATTGCCGCTTTGGAGATAGAAACCAGTCATTTGCGCATCGCTGATATCGATTACCAGGAACCGAAAATCAAGGTGCGCATAAAGAAAAAAGCGGAAAAAGCATTCCTGGATGGTAAAAATATTAAAATCGTGGACTTGGATCAGTATAAGCGGTTAGAATAGAAGAAATATAAAATTTATCTATCACGAGGAAATCATGACAGCGAAGATCATCACGGTTACATCTGGTAAGGGAGGAGTTGGCAAGACCACCGCAACCGCTAATATTGCCGTTGCTTTGGCGCAAATGGGCCAGCGCGTCGTTTGCCTGGACGCGGATATCGGCTTGCGCAACCTGGATGTTGTCATGGGGCTTGAAAATCGCATCGTTTACGACCTGGTGGATGTGATCGAAGGACGCTGCCGCTTGAAGCAAGCCATGATCCGTGATAAACGCTTTGACGAATTGCACCTGATTCCCGCGGCGCAAACGCGCGATAAAAATGCGGTATCACCCAGCGATATGGTGAAATTGGGCGACGAATTGCGTGAAGAAGCCGACTGGGTGATCATCGATTCACCCGCGGGAATCGAACGCGGATTCCGCAATGCCATCGCGCCCGCGGATGAGATCCTGGTGGTCACCAACCCGGATGTTTCTGCGGTGAGAGATGCCGACCGTATCATCGGACTGATCGAGGCCGAGCAGAAGGAGCCTGCCAAACTGATCATCAACCGCATGCACCCTGAAATGGTGCAGCGCGGGGATATGTTGGACGCGCAGGATGTTTTGGATTTGCTGGCCGTTAAACTGATCGGCATTGTACCCGAAGACGAGCACGTGATTATCAGCACCAACGTGGGAAAGCCGGTTGTGTTGGAGGAGAAATCCATGGCCGGGCAGGCTTTCCGCAATATTTCCAGGCGTTTGATGGGCGACGAGGTTCCTCTCCTGAATCTCGATTACAAGGATGATTTCATCACCAAGCTGTCGCGTATTTTTAAATAAAGGAGGAATCGAGCCATGTCAGATTGGTTAAAAAAACTTACCGGCCAGACCAGCAGCGCAAATGAAGCCAAAGAGCGCCTGAAACTGGTATTGATTCACGACCGAACAGACATCAACCCGGAAGTTCTCGAGCAGTTGAAAGACGATTTACTGAAAACCATTTCGCATCACATCTCCATCGTACCCGAGTCTGTGACCATTACCATGCTGCACGAGGGACGTGAACAACGTCTGGTGGCGGATATTCCTCTAAAACACTTTGATCATTCGAAAGCAGGATAGTTTTTCTTTAGAAAATGAAACGCGAGATTTGGCGAAACTTTGATTTCTGGCTGTTCGGGGCGGCCCTTTTTTTGAGCATCTTCGGGATCATGATGATCCAATCTGCCATTGCCGGCAACGAAACTCTGGCGCAAGCAGTCTCACGCCAGCCGATTTTTCTGGCAGGCGGGACCGCGCTAATGCTGGTTATGGCGGCCATTGATTATCATTACTGGGGATCGCTAGCCAGGTTCATTTATATCTTTGCCATCATTTCACTATTGGTCATTTACGTGGTGGGCACGGTCAGCTTTGGATCTGCGCGCTGGCTGGATACAGGCGTGATCATGATTCAGCCCTCCGAGATCGTGAAGATCCTGATGATCATGGTATTGGCTGATTTTTTTGCCAAGAACATCGACAAACTCAATGTGCCCTTTGTTTCCACCCATGTCATGA
>CAZDUN010000186.1:0-5033 GCA_964508615.1 uncultured Pelolinea sp. | reverse complement strand
TTGACAGGAGCATCAATATCGTCTATAAATCTGCCCAATTATTTAAAAAAACAATCATGAATTTCTTATTTTTCGCTCAAATGAAGATGTTTATGTGTATGGCCATGCGATTGGGAGCAAAGAGCCCCCGGCGGTCGTACGCAGCTATACGCGAGTGAGTACGAAAAACCGGGAAAGGTAAATTGCTCCCCGAGAACAACCCTGGCGGAGCAAACCCTCGGAAATGGCTCGAGAGAATGCTCTCGGGCTTTTTTGTTATTTAGAGAAATCATCTGAAAGGAGCTGGATGTGAAGATCGCCAATAACGTAACCGAACTGATCGGCAACACCCCGCTGGTGCGCCTGAACCGCATAACGGCTGGCGCGGCCGCCACGCTGGTTGCCAAGCTGGAATTTTTCAACCCGGCGCACAGCGTGAAAGACCGCATCGGCGCGGCCATGATCGACGCGGCTGAGCGGGAGGGCAGGATCAAGCCAGACACCATCATCGTGGAACCCACCAGCGGCAACACCGGTATCGCCCTGGCGATGGTGTCGGCCGCGCGCGGCTATAAGCTGATCCTGACCATGCCGGACAGCATGAGCAAAGAACGGCGTATGCTGCTGCGCGCCTACGGCGCTGAACTGATCCTGACGCCCGGGGGCGATGGCATGGCAGGCGCGATCCGCAAGGCGGAGGAATTGGCCGCCAGCGACCCCCAACGCTACTTCCTGCCCCAGCAATTCAACAACCCCGCCAACCCGGAAATCCACCGCCGCACCACCGCCGAAGAGATCTGGCGCGATACGGACGGGCAGGTCGATTGCCTGGTGGCGGGGGTCGGCACCGGGGGCACCATCACCGGTGTGGGTGAGGCGCTCAAGGCGCGCAAACCTTCACTAAAAGTGATCGCCGTCGAACCGGACGCTTCCGCGGTGCTGTCGGGCGGCCCAAAAGGAGCGCACCCCATCCAGGGCATCGGCGCGGGATTTATCCCCGCCATCCTCAACACAAAAATCTACGACGAGAGCATACGCGTGAAAGGAGAGGATGCCTTCGCCACCGCCCGGCGCATGGCCAGGGAGGAGGGCCTGTTGGTGGGCATTTCCTCCGGAGCTGCCACCTGGGCGGCTTTGCAGGCTGCGCAGCGGCCGGAGAACGCCGGCAAGTTGATCGTGGTGATCATTCCCTCTTTCGGCGAACGCTACCTGAGCACGCCTTTGTATGCCGACCTGGCGGATTGAGACGAGCCATTATTCCACGTTAAGCGAAAGGATGAATACATAACCCAATCTGCCAATCAATGATCCAATAAACACTCTTATCCAGAGAGGCTGAGGGACCGGCCTGCTGACGCCTCGACAACCTGTTCATTGGAACAAGGTGCCAATTCCGGCAGAGTTTTCTGGAAGATGAGAGGAGCAGACCATCAGTCTCTTCTTATCACACAGGAGAGGCTGATTTTTATATAAGGAGAGATATCATGCCGATCAAGATACCCGATAAATTACCCGCCAGGCAGGTGCTGGCAGAAGAGAACATCTTCGTGATGAATGAAAAGCGTGCCATCCACCAGGATATCCGCCCGATGCGCGTTCTGATCCTCAACCTGATGCCGACCAAGATCGCCACGGAAACGCAGCTCCTGCGCCTGCTGGGCAACACCCCGCTGCAGATCGAGGTCGAGCTGCTGCGCATCCGCAACCACGCATCGAAGAACACGCCCGAAGAACACCTGCTTGCGTTTTATAAAACCTTCGAGCAGGTTCAAGAGGAATTTTTTGACGCCATGATCGTCACCGGCGCGCCGGTGGAGCACCTGCCCTTCGAGCAGGTCGATTACTGGGATGAACTGAAGACCATCCTAGATTGGGGCTTGACGCACGCGTTTTCATTGTTGTTCATTTGCTGGGGAGCGCAAGCGGCTTTGTATCACTATTACGGCGTTCCCAAATACCCCCTGCCGGCCAAACAGTTCGGCGTGTTTGCGCATCGCGCCACGCGCAGGAACGTCATGCTTTTGCGCGGGTTCGATGATGTGTTTTACGCGCCGCACTCGCGTCACACCGAGGTGCGCCGGCGGGATATCGAAACGGTGTCTGAGCTGCGCGTGCTGGCGGAATCGGCCGAAGCCGGCGTGTACATTGCCGCCAGCCGCGACGGCCGCCAGGTTTTCGTGACCGGCCATTCGGAATATGATCCGCTCACCCTGCACAAAGAATACGAACGCGACCGGAGCGCCGGCCTGCCGATCGAGGTCCCGGTGAATTATTACCCGGATGACGATCCCGCCCGGCCGCCCCTGGCGCGCTGGCGCGCGCACGCGCACCTGCTGTTTGCCAACTGGATCAACTATTACGTTTATCAGAACACACCCTATGACCTCAACCAGGTCGCCAGTCTGTACCCGGCCGTGGGCGAGGCGTTGATCAAACGCGAACCTGCCTGAGCGTTTTTATCTGTATTTCGAGCTTTTAATAAACAGGATACAAGAAAGGAATAATTGAAATGGACAATCCAGAAACCCCCCGGCCATTCGGCTTTGCCACCCGTCAGCTGCACGCCGGCCAGCAGCCTGACCCAACCACCAAAGCCAGGGCGGTGCCGATCTACCAAACGTCTTCTTACGTGTTCGACAGCGCGGAACACGCCGCCAACCTGTTCGCTTTGAAGGAACCCGGCAATATATACACGCGCATCATGAATCCCACCAGCGACGTGTTTGAGCGGCGCATGGCCAGCCTGGAGGGCGGGAGCGGGGCGCTGGCGGTTGCCTCCGGCCATGCCGCCCAGGCGCAGGCGATTTTCGCGTTGGCCGGCGCGGGCGACCACATCGTCGCGTCCTCCACGCTGTACGGCGGCACCTACAGCCAGTTTGCCTATAGCTTTCCACGCCTGGGCATCGAAGTCACCTTTGTCGATCCGCGCCAGCCGGAGAAATTCCGCCAGGCCATCCGCCCCAACACTAAACTATTGTACGGCGAATCGTTGGGCAATCCGCTGATCAACGTTTTCCCGCTGGAGGAGGTGGCCGCCATCGCGCGCGAACACGCCATCCCGCTGATGATCGATAACACTTTCGCCACGCCCTACCTGCTGCGGCCGTTCGAATACGGCGCCAACATCGTGGTGCACTCCGCCACCAAATTCATCGGCGGGCACGGCACCTCCATCGGGGGCGTGATCGTGGACGGCGGCAACTTCAAATGGGAAGGCAATGCGCGCTTCCCCAATTTCAACCAGCCGGACGAGTCTTACCACGGCCTGGTGTATGCTTCGCTGGGCGATACGGCCTTCATCACCAAGGCGCGCGTGCAGATCCTGCGCGATTTCGGCGGCTGCCTGTCGCCGTTCAACGCCTTCCTGTTCCTGCAGGGGCTGGAGACATTGAGCATCCGCATGGAACGGCACGTGCAAAACGCGCAGAAGGCGGCCGAGTTCCTGAAAGCCCATCCCAAGGTGGCCTGGGTGGCCTACCCCGGCCTGCCGGACAATCCCGATCACGCGGCCGCCCAAAAATATTTTCCCAAGGGGCCGGGCGCCATCTTCGGCTTTGGCATCCGCGGCGGCGCGCCGGCCGGCCGCCGGTTCATCGAGAGCCTGAAATTGTTCAGCCACCTGGCCAACATTGGCGACGCCAAGAGCCTAGCCATCCACCCGGCCACCACCACGCACAGCCAGTTAAATGAAGAACAGATGAGAAGCGCGGGCGTATCGCCCGATTTCATCCGCCTCAGCATCGGATTGGAGGATATCGAGGACATCCTGTGGGATCTGGACCAGGCGCTGGGGAAGGCATAAAAAAACCTCCCCGGAGGTTGGCCGGGGAGGGATGTTCCATTCACTGTTCCTGCTGTTTTGCCTAATGCTTTTTGTGCTTGCGGGTTTTTTCAGGCTGGAGTTCGCTGCCGATCAGGATGCCGAACCTGGGCAGGACGCGGCGGTGGATGAGCGAGATCAGCAGGGTGAGCGCCAGCGCGGCCAGGAACACCAGCAGGGAGCTGGCGATGCTGTTCATCCAGGCCGGGTTGACCAGCATCACGAAACCCAGCGTGAGCATGATCACGCCGCTGGCCAGTTTCAGCAGGCGGCCGTGTTTCTCCTCCACGCGGCTGGCGCGCATGCTGACGGCCACCGTGCCGAACACCGCGATTTCATCCAGTAGGTAGATCAGCATGTACAACCCCAGCAGCAGGATGAAGCCCGGCGTGCTAACCTGGTTGGCCGCGATCAGGTTGCTCCAGATCACCGGGAAGCCGGCCGTGCAGGAGAACTCGATGAAAGAAACGCCCACCGCCAGCGCGGCGGATGAGCCGATCAGGCCGGCCAGCGAGCGTGTGTCGTTCAGTGTGCCGCGCATGTCTTGGTAGAGTTTCGGCTTGCGCTTGTCGGAAATGGTGAAGGAGATGCCTTCTTTGTACCAGAAGTAATCTTTCAGATTGACGAATCCAAAAACAAAGGTGATCAGGGCCACCGCGGCCTGGATCCATTTCAGGTAGCCGATATACGAGAGCAGGGTGAAAACGCTAGTGATGAACAAGCCGTAAACCAGCGTGGTGACGATCAGGAAGGTCAGCCCAACTGCCAGCACTTTTTTCCGTGAACGGCTGTGCAGCGTCAGCGCCAGCAGCACGCTCAACACCCACAGCGAGCACGGATTGAAGCCGTCCACGAAGCCGATGATGGCGGTGCTGACCGCCAGGGATTGGCGGCCGAGATCGAGGCTGCCCAGCAGCGGCAGCTCAATGATCTGCGCGTTCTGCGCGTCCGCTGCCGGTGTGGGGTCATTCGCGCTGCTTTCAGGGGCGCTTTCAGCAACCGGCGCGGATTCCAGCGGGTCAAGCGGGGCTGCCTGAGCGCCGCCCGCGCTAACCTGGGAACCGATATCCAGCAGGTCGGGGTCAGCCAGGGCAGCCTGCAGCGCGGCTTCCATTTCCGATTTGTAGGCATCGCTGAAGCCGATCCAGTAGCGTTCGCCGAACAGTTTACCGCCCCCCCCCGGTGTTTCAAACCCAAAAAACCCTAAAAACCCAAAAAAATCACGGTTTTTCAG
>CAZDUN010000185.1:0-5071 GCA_964508615.1 uncultured Pelolinea sp. | reverse complement strand
TCACCGGGCGCTTTTTATAAAAACCCTTGGGGGCGCCCCCGCCCCCCCCACGGGGGGAATTTTTGGGCCAAATACCCTAAAACAGTCGGGTTGGATTTCTTCCAGGTAGCGGTCAATACCCAGCAGCATGCCGCTGGTTTGTTCGGCATGGCTCCCGCTGCCGATCTCCAGGTTGATATTCGGTTCTGGCAGATCCAACTCGTTAAAAAACAACCGGGACATATTCTCGCTGTAATGCTGCCCGGTATGCAAGATAAATTCTTCGCCGCGATTCTTCCAGGCTCTCGACACCATCGCGGCCTTGACGAATTGAGGTCTTGCCCCAACCACATGGATGGTTTTCATAAATCTCGAACATTCTATCATAATTCGCATAATGAACTTTTAGGCACAAATCCTGCAATTCATACACCTATCCAATATCTTAAATATTGCTTGTTGGTAAAATATGTGAAAATGTCTGATAAATTGCAGATCGCCCAGACCAAACTGATCACGCCGCAAAGGCGCAAAGAGCTGCTGTCGCGCCCGCGGCTGCTGGATATGATGAGCGATTTGCTTGATTTCCGCCTGATTATCATCGCCGCGCCTGCCGGCTATGGCAAGACATCCTTATTAATTGATTTCGCTTCGCAGTTCGATTGGCCGGTTTGCTGGTACGCGCTCGACCCGCTCGACCAGGATTTTGAGCGTTTTCTCGGTTATATGCTCCATTCAATCCGCTTGCGATTCCCTGAATTTGGCAGCGAATCCCTGAAGGTGCTGGAAAGTTCGCCAATCGACCAAATCAATCCTGATTTTCTGATCTCCACCATCACCAACGACATCTACGATCACATCACCGAACACTTCGTGATTGTGCTGGACGACTATCATCTACTAAAATCCAGCCCGGTCATAGACCAGTTCGTCAGCGATTTTATCCAGCGCGCCGATGATAACTGCCACATTGTGATCACCTCGCGCAAACTGCTCACCTTCCCCGATTTGCCCCTGATGGTAGCCCGCTCGCAGGTGGGCGGTCTTTCCATCGAAGAGTTGGCGTTCCTTCCTGAAGAAATCCAGGAGCTTTTTGACAAGATATTCAACAAACCGATCAGTGGCAGCGAAGCCGCCAACCTGGCTGCCCGCACGGAAGGCTGGATCACAGGCCTGCTGCTGACCTCCCAAATGCTGAAAACCGGCATGGGCGAACAGATCAAAGTTGCGCGCGCATCCGGCATTGGCTTGTATGAGTATCTGGCCCAACAGGTGCTCGACCAGCAACCGCCTGCCATTCGTGATTTCATGCTCAACACCTCCATCCTTGAAGAATTCAATGCTGCCATGTGCGCAGAGGTGGTGGGGAAAGCTTTATCGTATAAAGAAAATTGGGGTGAAATGTTGAATCACGTCATCCAACACAACCTGTTCGTGCTGCCGGTGGATGATGAATATACCTGGATCCGTTACCACCACCTTTTCAGGGATTTTCTGCAGACTACCATTCAAAAAGAACGCCCGCAGGATGCCCGCGCGATCAAGGAAAGGCTGGCGGCCTATTTCACCCATAAAAAAGAGTGGGAACGCGTATTTGAGATCTATTCAGCGCTTGCCGACTCCAAGGCGCTCGCGCAGTTGATCGAAAAAGCTGGATCATCCTTCATTGCCCGCGGGAAGTTCAAAATGCTTTCCGAATGGCTGAAAGCGCTGCCTGATGACGTCATCCTGAACAATCCATCGATCCTGTCGTTGAAAGCCAGCGTGGCCACCAACCAAAGCAGTTTTCAGGAAGGCCGGGAATTGCTGGATAAGGCTTTGGAGCTGCTGCGCAAGGGAAAAGATCAGAAAGCCCTGGCAGACAGCCTCATCCGGCGTTCGGCGGTTTTGAGGATGCTGCGGGAATATCCGGCAGCCATGAATGATGCTGATGAAGCTATCCAAATCACAACCAGACGGGAAGAGTTAAAGTATCTTTATTCCGAAGCGTTGCGCGCCAAAGGCATAGTCCTGTTCTATAGCGGCAGCCTGAATGACGCTCTGCGTTATTACCTGGATGCCATGAGAATCTGCCAGGAAAATCGCATGGAAGAGGACGTAGCCAGGATTTTGGTTGAAATGGGCATGATCTATGAAAAGATGGGCAGGTTGTCTGCGGCTGAATCCGCTTACGAAAAATCACTGGCATATTGGCAATCCGTTTCCGATTCCATCTGGCAGCCGACTATCCTGAACAATCTGGGGGTTGTACAGCACCTGGCTGGTGATTTCGCCAACTCCTTCCGTAACTTTGAAAAATCATTGCACTACGCGCAAGCCACCGGCGATCGGCGCATGGAGGGTTATTCGCTGGCCAGTATTGGCGACCTGTATAAGGACCTGGATGCCAATAAAGAGGCAGTGGAAGCCTATCAGCAAGCCATGGAAAAGGCGCAGCAGGTAGAAGACCAAATACTGATCTTTTATTTAAAAATGGCGCGCGCGCGCATGAGTCTGATCGATCGCCAGTTCAAGAAAGCCGAAATCCAAATCCGCTCCGCCCAGTCTCTCGCCAAGAAGAGCGGTTCAACCTATGAATTGAATAAATACCGTCTCGAGCAAGCAGCCTTGGATTTTGCCCTCAAGCATTATGAAAAAGCGCACGAACAATTGGAGATAACCACATCCTATTTTAAGGAAGAAGGTTTTGTTGAAGATGGCATCCGGTCAGAGGTGTTATTGTGCCTTTCCTTGATCAAAAATGGTGAAAAGAAAAGGGCTGAAGAGATGATCAGGGATTTTGTCAGCCGCATCGGCGAACCAGACCGCAATATTCCCAGTCTCTCCGTTTTGAACGAGTTAAAAAACGAACTGAAATCTTTTGCGTCCGGAAATGAATTAAAGAACCTGTTTTCTGACCTGTTCTCCTTTTTGGATGAATACCAATCTCTTACCCAGAAAAATCGGCGCAAAATCCGCAAAGAAGCGTCAGTTGTTCCCTTTGCCCCTGCTCGCTTGGAAATTCGGGCGTTTGGCCGCGCGGATGTCATCGTCGGGAACCGGCCGCTGGCTTTAGCAGATTGGAAAACACAAACCTCGCGCGACCTGTTCTTTCTATTCCTGGCCCATCCCGAGGGAATGACGAAAGAGGAGGTTGGGTTGATTTTCTGGCCGGATTCATCACCAGCGGAACTCAAGCTGCGCTTTAAAAACGCCATCTACCGCATGCGGCACGCGATCGGCTCCGAAGCCGTGCTTTTCCAGGATAATTTTTACCAATTCAATCGCGCCCTGGATTATGAATATGACATCCAGAATTTCATTGCCGCCTGCACTCGCGCAGCTGAGGAAAAGAATCCGTCCAAGAAGATGGCCGCTCTGCGCTTGGCGATTCAACTCTATTCCGGCCCATATCTTCCGGATATTAATGAAATCTGGGTGGTTGCCGACCGCCAAAAATACCTGGAGATGTTCCTTGCAGCTATAGATGAATTGGTTCATTATTATATTGAAGAGAAAGAGTATCAGGATGCACTGGATCTATGCCAGCGCGCGCTGAAAGAAGACCTATGCAACGAAGAAATCCATCGCCTGATCATGGAAATTCACGCCAGGCTGGGAAACAAAGCCGCCATCTCCAAACAATATGAAATCTGCCGTAAAGTGCTTATATCCGAGTTAAATACCAAACCCTCTCCCCAAACCACTTCTTTGTATGAAAAATTAATCTCCTGAATGCTTTCAGGATTTAAGAGTTTCTTTCAATCCAGAATTACGATTTCCCCATTAATATCAGCCAATCATTTTTCTTGAATTGATCGAGCATCAGGTAGCCATCTTCCGTTTGGTATCGGATTTCCGGCGACAGCAAAGAAATCCATTCCGAGTTGTCACTCTGCACAGGAATTCTGATATCGATCACTGCCGGACCTGGATTGAACAGAACAATGATTTCCTCATTGCCCAAGTGCCGTTTGAATGCAAAGAAACTGTCAAAAGCTGCAAGAGCTTGGTAGGAACCTCTGCGCAGGCTTTGGTGCTGTTTACGGATACCGATAAGGTTTTTATACACTGAGTGAATTTGTTTATTCCACTTACTATCATCCCATTCCATCGTCCGGCGGCAATCGGGGTCACGGCCGCCGGTCATGCCAATTTCATCCCCATAATAAACCAGGGGAATGCCGACAAAGGTCATTTGAAAGACTATCGCCAAAAGCAGATTTTGGTCCTCAGCGCCGAATATGGTCCGGATACGGGGCGTATCATGGCACCCTAAAAGATTCATCATGGTGTAACCCGCAGACCCCAGCCGTGAAAGCAGGGAATCGATTTCATAAGAGAAATCTTCCGCATCAAGAGATCTTTCAGAAAAGAAAGCGATGATCAGTTCCCGCAATGGGTAATTTGTGCAGCCATCGAAAATACCCTCCCTGACCCAATGGCTCGACTCTCTCCAAAACTCCCCAACCAGATAACAAGCGGGGGATGCTTTGCGGGTTTCCTGGCGAAATTTTTTCCAAAAGTCCTTCGGAACGCGCTGGGGTGTGTCCAGGCGCCAGCCATCAATCCCATATTCCCTTAACCAAAAAGTCCCGACATCCAGCAGGTACTGCATGACCTGTGGATTGGCATGGTTGAACTTGGGAAGATAAAGACAACCGCCGCAAGTTGCATAATTCAGTGGTTTCTCAATTATGGGATAGCTGTTGATGGTGAACCAATCCAGGAATTTCGAATTCCTTCCGCGGTTGACAACATCCAAGAACGCGGAATTCTGATTGCTGCAATGATTGAAGACGCCATCCAGAATGAGCTTGATTCCCCGGTCATGAAGAGCTTCTATGAATTCCCTGAATTCCGCGTTTGATCCCAAGGCTGCATCAATCTGGTAATAATCTACCGTATCATAACGATGGTTGGTGGCAGCTTTGAAAATCGGATTGAGATAAATACAGTCGATCCCAAGATCAACGAGGTAATCCAGTTTTGCCTGGATACCTTTCAAGTCTCCACCAAAAAAATTATCTGTGGTCGGCTGATTACCCCAAAACTCCAAATTGGGGGGGTCGTTGGATAAATCGCAGTTATAGAACCTATCCGGGAAGATCTG
>CAZDUN010000184.1:0-5096 GCA_964508615.1 uncultured Pelolinea sp. | reverse complement strand
GATTAATGCTTTCTTTCGGCCGAGATGCTTCACTCCGTTCAGCATGACATCAAGAGGTTTGTTACCATCCTGAGTACAGCGACTGCGAAGCACTCTTTTTATAAAGGATCTCGGCTTGATTTATATTACCTTTTTTCCGGGATGCCTCACTCTATCGGAGTTCAGCATGACACTTCTTTTCTAATTAATCAATTTCTTTGTCTTCTCCCACACGTCTGCAAACATCGCCTGGGTCAGGCGTCCGGTCTGGGTATTTTGGCGACTGGGATGGTAGGAAGCCAACAGCCAGGGCATGCTATCATCGAATGTGTAAAGCTGGCTATGCGCAAAGACTGGCCTTTCCCCAGGGATTATCCCGAATTTCTCCCGCAGCAATCCCAGGCTCTCATGGAACGCCAGACTGCCTAGAGCCACGATGCCCTGCAAGCGGGGCAACAAATCCATTTCAGCGCATAAAAATAGCAGGCAATTGCGGATCTCCTCGGGCAGCGGTTTGTTATCCGGCGGCGCGCAGCGGCAGACGGCGCTGATAAAGATATCACGCAATTCCAGGCCGTCCCCCCGTTGAGATGACGCTGCCTGGCTGGCAAAACCTGCCGCATGCAGCGCTGGATATAGAAAGTCACCCGAGGCGTCACCGGTGAACATGCGCCCGGTGCGGTTGGAGCCGTGCGCGCCAGGCGCCAGCCCCACCACCAGCACACGCGCCCGCCGGTCCCCGAAACCCGGCACTGGCTTGCCCCAATATTCCCAATCGCGATAGGCACGCCGTTTCTCCCTGGCCACCTGCTCGCGCCAGGCCACCAAACGCGGGCAGGCGCGGCAGGCAATCACTTTTTGGTCATGCAGTTCCCAGGCGTCCATTGAAAAATCTACTCGATCAACATCGCATCGCCGAAAGAATAAAAACGGTATTTTTCATGGATGGCTGCCTGGTAGCAGCGCAGGACATTCTCCCGTCCGGCGAAAGCACTCACCAGCATCAGCAGCGTCGATTTCGGCAGGTGAAAATTGGTCAGCATGGCATCCACGATTTTAAATGCGTATCCGGGATAGATGAATAAGCGGGTGCAATCGGCATAAGGTTTGACCTGCCAGCCTGATCCTGCCGGCGCTGCCGCCGATTCCAGCGTGCGCACGCTGGTGGTGCCAACCGCGATTACGCGCCGCCCTTCATCTTTGGCTCGATTGATGACAGCCGCGCTATCCGGGTTGACCAGGCACCATTCAGCGTGAATGTGGTGATCCTCGATGTTCTCTTCGGTAACCGGTGCGAAGGTATCCAGCCCGACATGCAGCAGCACATCGGTGAAAATCACCCCATATGCGCGCAGTTCATGCAAGATCTCATCGGTGAAATGCAGCCCGGCAGTGGGCGCCGCGGCTGAACCATCCACTTCCGCGTAAATGGTTTGATAACGATCAGGGTCATTGAGCCGTTCATGAATGTAAGGTGGCAGCGGCATTTCGCCCATATCCTTCAAGCGTGGGCCGACTGGCTGGTTGAAGCGAATCACGCGCTGGGCGCCTTGCAGCTCCTCAATCACCAAGCCCAGGATGCCGTCGTCAAATACAAGTTGTTTTCCGCGCGTCACGCGCTTTCCGCCCACCAACGCCTCCCAACATTCGCCTGCCAGTTTTTTCAACAGCAGCACTTCCACTTTACCGCCAGTTGGTTTGCGGGCATACAGCCGCGCCGGGATCACGCGCGTTTTGTTGATGACCAGCACATCACCCGGCCGTAAATATTGACGGATTTGCTTGAACTGTGTGTGCGTAATGGAATTTTCCTGGCGCGAATACACCAGCAGGCGCGAGTCGTGCCGTGTTTTCAAAGGCACCTGGGCGATCAGCTCAGGCGGCAATTCATAATCAAAATCAGTCGTTTTCAATTTACTCGATCAACTTGGGTTGCGCAGGATTCTCTTTGTAAGTCATATGCAAATGCTCGTAGGCCTTCCGGGTGGCCACGCGTCCCTGCGCGGTGCGCCCCAGAAAACCCAATTGCAGCAGGTAAGGTTCGACCACATCCATGATGGTGTCGGGTTCCTCGCTGATGGAAGCGGCGATGGTGCTCAAACCCACCGGCCCGCCGTTATACTTCTGGATGATGGTTTGCAGCACCATGCGGTCGATCTCGTCCAAACCCAATTCATCGATGCTCAAAAGCCCCAACCCTTCCAGAGCGACCGCGCGCGTCAGCTTGCCATCCGCGCGCACCTCGGCAAAATCGCGTACGCGCCGCAGCAAGCGCAGCGCCACGCGCGGCGTGCCGCGTGAACGGCACGCAATTTCCTCCACGCCATCGCTTTCGCATTGAATACCCATCATCTCCGCCGCGCGTTCGATGATTTGCGTGAGGGCTTGCTGGTCGTAGTAATCCACGCGGTAAACCACGCCGAAACGCGCGCGCAGCGGCGCGCTGAGCAGCGCCAGGCGCGTGGTGGCGCCCACCACGGTGAAATGCGGCAGCTTCAACCGAATGGAGCGCGCGGATGGTCCTTTGCCGATCACAATATCCAGGGCATAATCCTCCATGGCCGGGTAGAGCACTTCTTCAACTGCTTTACCCAGGCGGTGGATCTCGTCAATGAACAGGACATCGCGGCCGTTCAGGTTGGTCAGGATGGCTGCCAGGTCACCCGGGCGTTCGATGGCCGGCCCGGAGGTGACGCGGATGTTGGCGTGTATCTCATTGGAAAGCACGTGCGCCAGGGTGGTCTTGCCCAGACCGGGCGGGCCGTAAAACAAGACGTGATCCAGCGGCTCGCTGCGCTGTTCGGCGGCCTGGATCAGGATCGCCAGGTTCTCGCGCAGTTGGTTCTGTCCGATCACTTCAGCCAGCAGGCGCGGCCGGAGCGAGTTGCCATACTGGTCTTCGCTGGTGCTTTCCGGGTTACTGATACGCTCTTTATCCACGTTGTTTTCCTGATCCTTTTTTATCAATTATAACTTCTCTGCCTGCTTGCCAAATCCAATCCATCTTTGATATGATAAACGATAATCTGACTGCGATTTTCTGGGAGACTCAATGGATAACGTATACGTGTCAAACCATCCCCTGGTGAAACATAAACTTTCCAAACTGCGGGATGTGGAAACTTCCCCTAAGAAATTCCGCGAACTGATCCGCGAGATTTCGGGGCTGTTGGCTTACGAAGCCACTAGCGACCTGGCGATCAACCCGATTGACGTGCAAACACCCCTGGCAGTCACCAAGGGCTGCGAGTTGACCGAAAAGATTGGCCTGGTGCCCATCCTGCGTTCGGGCCTGGGCATGGTGGAAGGCGTTTGGGAATTGATGCCCACAGCGGAGGTTTGGCACATCGGCCTTTACCGGGATGAGAAAACGCTCAAACCGGTCGAGTATTACAATAAGCTACCCGTGGCGCCCTCGGTGGGCGTGTGCCTGATCCTGGACCCCATGCTGGCCACCGGCGGCTCGGCTGCCGCCACAATTGCCATATTGAAGAAATGGGGGGTGAAGCGCATCAAATTCATGGGCATTATCGGTGCGCCGGAGGGCATTCAAACCGTGCACGGTGCGCACCCGGATGTGCCGTTGTACCTGGCTGCGGTGGATGACCACTTGAACGAGATTGGTTACATCGTCCCGGGGCTGGGAGATGCCGGTGACCGGCAGTTCGGTACTGCTTGATATAAGACAATCCTTGCCTTTAACAAATAGGGGGAACGCGGTTCAAAACAGACGCCGTCTGAGTTCATCGAAGGCTGCGGATGGTTTGTTTACACGGTGGGTTGGAAAAACACCAACCCACCCTACAAAACAGGCATTCACTAATCGACTGACTAAACAGTTACCCTTGAATTTTTTTACCGCGATTTTATTAACATTTGCTCAAACAACGATTTTTTTTGCCACCGGTGACGCCAGGTTGGAAAAGATCCACATAAAAAAAGGGCGACCCCTGAGTTTATCGAAGGGCGATCCCTGAATTTATCGAAGGGCGATCCCTGAGTTTATCGAAGGGCGATCCCTGAGTTTATCGAAGGGTCGCCCTATTATGGTTGATTGGTTAACCTTACGCAGCCGCTTCCACGATCTTGACGAACTCGCCCGCTTTCAGGCTGGCGCCGCCCACCAGGCCGCCATCGATTTCGGGTTGATGGAAAAACTCACCCGCGTTTTCGGCTTTGACTGAACCACCGTACAGGATGCGGATCTTCTGCGCGACTTCATTGCCGAACATACCGGCCAGATTCTGTCGCACCACCTTGCCGATTACGTCGTTGGCCTCCTCTGGTCCGGCAGCTTTGCCGGTGCCAATGGCCCAGATGGGTTCATAGGCCACGATCAGGTTTTCGGCCGTCTTGGGATCGATTTCCTTGAGGCCATCTTTCACCTGCCGCTCGACCACAGCCCTAGTCTTTCCGCTTTCGTATTGCTCGAGCGTTTCACCCACACACACGATGGGCGTCAGGCCAACAGCAAAGGCTGCCCTGGCCTTCTTATTGACGGTCTCATCCGTATCAGCGAAAAAAGCGCGCCTTTCGGAATGGCCGATGATGACATACTGGCAGAATTCTTTGACCATGGCCGGCGAGAGTTCGCCCGTGAAGGCTCCGGATTCCTCCCAATGCAGGTTTTGGGCGCCCAGACCCACTTCGGTGCCGGCCAGCATGCCCGAAATGACCATCAGGGAAGTGAAAGGCGGGCAAACCACGCGATCCACGGTTTTAATGGCTTCCAAACCCGGCAGCATATCGGCAACCAGCAGGGTGGCCTGATCTACAGTTTTGTTCATTTTCCAATTACCAGCAACGAATGGCTTTCGCATATCAGACTCCAAATTAAAGATGAGGCAATTATAACTACAAATTGCAGGATAATTCCCATTTGCCAGCCAGTTGAGATATTGATTTCGCGTTTGACGGATGATACGGTTTTGGTTATGATGAAAGCAGACCGGGTTGGCCGGATGATCGCGGCGTGCTCGTCACGCCGAGGAAAGTCCGTACTCCAAGGAGCGCGAAACCGGGGAAACCCCGGGACGGGGCAACCTGTCGGAAAGGGCCACAGAAACATACCGCCCGCGAGGGTAAGGGTGAAATGGTGGTGCAAGAGACCACCGGGA
>CAZDUN010000183.1:0-5097 GCA_964508615.1 uncultured Pelolinea sp. | reverse complement strand
GATATCTAAGGAAAAATATATATGCCTTTGTCTCTGAATCATTTAATATAGACCAAATACTCTAGAATTTACATTAGGAAAATAATGAGAGCGAAAACTTCGCTCTCATTTTATATTTCGAATAGTCTAAGCCGGCGGTATCAACCTGCAGCCGTCTGCTGTCCAGTGCCAGCCGGGGCAGGTGCAGCAGCGCTGCGAGGTGCCAGTGTTGCAGGTGGGCGGGCAGGGTTCAACCGTGGGCGGCGGTTCGGGCGTGGGCTGCTTCTGGTAGCAGCCGCCCAATTCATAGCCGCTGGCATCAAAGCCGTAGGCCACCCAACAGGTGCTGTCCATCAGGTAAAGCTGCCCGACCGGGTAAAACTTGCTGTTCTCGGCGGGCGAACCGGCCTGCTCTTCGCTGTAGCTGTCGTTGTAATCAAATTTCTCGGGATCCGCCACGCCGCTATCCGCCCAACCCTTCCAAAAGAAGGTGCCTTTATCGATCAGGTTCTTTTTGATGGCCAGCTGGATGATGTGGTCGTCCTTTGGGTCCACGCGCTGCCAGGCAGCGTCCGGGTCGTTCAGCTCGTCGTCTTCCAGCGAGAACAGGATCTCGTCGTAGCCGTTGCCATCGTTGCTGTCGGGCACCACTGGGTTGGAGCCGCCCACGTCATCGTTGTCGTCGCGCAGCACTTGCACGCCTTCAATAGTCCAATCTTTGTAATCGCCGCCCTTGGCCCACAGCAGCACGTCCCCGCGCCCGTCCTTGTCGGAGTCGAACTCGATGCCGTAATAGGCTGACAGCTTGCCATCATCATCCGGACCGATCAATTCCAGCGAGAAGATGTAAAAATCGTCATCCTCGGCCAATACCAGGAAGAACAGGTCGGTTTCCTGCTGGTAGTCCATGTGTTCTTCGGTGAAAGGGCGCTCGAAGTTGCCCAGGCGGAAAGAATCGCCCAGGGCGTTCTTATCGCCGGCGGTGTTGGAGGTGTCGATCTCGTCCTTCTCCTGGTCGGGCGAGCCGGGGCTGCCGGGGATGGTTTCATGCTGCACATCGGCGGCTTGCGGCTCCTGCGCGGCGTCCTCGCCGGCTGGCGCTTCGGCCGCCGGCTGCTCCGCGGCACCCTGGGCCAGCGCTTCAGCCGTGTAATCGGCGTAGATGGCCGCCAGGGTCTGCTCGGCGCTGCTCTGTTTTTCCGTTTCTCCGCCATTGTTGAAAGAAACGCTGCAAGCCAGCGAGACAATCAGCAGCAAGGCAGTTGTGATCAAGATGATTTTTATCTTGGGCATGCTTCTCCTCCTGATTTATGTGAAAACGTGATCTGTAAAATATATGATCATATTATACAGACGCGCCGGGGTAAACTTCAAGCACCTACAAGCGTAAGTATAAAAAGGAGTTAATCGCGCAATTGATGGCGGGGGCATCCCGGCACGTGGAAACAAATTAATTATTGAAAAAAAAATGAATACCCTGACTTACCCTGAAAGCAGGTTGAATGAGTTTTTTTACCCGCAGATCCACTCTCCGCAGCAGCCGCTGACGCAAGGATCGGTGCAATAACAGTCGGGGTCGTCGTCGCCGGGCTGCGCCGTGGGGGCGGTGGTGATGCACATACCCGGATAACTGGCGCTCAATTGATCGAAGCCGTAGGGAAGCCGGCAAGTGTTATCGATGTTGAAAAGCGCTTTTAGTGGATAGTCTTCATCGTCGATCAAAGGTGAGCCGGCTTCATTCTTCGACAGCGCATCGTTATAATCAAACATGCGGATTTCCCGCGGGCCGTTATCCGCCCAGGCTCCCCACAGGAATTGATCGGGATTCTCCAGCAATTCGCGGCTGATCGCAAATTGGACTGCCTGATTGCTGTCAGGAGATATACGGGCGAAAGCCAGCCGGTTTCCCGTGAGCTCTATTTTCAGGTCGTAACCGTTGCCCTCAAAGCCTTCATCGGCGATCAACGGGGTTGGACCGCCCACATCCACGTTTCGATCAGTAAAGGCGCTGACATTGGCAATGCTCCATTTCTTGGAGGGTTTTTCAACCAGTACAATCAAGTCGCCGCGGCCGGTCAGGGTGCGGTCGAATTCAATGCCGTACCTGCCGGTGAGGATCCATTTTTCCACGTTCATCCCGTTGAGCAGGATGGTGAAGTAGAAGAAAGTCTCGTCCTGCGAAAAATCAACCGTGTTGATATCCAGATCCGGCTGGTATATCATTTCCCGCGACGTGAAAGGCCGTTCGTACAGGTTTTCAGTGAAGTCGTCGCCGGAAAGCGCGCGGTTTTCATCGGCTTTGATGCTTGAATCCGAGTCTTCCAGCGTACGTTCCGTCTCTGGCACCTCCGCGGGCTTTTGCAGCGGCGGTTTATTGCCCTGCTGTGTGGCCTGGCCGCGGCCATTTTGAGGGGTTGCGGCAGGCGCGCCTTGCGTGGCATCCGCATCCTCAGATTCGTCAGCCGCGCTTAAGGCGGACTGGGTTTGCTCGGCATAAACTGCCTGCAATGTCCCCGCTGCCGCCCTGTCTTCTGCTTCGGCGGGGATGACCGTGATACAGGCGGATACCTGCGCCATCAAGAGAAACACTAAAAGTGAAGAAAGAAGTCGCTTGAATTTGAACATGTTCCCTCCCGATCACTGTACCTGGTTTCAGTATATATAAAAACAAATCATTAAAGCAACCACCTGAAGGTATTTCATTTCTTAATGAGCAATGCCGTGTAAAATATTCATAAAAACGCGCCATTAATGACCATTGCGATGAGAAACATTGCGCACTCGGTTGGCATGGTTGAATCCTCATATTTCCGCGCCGATATACAGGATATCGCTGGTGCCGCGCTCTTTGTTGCGCCCCAGGGGATTGTTGACCACGCGCCCCATGAAATACATGGTGGCTGAGCCGCCGCCGTCCAGGTTGTAAGCCTCCGTGCAGCCCAGCTCGGCGAACAGCTGCGCGAACTCTTCCAGGCTCACGCCGCTGCTGTAGCCCTTGCTGCGCCCGTCCACCACGAAGAAAACGAAGTGGTTCTCGTCGATCATGCCCAGCCCGGTGCGCGGCTGATCCCCCTGGATGGGATGGTTGCCGATGTTGGTGTCGATCTCCACCGTGCCCAAATTTTGCACGATCTGCCCGTCATCCAGCAGCGCCGGCCCGAAGGACAGCGTGTTCCATACCCCCTCTGCCAGCAGCGCTTCGGCGCTGGTCTGCGTCTCGTCGTACACTTGCATGCTGCCGTCGCGATAAATGGCCAGGCCGGCGCGCGCCGGCTGGTCGCGATAAATCACTCCGTCGCGGATGATGATGCCGTCATCGCGAAAGCCGTAATAATCGCCGTTGATGGCGAAGATGGCGTTGTTGGCCGCGGCGATCTCGGAGGTATAGGCGAAGATGTTGCGCCCGAACTGGTTATCGGCAAAGTCGCTGCGCATCTGCGCGGCATCCGTGAGCTGCACGTCAGCCACGAAGTAGGTCAGCGCGTCGCGGCCGCTGCCGTTGGAAACTTCGTTGATGGAGATCGAAAGGCCGGCGCTGCGGTAATTCCAGTCGTCGTAGGTGACGCTTTCTGCTTCGGCGGCTTCATGCGCTGATTCGGCTGCCGCGCCTGTTTCGCCGGAGGGGCTGCTATCCGCTTCGATGGTTGCCGCTGCCGCGCTGGCGTAAGCGTTTACGTCGGCGATCTCGACGTGCTCGATCAGGAAGCGGTCGGCCGCCAGGTAAGCGGCCAGGCTGATGGTGATGACAGCGGCGCAGATCAACAGGATTTTCTTCTTATGGGTCATATGGGCGTTCCTTGGTTGCGAGGATTGAGTTTGAGTGCCATTACGCCTATTTTGACCGGTTTTCATCTACCGGGCACCCGTCCCAGGGTGGAAATATGCCTGGAAAATATCCATCTGCGGATGGGGGCGGCTTCCTCCCGGCGGGCGATGGGGTTTTGGCCGGTTATGCCTAAAATAGAAAGCGAAAACAAATGCAACCTGCGGAAAAATCCCGCGTTCGCTACCAGGTATCACTCATGTTGAATCTGCTCGACGCGCTCGCCCCAACTGAAATTCTGCCCTATATCCTGCTGGGCCTGGCCACCTTTGCCGAAGGTCCATTTACCCTGCTGGCGGCTGGCGCTGGCATCGCGCTGGGCCGCTTGCTGCCGCTGCCGGCTTTTTTGGCCATCGTGAGCGGCAACCTGGCAGCCGACCTGGGTTGGTACAGCCTGGGGCGCTTCGGTAAAATGGAGTGGGTCGAACGCGCCTGCCAAAGGCTGCGCATCGACCCGCGCGGCCTGCGGCGCCTGGGCCGCGCCATCCGCCAGCACGCCGCGCGCCTGATTTTCCTTTCCAAATTCACGGTCGGGCTGCCCATCCCCACCCTGATCGCGGTCGGGCTGCAGCGCGTACCCGCGCGGCGCTGGATCGCTTTTCTGATGCTGGGCGAGCTGCTCAAATCCGCGCTGCTGCTGGGGGTAGGTTATTTGCTTTCGGAGGGCATCCAGCAGACCTACGGCGCCGTGCGCGCGGCCCTGTGGGCGCTGACCATCCTGATCGCGGGCGGGGCCGCGCTCTACTTCAAACTGCGCAAAAAAAGCACATCCGCGCCGCTGACAGGTTGAGGGTTACGGATGGATTCATGATAGGATTGACGCGATGAATACAAGCAGGAAACCCAAGGGTTGCGCCCTGATCCCGGCCTACAACGAAGAACGCACCATCGCCGCGGTGGTGCGCGCGGCGCGCGCGCACCTGCCGGTGCTGGTAATCGACGACGGCTCGCGCGATGGCACCGCCCGGCTGGCCGGTGAAGCTGGTGCCGAGGTGCTCGTTAACCCGCGCAACCTGGGTAAGGGCGCCGCGCTGCAAGCCGGCATGCGTCAGGCGCTGGCGCGCGGCGATGACTTTATCATCACGCTGGACGCCGACGGGCAGCACGACCCGGCCGAGATCCCGGCTTTCCTGAACGCCTATGGAAAAACCCACGCCGACCTGATCATCGGGCAGCGCGACTTTTCCCAAATGCCGCCGGTGCGGAGGCTGAGCAACACGCTCGGCACGCTGCTGTTTTCCTGGGCGGTGGGGGCTCGCATCCCGGATAACCAGTCCGGCTACCGCCTGATCGGA
>CAZDUN010000182.1:2864-5107 GCA_964508615.1 uncultured Pelolinea sp. | reverse complement strand
AAGGGTACAGGCGGCTAAAACAGGGGTTCGAGTCCCCTTGGGGGCATGTTTTATTTAATCCTACATTTGTTATCGGCCCTCTCATGCCCTTCCTGGCGTCGGGTACAGGTACCCCAGGAAGGGTACAGGCGGCCAAAACAGGGGTTCGAGTCCCCTTGGGGGTACTGATTTTTTTAACCACAGATCAACACAGATAAAAGACAGATCACACTGATTTTGCCAATCATTAGGCTCGTTCAATCGTCTTTGATTTTTTCAATATTTTTAGTAACATAAAAACATGCTGGGTTGGAAAATCACCAACCCAGCCTACAATTTTCTATGGTTGGGTACAGGCGGCCAAAACAGGGGTTTGACCTGTACTTGCCAGAGTAGTCCCCTTGGGGGCACTGGTTATTTAATCCCACCTTTTATTCATCATTCCCAACCTCGCGTCGGCCCTCTCATGCCCCAGGAAGGGGACAGCTACCCTAGAAAGCCAATAAAGATAATTTATCACAGGCATTCATGCCTGCGCTACAACTAAAGCGAAATTCTGTGTTCATCTGAATTCATCTGTGGTTAAAAATAACAGTTTTATCTTTAGGGAAAATAATAAAAAGGATGGCCAATCAGCCATCCTTTTCTTCCTTTTGTTTATTTATTTATGATTTAGAGAATGGTAACATTCTCAGCCTGGGGGCCCTTCTGGCCCTGGGTGACAACGAACTCAACGCGCTGTCCTTCTTCCAGGTTGCGGTAGCCGTCGGCGACGATCGCGCTGAAATGGACAAAGACGTCTTCGCCCTGTTCACGCTGAATGAAACCGTAGCCTTTGCTGCCATTGAACCACTTGACGGTGCCTGTTTCTTTTTCTGACATGATTTGGAACTCCTTTCCTTATTTATTGCCAAGTAAACATGGGTTCCAAATCAAAAACTTACATTCTGTCTTAGAACTTTCGTTTAACATGCAATTAAAGAGTTTACTATAAATTTTATTTTCGTGTGTTAATCTTTTATCGTAAATGTTTTTCGCAATAATCGAATTCTTTAACAGAAATGATCTACTATCTTTGGCGCTTTATATAGATTTCAGAAAATGAGTTATGCGGGTTTTCGATGCTTTACGGTTCATGATGCCCCCAGCATGATTATGATGCTGGCAGTGAAAATGACCACGTCTTGCACAAAGTGAATGAACCATGCCCAGAAAATACCTTTGGTTTCATGTACGGCCTTGGCCAGCAACCAGCCCATGAAGCCAGCCATTAAAACGCCCACAAATCCACCCGGCGTACCAAAATAATGCGGAATTCCAAAAATGGCGGCAGAGATTCCGTATTTAATTTTTGGCGGCAGTTTCCCGTCGAGGCCAGCTACAACAGCAAAGCGTGTGAAAATCTCTTCGGACCAGGCATTGGTTGCGGAAAAAATGAATGCCAACGGCAGCAAGGCAAAAAAAGAGCGATTAACCTGTCCCTTGCTTGTGATCACACTAATGGCCATAAAGACCGCTGTGCCGGCCGTGATAATGATAGCAATCGAACGACCGACCTCTACCCAGCGGCTGCCAGTTCTAATCCCCAACCAGGCAATCGGCTCAGCAGAGGCATCTAGTTCACCTCTGCGGAAGAATTTGCGAATGGCAGCGCGGTCGTACAGGTAGATCAATCCAATCACCAGAAAGGAGACTGGCAATACCATCAATTGCAAAGTCATTTTCAGATTGATCTCGGGGTAGGGCGTTAAAGACAGGAGCGGCCAGGCTCCCGCGCTTAACATACGCGAAGCCAGGAGCATAAAGAGAACGCCGGCCAATCCGATCAATGGTGGAAATAAATATTTGATTTTTAAAACCATTTTTTTTGCATCAATATTTTTTGCATTCATTCTGATTACCTTTTTCGCGGCGGCAGCGGCAGCAACACAGATGTGCGTGCTTTATAGGCTTGATAATCCGCCTGCCCGCCCCATTTTTCATCCGCGCGCTTCTCCAGCAGCGGGATGCCGCTGACCTTGATCAATAACAAGGCGACGAACACGGGCGAGATGAGCGTGAGCAGCTGCCAGCCATACAGGGCAGGGAAAGCCGCCACGGCCACTCCCACCCACAAGGCGATTTCACCGAAATAATTGGGGTGGCGCGACCAGGACCACAAACCGCTCTGGATGAAGGAATCCTTGTTACGGGGATCGCGGCGGAACACATTTTTCTGGTGGTCCGCCAGCGCTTCCATGCCCAACCCGAAAGCCCAGATGAGC
>CAZDUN010000182.1:0-2854 GCA_964508615.1 uncultured Pelolinea sp. | reverse complement strand
AAACCCTATTGGTTTATGTATTAATGTTTACGGGGTAGGGGGGGTAAACAATTTTAAGTTTGTTGGGCAGGGCTTTCATGCCCCACCCGAAAGCCCAGATGAGCAAGCCGGCAAGCGCAAAGCCATCCAGGTCAACCTTGATTTGGGCGGTGATGGCTGCCAGGGCTGCCGCCAGCGTGAAGGAAATCCACAAGCCCTGTATCGTCCAGGTTTGCAAGAAACGCACAAATGAAGGCTTGATGGCGTCAAAGCGGCTATCTTTGCCGCTTTTATGAATGCGCGTGACCAGGAAACTTCCCAATCGCGCCGCCCAGATGACCACCATGCCAGCCAGCAGGTAGGAACGCGCGTCCACACTGCCGCTGAGCAGCAGCGCGATAAGGGTCACGGAAATATAAGTGAGGCTGCCGGTTAAATCAAAAAATTTCTCGGTTTGGAAGAAATACGCCGGGATGAACGCCAACCATTGGATCAGGAACGCCAACCCGATGCTGAGGGCAAAGATGGGCAAGCCACCCGCCCGCAGCCCACCCTGGCTGCCAGCCCAGGCCAGCCCGGCGGCGGCCAGCAAGACAATAACGATACTGATTATTCCAGAAATATTTTCTTTCTTCATTCTTATACTCCGTGAAAAAAACTTATGTTTTAATCATAAAATCATTATGGCCCAATTTATGTAGGACATTTATTAACCTCCCTGAAAAACCGCTTTGCTCCATCCGGCTGATCAAGCGAAAAGACCATCCAAATGCAGAACCGTGCCCCCCAGGAAAGCCACAACCCTTTCACCAAAAACCGACTTGAGCGCCTGAAGCGCGGTTTCGCCCGTGCAATGGTTCAGATGAAAACGCATGCGCGCCGGTGTTTTTTCAAGCACAGCGATCACTTGCGCCAGCTGTGGTTTATCTGCTGAAATCAGGTGCGTTCCGCCCAGAATCGCGTGAACCGGTTTATTGAAAATCCGTTCGACGTGTGTTAGTGTGTTCAACAAGCCGGCATGACAGCAACCGCAGATCAGGATCAACCGATCATCCAAATCCCAAACCAGAGACATATCATCCTTATAGGGATCGCTGTGCCAATCGCTGCCAAGATGAATGAAATGGGTTGAACTTCTACCTTCCGGTCCGCTTCGCCCGATAATTTCACCAGTTGTCCACAAATGAGGAAGCACTTCGATCGGCTTATCGGAAAGGAGCAGCCGCGCGCGGCTGGATAATTCCTCCGGCTGGATCTTCAGGCCAATGGATTGATATGCGCCATTTTTATAAGAGAAACGCGGTTGGAAGATATCTGCATGCGCGTGAATGGTCAAGTGCGGATTGCCGGACAGCACAGTATTCAATCCGCCGGTATGGTCGTAATGGGCATGACTCAACACCAGCGCATTTACTTCTTGCTCATGCAAGCCGAGTACTTTCAAATTATGCGTCAGGACACGGTCAGATTGACCGGTATCCAACATCGCGATACCATGACCGATATCGATCCAAAAAGAAAGGCCATGTTCCTCATAAAGGCCGGAACCCGGAAGGCAGACATCATTAACGACGCAGATGATTTTTTGCGACATATTCGCCCATGAAAAGCGTAAGGCTATTCTAATTGTACTTCCTTGGGGGCAAACGGCTTGATCCAGATCCACTGCCATTAACGGCAGATCGTATTAATCAATCAGTCTGTTCGCGTTTACACCGATGTATTTCTTGATCTTTCTTTTTTACAAATTTCCTATAATAAATCAATCACCTGCAGATGCTTCCAAAGGTATAATCAAGGACTTACAGCAAAATTGAACAGGACGAAATAATGGATATTAAAAGGATTGCGGTGATCGTTTTGGATGGCGTGGGAGCGGGTGAACTGCCCGACGCGGATCAGTACGGTGATGTCGGCAGCAACTCGCTCGCCAATACCGCGCGCGTGCTGGGCGGGTTGAACCTACCCAACATGGGCGAAATGGGCATCGGCAACATCACTTTTATTGAGGGTGTGCCGGCGCGTGTAAACACGCGCGGGGCATACGGCAAATGCAACGAAATCTCCAAGGGCAAAGACTCGGTCACCGGCCATTGGGAACTGATGGGCATCGAGGTAAAGCAGCCCTTCCCCACCTACCCCAACGGCTTTCCCAAGGAAGTGCTGGATGAATTCACACGGCTGACCGGCTATGAAGCGCTGGGCAACAAACCAGCCTCCGGCACGGAAATCATCCAGGAACTGGGCGAGGAACACATGCGCACCGGCAAGCCGATCGTGTACACCTCGGCGGATTCCGTCTTCCAGATCGCGGCGCACGAAGACATCATCCCAATCGAAGAACTCTACCGCATCTGCGATATCTCACGCAAGATGCTGACCGGAAAGCACGCGGTGGGGCGCGTGATCGCGCGCCCGTTCACTGGAGAAAACGCCAGCAACTTCAGCCGCACAAAGCGCCGCCACGATTACCCGCTGCTGGCTCCGCGCGATACCATGCTGGATACGCTCATCAAAGCCGGCTATAAAGTATATGCCAGCGGTAAGATCGACGACCTGTTCGGCGGGCGCGGCATCAGCAAGACGCATCACTCGGTCTTCAACATGGAAAGCATCCAGGCCATGGTCGATTTCATGGACGAAGATTTCAGCGGGCTGCTGTTCGCCAACCTGGTCGAATTCGACATGACCTACGGCCACCGCAATGACGCCAAAGGCTACGCGCAAAAGCTCGAGGAATTCGACGCTTACATCCCCACCATCCGCGCCAAGATGAAGGACACGGATATTGCCATGATCGTGGCTGACCACGGCGTGGACCCCACAACCCCCAGCACGGACCATTCACGCGAATATATCCCGCTGCTGGTGTTCG
>CAZDUN010000181.1:0-5146 GCA_964508615.1 uncultured Pelolinea sp. | reverse complement strand
GAGTGCAATTTGGGCGTAATTGAATTGAACCCCCCATGCAGTGGGCAGGCGGGGGCAGTCACAGAAGACTAAAGACAAATTGGCAACTGACCTTCAATCCTCTAAAGGGGACAATTGTCATCAGGTTTCCTTCAGAGGATTTTCTGCGACCACAAGTTCCCAAAATTGGCAAACAGGAATGGCTATTCCAAGACACAAAAAAAGATCTCCTGATGATCTTTTCGCTGAAATGAATGGATTGGGATATTAACCCAGATTCAATACGAGAGAAAGCAGTAACCCTCCTGCGATGACGGACCCCAATTGACCGGCTGTGTTTGCGCCCATCGCGTGCATGAGAATGAAATTGCTGAAGTCCTCTTCCTGCGCCATTTTAGCGGATAAGCGGCCAGCCATGGGGAAAGCGCTAATGCCGCATGCTCCAATCAGCGGATTGATCTTACCGCCTGTGAGCAAAGCCATTAACTTACCAAATAACAGTCCGGCGACGGTGTCCAAAATAAACGCCGCAAGACCCAGCGCGAGGATCATCAGCGTATCCAGCCTCAGGAAACTTTCCGAGGTCATGGTTGCACCGATGGTCAGGCCGAGGAAAAGCGTGGAGATATTGATGATCTCGTTTTGGGCGCTCTGGTTCAGCCTTTCAACCACCCCGGATTCTTTCAGCAGATTTCCCAGCATCAGCGCTGCAATAAGAGGGGCGGCATCCGGTGCAAGGATGCTGATGATGATTGTCACCAGGATTGGGAAGATAATCAACGCTTTTTTACTGACCTCGCGCGGAGCATATTCCATACGTATCAATCGTTCTTTGCGAGTGGTGAGGAGTCTCATGATAGGCGGTTGGATGATGGGTATCAGGCTCATATAGGAATAAGCTGCAACCGCGATCGGCGCAAGCATTTCAGGAGCCAATTTGCCTGCTACAAAAATTGCAGTGGGGCCGTCGATTGCCCCAATCACGCCGATTGAAGCTGCTTCATTCAGGTTGAATCCCAGGAATGTTGCGATGATCAAAGTGCCGTAAATTCCGAATTGGCCGGCAGCCCCGAGTAGCGCGAGGTGCGGTTGGGAAAGAAGCGGGCTGAAATCGATCATTCCACCGACTCCGATGAATATGAGAAGCGGGAAGAGCTCCGATTCTATGCCGGCACGGTAGAGCACCGAAAGGAATCCATGACCATTAGCGGTTGCCGCCATTCCCAGATTGGCTAAAACACAGCCAAAACCAATTGGAAGCAGCAATACCGGTTCATATTCTTTCACAATTGCCAGGTAGATAAGCACCAACCCCAAAATGATCATAATGACATCTTGCCAGCTTAGGATAAGGAAGTTATTAAGCATATTGTCTTGGAGAAGAGTGGATATCATGGTTATTTTCCATCTTCCAGTTCAAATAAAATTTGCCCCTGTTTAACATGTTCGTTGAGTTTGGCAAAGACTCTTCCAACAATTCCATCGCGGCTGGCGCGGATGGAATTCTTCATTTTCATTGCTTCCAGAATACAAAGTTCTTGTCCGTATTGAACGGTGTCGCCTTGCTTGGCCTTTATATCCACTATCACGCCGGGGATTGGCGCGTTGATAACATTGGGGCGCTCATCCTGCGCTTTGGATGCTGGACTGGTTTCAGGGGCCGGGATCGCAGGCAGGGTTTTTATGGATTGGGTTTTATTGTTGCCGGCCTCTGATGAAGCAGGTGTTTCTTCCGGCCATGCTTCAAAAATCTCGCCGTCGATTTTTGCCTGGATTGGACGTGTTTTGATGTCATCAATTTCAACCCTGAATAATTTACCTTGAATTTTTACGGATATCTGCATATTTTGATCCTATTTTTATCTATTGCGAGGTTTGCTGTGGAGCTGCTGATGTCTGTGCACTATTTGCCAGGCAGTCAGGCAAGTGTCAGATTTTTTATCTGGGGCAACCAATAATGTTTGCTGCAACGCGAGAGCGATGGCTGTGGACACTGCCACTGCTTTTTGTTCCCACTCCAGCTCATCCCGCGCCGGTTTACTGGTTTTATCTTCTCTTGCTATAGCATTCTCATGGTTGCAGATTCTGACCAGAATATCCATGAGAAACCACAGCAGCATAAGCCCTAAAAATACCAGGCCTGCGCCTACCAGAGAGATGAAAAATACATTATTCATATCTCATCCTTAAACGGGAGAAATTCCATGCTTTCTCATGGGATGATGGATTTGCTTTTCAGAGTTCATGGATAACGCGGAAATGATTTTGCTGCGCGTCTCTGAAGGCAGGATTACTTCATCAATGATGCCTGCTTTTGCCGCTGCGTAGGGCATCAGATATTTTTCTTTGTACTGATCCAACAATCTCTGCCGTTCAACCTCCGGATTGTCAGCCTTCAAGATTTCGCGATTGTTGAGGATATTAATCGCGCCCTCCCCGCCCATGACAGCGATCTGCGCGGTAGGCCAGGCAAAGTTGATGTCAGTTCCCAGGTATTTACTGCCCATAACAATATAAGCGCCGCCAAACGCCCGGCGAGTGATAATGCTCACTTTTGGAACGGTCGCTTCAGAGTATGCAAATAGCACTTTGGCGCCATGGCGAATTATGCCTCCATGTTCCTGGTTAACTCCAGGAAGAAAACCGGGAGAATCGACAAAAGTAACGATTGGAATGTTGTAACTGTCACAAAAACGCACAAACCGCGTGATCTTATCAGAAGCATCGATATCGATGACTCCTGCTATTGCGCTGGGTTCCTGGGCGACAATGCCGGTTGAACGGCCGTTGAAGCGGGCAAAGCCGATTATCGCGTTGGTTGCAAAGGACGGCTGGATTTCAAAGAATGAGTCGCTATCCACCACGCGATGAATTACTTCGTGCATACTGTATGGTTCCGCGTCATCATCTGGCACGATCGTGTTGAGTGTTTCATCGGTTCTCAAGGGATCATCTGGAGTCGTTGTGCTGGGCGGGTTTTCCACATTATTCGACGGGATATAGGTCAGTAGTTGACGGCAAAGTGCGATGGATTCCTTTTCGCTTTTTGCGGACAGGGATGCCACGCCGCTGATGCTCATGTGTACGCGCGCACCGCCTAAATTTTCAAAATCGATTTCCTCTCCGGTAATCTCCTTAATGACGTTCGGCCCGGTGATGAACATATGAGATGTTTCTTCCACCATGATAATGAAGTCCGTAAGGGCTGGCGAGTATGCAGCGCCTCCGGCGCAAGGGCCCATGATTAGGCTGATCTGCGGTATTACGCCCGAATACAAGGCGTTGCGGCGGAATATCTCTGCATAGCCCTTGAGGCTGTACACCCCCTCCTGTATGCGTGCGCCGCCGGAATCAATCAACCCAATTATGAGTGTTCCATTTTGCGCCGCCAGATCCATTACCCGGCAGATCTTTTGGCTCTGCATCTCGCCCAGCGAGCCGCCCATAATGGTGAAGTCTTGTGCGTAAACAAAAACGCCGCGTCCATTAACCCGTCCATAACCTGTTACGACGCCATTTGCAAAAGATTCCATATCCTCACGTGAAGCGGCATCCTGCGCGACAAATGTTTCCAATTCATGGAAACTGGCAGGATCGAGCAGCTCTGTTATGCGTTCCCGGGCGGTCATCTTGCCCTTTTCATGTTGTTTGTCGATGCGTTTCAGACCGCCTCCAAGCAGCAATTTTTCCCTGTAAAGGTTTAAATTAGCATTTTTTATAGTTGCCTTTTTCATTAGATTTGCAATCCTGAATATTCTTAAAAGTATTTGAATTATACACTAATTAATGATAAAATCAGTGAAAACGTTATCACAATAAATGTCAATAATATCGCGGTGAAGAATATGTCAGGCAAAATAACAATCAAAGAATTGGCAGAGAAAGCTGGAGTTTCAATTTCAACTGCATCACGAGTGATTAATAACAAACAAAACGTGAATTCTGAAACGAGAAAGAAAGTTGAAGAAGCGATCGCAGCGTTGAATTTCCTGCCAGATCAAAACGCCAGGGGCTTGCGAGGTGTCAGTTCTAAAATGATCGCGTTGATAATCCCGGATATTCTGAATGTTTACTACACCAACTTATCCAAGAATATTGAAGAACATTTACGCAAAAAAGGGTATACCATGCTGCTGGGATTAACCAACGATGATTCACGGCTGCTGCTGGACTACCTTGAAAAATTTTCAAAAATAGATCTGGATGGAATCATTTATGTACCGCCACCTGAGAACGATTCTTCCCCTTACGTTCGCGGCCTGACTCAAAATGGGATTCCGATTTTGGAGATAAACCGGCGAAGAGAAAAAGACTTGTTTGATGGTGTTGAAGCTGATAATTTTGGCGCTGTGATTCAGGCAATGGAGCATTTGTATGCACTTGGCCATCGAAAGATCGCTTTTATTGTGGGGTCCAGTAATACCACTACCGGTTCTCAAAGGCTTGAAGCATATAAGTTCTTTTTAAATAAACAGGGTATTCCCTTAATTCCAGAATTGCTAAAAGAAGGATCATTCACGAGAGAGTTCGGCGAGCAGGCTGCGGCAGAACTTCTAGGCATTGTGGGAGAAAATAAACCAACCGCTATCTTCCCAACTTCCAATCGCCTTTTGATGGGCACAATGAAAGTTCTAAGGGATAACCAAATCCAGATTCCTGAGGAAATTTCTGTAATCGCCATGGATGATGCGGAATGGCTTGAGATTTTTGAACCTTCGATAACCACAGTTGATATTGCGATAGAACAAATGGCGGCCTTGGGTGTGGACCTGCTTATTTCCAGAATTGAAGGGCAGGCTGAGGAAGCAACACCGAGAACTTATTCGCTGAGCACGACATTGAAAATCAGAAATTCGTGCAAGCATATCGAATAATTTATTTTAGGGAAAGGAGGAAATTCCACAGGAAGATTGAAAATGCATATTACTGAAAATAAACACAAATAGGAAGTAAAAGGAGAGTAAACGTGACTAGAAAGTATTTTTCAATTTTGATGGTGGCAGTTTTGGCGCTGGGTTTGTTGGCGGCATGTGCCTCACCGGAAGCAGCAGTAGTAGAAGAACCTGCTGAAGAAGCTGCGCCTGTAGAAGAAGAGGCAGCGCCAGCAGCGGAAGAAGCGGAATATTTTACTTTTGTGATAATTCCGAAATCCGTTGGGCACCCATTC
>CAZDUN010000180.1:3052-5156 GCA_964508615.1 uncultured Pelolinea sp. | reverse complement strand
CAACAGTGCGTGCGTGCCAATGATGACCTTGATCTTGCCGGTTGCCAATCCATCCAGAATGATGCTTCTTTCCCGGGCAGGCGTGGAGCCGATCAATAGCGCGATCTCATCCGGGTTGAGCGATTGGTCATTGGTCAATAAACCGGAAAGCGTACGGAAATGCTGCTCCGCCAGAATGGAGGTGGGCGCCATGACGGCTGCTTGGGCGTTCCCGCGCAGGATGGCCTGGATGGCAAATTTGGCCACCACGGTTTTACCGGAACCCACATCCCCCTGCAGCAGGCGGTTCATCGGACGGCCGCCGGCCAGATCTTTGAGAATATCCTGAATGGCTGAGCGCTGCGCCTTGGTCAGCTCATACGGAAGCCGTCCGGCGCTTTGCTGAACCTCTTCATCGGGCAGCGAATAAATTTCCGCCTGGCGTTCGCACCAATCGGTTTTTTGCGCCATGACTCCCAATTGCAGAAAGAATATTTCTTCGAACGCAAAGCGGGCTCGGGCATGCTCCAAATCCTCGCTGGTTTCCGGGAAATGAATATTCTGCAAAGCCCGGGCAATTTCCGGAAAGTTCTCGGATTTCAGTATATCTACCGGCAAATACTCCCGGACACGCGCAGACCAAAAGGGCAGGGATTGATGGATGATACGGCGTATTTGGCGATGAGTGATGCCGGCTGTCAATGGATACATCGGCACAATGCGGTTGGTATGCAGTTGGCCGCTGTCCAGCGGCTCCCAATCCGGGCTGTTCATCACCAGCTTACCCAGATACATATCCACCTTGCCCGAAACAACGATGGCGGAACCTTTGCTCAGTTGGGTGGTGAGATAGGGCTGGTTGAACCAGGTGACCTTGATCGAACCAGTGCCGTCACTCAGTGTAGCTTCCGTGATCTTCAAATTGCCGCGCTTGGCAGTGCGGGTGTATAGATCGCTGGAGAGCGTCCCGATCACGGATAATTCCTCGCCATATTCCAGGCGATTGATTGTTTTCAATTTGCTGAAATCCTGGTAGCGGCGGGGAAAATACCGCAGTAAATCATAGACTGTATGGATACCCAGTTTTGTGTAATATTTCGCGTTTTTTTCGCCAATGCCGCGCAAGGCCTGGATAGACCCCGCCAGCGCCTTATCCTGACCTCTCCCTGCCGGCTTGCTGAACAACGCGCTCATATCCGGTAATTCCAGACGTTTTTCAAGCGGCTGGTTTTTTATCCATGCCAGGCAAGCTTCAATGATCTTTTGGCGGGTGTCCTGCGGCCATTCACTGTAGCGTTCGGTAATTTCCCGTAGAATGGCCAAATCCTCAGGGTGAAGATTTTCCTTTGGCCCATTATTTTCAATAAAGGAAAGGAACCTGGAAAATCCACCCACCACTGCTGTATCAGTAAAACCCCTCTTTTTTTCAAGGGTAAGAATTCCAGAAAGCGTGTTAAAAAAGCCGGTCATGTTAAGAGTATTGTACACCGGGCAAAATCCCGGCGGTGGGCTATGCTTTCAGATCAGGTTTATTCAATGGAGAGAATAAACTGGTAATGCGGTTGGCCGCCTTCGTGTACTTCGACCTCGTGATCGGGATAGTTTTTGTTGATCAGTTTGGTGATTTCCTCAACCTGTTCCCTGGTCGTGTCGCTGCCGTAGAAAATCGTCACATGCTCGCGCTCTTCTGTTTTGGCTTTCTTCAACAATTCACTGCATGCTTTTACGATGGATTTGGAGGAAGAAACCAGATCGCCGTTCAGCAGGGCGATCACTTCGCCTTCTTTCACATTCACGCCATTCAGCTCGATCGAGCGGGTGGCGGTTGTGATCTCACCAGCTTCCACTTCATCCAGCGAATCGTTCATTTCAGCCACTATCTCGGAAAAATCACCCTGGGGATTCAGGCGCAAACAGGCTGACAAGCCTTGTGGAATGTTGCGGGTGGGGATGATCTCTACCTGTTTATCTGAAAGTTTTTTACTGGCTTCGGCAGCCATGATAATGTTCTTGTTATTGGGCAGAATGATGACTTTATCTGTTGGCAGGTCCTTATATGCCTGGAAAATATCATTGGTGCTGGGGTTCATGGTCTGGCCGCCGCTGACGATGCAGGAAACGCCCA
>CAZDUN010000180.1:0-3042 GCA_964508615.1 uncultured Pelolinea sp. | reverse complement strand
TTTTGTTTTTTTTAAACCCCCTTTATTTTATTTTATGGGTTTTGCCATTTCGGGGTTAAACGGCAAAACCGCAAATTGGCCTTGCTCCACCGGATTGGAGAAATCCTCCTCATTTTCCTGCTCTTTCATCTGCTCCAGCAAGTTCTCGATGTACACCTTTTGAACAGCGCCATACTTGCCAACCAGTTCGATGGGATCGTATTTCTTTTCAGTGGGCACGTGAATATGCATGCGGTACATATTGTCGCCTTCACCAACCTGGATAGACGTGCCAATTTTTTCCAAATCCCCGTAGAAATTTTCCAGGTTCAATTCGCCTTCGGGCTTGAAATCCACCACAATCTCAAAATCTTGACCGGGCTCGATTTCATCGTGCAACTGGCTGAGCTGCATGCTATCCAGACTGATCGGTGATCGCTCGACCGCCACTTCGCCGATTTCAACCGGTTGGTGGGTGGCATATCGATACATTCCTTCGAGTATAATGACTAAACCCTTGCCGCCTGAATCGACCACTCCGGCCTGTTTCAGAATTGGCAGCAGATTGGGTGTGTTCTTGAGGGATTCCTCACCGGCTCTGAGCGTTTTTTCCAGGAGATAAATAATTTCGTTGGAATCATTGCGGGAATCCTCGGCGGCTTTGGCCATATCCTTGGCTACGGTTAAGATCGTGCCTTCCACCGGCCGGACGACGCCTTTATAGGCAGTGTTGCGGCTCTCGCCCAGCGCTTGCACCAAAAGGTCAGCGTCCATTTCAGAATGATCGTCCAGCAAACGGGCGAAACCGCGCAGCAACTGCGAAAGAATCACGCCGGAATTTCCGCGCGCACCCATCAAAGCCCCTTGCGAGATCTGGTGGGCGATCTTGCCGGCGCTGGTCTCTTCAGAGTCGGCGATTTCGCTGTAAGCGGACTGCATGGTCAGGAACATATTGGTACCGGTATCGCCATCGGGCACGGGAAAAACGTTCAATGAATTGATAACTTGTTGATGATTTCTCAACCACACCAGAGCGGCATAGAAGGCATGCTTGATCGATTGTCCATCGATGGAATAAAGCGGTTCATATTTCACCTGATCCACCTGATGTGGATCGCCTTGAGCATCAGCCATGAATATAAATCCTTAAAATTAAAAATAATTTCAATCAGTATCGCTAACCCTAAGGCCGCGGACGTGCACGTTCACTTCATTGACCGGGATACCAACCATTTTTTCGACGTTGAATTTTACATTATTTGCCACGCTCTTGGTCACCGAAGCGATGCGCGTCCCATATTCGACCACGATGAATAAATCAATATTAATGATATCGCCGTCATATTGCACGATCACGCCGGATGTGGGGGTCTTGGAAAACAGGTTTGAGATTCCGCGCGCGATGTTTTCCGTTGCCAGGCCGACAACGCCGTACGATTCAAGCGCAGATTGATATGCGATCGTTGATATCGCATTGTAAGAGATGGAAATTTTTCCCAAACTTTTTTTCATTTCACTCATCTTTAGTTGACCCTTTTTATATTAACCAATCAGCTTGTTATTCGTTACGGATTATGGTAAACTACTTTTTTGTTCTTTACAAGGTAGAGATTTCGTATTGAAAGGATAGACCAATGGCAAAGTGTGAGCATTGTGGAAAAACCACCACTTTCGGGCATAACCGCAGTTTTTCATTGCGCGCGACCAACCGCAAGTTTAAACCAAACCTGCAGAAAGTTTCCGTGTATGAAAACGGCGTGATGGTGCGAAAAGTATTATGCGCCAAGTGTATTAAAAGCCTTTCCAAAACCGCATAAGCAATCAATAGCCTTTTATAAAAACACAGGCTGCGTGGCAAGCGCAGCCTGTTTGCTTTCTGCTGATCATTTCAGCGTTCGGACAGCCGCTTCGATGCCGTCGGGGTGATTGAAAATATATGAACCCACCACAAAAATACTTGCGCCAGCCTTCCGCGCGGCGGGTAGAGTATCAGAATTAATCCCGCCGTCCACCTCGATCATAACATCCAGTTTATCTTCCTTTATCTTTTTAGATAATTCGGTGATGCTCCCCAGGGTTTCCGGAATGAATGTTTGCCCGCCAAAACCGGGGTTTACGCTCATTACCAGCACAAATTTCACCATGTGCAGCAAAGGGAAAACCGCCTGGACAGGCGTGCCGGGATTCATCACAATGCCCGCCTGTTTATTCTTTTTATGGATGTTCTGCAAAGTGCGGTGGATGTGCGGGTTATTTTCGATATGCACAGAAATATTATCCGATCCGGCATCCGCGAAAGCATCGATATATTGGTCAGGATTGCTGATCATCAGGTGGGTATCCAGGGGCAGCGAAGTCAGCTTACGACAGACAGCGGCGATATGTGGTCCGAAAGATATGTTCGGTACAAAATGGCCATCCATGATGTCCAGGTGAATCCAATCCACGCCGGCTTTTTCAGCGGCCTGGATTTGATCGCCAAGCCTGGAAAAATCTGCGTTAAGTATGGAAGCTGAGATCATTGTAGTCATATAGTAAATTCTACCTGTTTATTGAGAATAGCACGTAAATCCAGAAAGGGATCAATCCGCCCCCCAGGATGAGCGCCAAAAAGCTGAGCAGGATGGTGAGCCAATTGAAGCGCGGTTCCTCTTTTCTTTGAGCCCGAGCAGCGGCGGGGTATTGAATCGCAGGCATGGATTTGCCGGCCGGTTTGACATTCTTTTCAACAGGCTGCAGCGGCTTTCGTAGACTCAATTGATCTTCTGATTGAACTTCTTTTTGAACGCTCTGAAGGGCTTGCGCAAAGGCATTCCCGTCGGGGAAACGCTCCTGGGGCTCTTTTGAGAGCGCTTTTGAAACGAAGCGCTCCAGCGCGATCGGAAAACCCGGCATTCGTTTCTGGAGGGGCTTAGGGATTTCCTCGCGGTGCATGCGCGCCAATTCGACCGAATCTTGCGCGTCGAACGGCGGCGAACCTGAAAACATTTCGTAAGCGATCACGCCCAGTGAATAGATATCCGTGGCGGGAGATGGGGGTAAACCGCGCGCTTGTTCAGGTGA
>CAZDUN010000179.1:0-5169 GCA_964508615.1 uncultured Pelolinea sp. | reverse complement strand
CTCACATGAGTGCATGGAAGGTTCAAGATGCCTGGCGCGAAGTAAACCGGATCCTGCAAGATATCAACGCCACATTATCCAAATCGATCGTACTCTATCTGGCTTTGTGCTGGGCAATCATGAAAATCCACTGCAGGGCCGGCTATGTTATTGAGCCTGACGAAGAGAAGTCGAAACTGGTTGCTGAGACACCCGAATTTCAAGTTACTCAGAGCGCAGCATTGCGATTGTACAAGACAACGGGTTTATCGATACCGGACCAGGAAATTATCCAATTTACGATGGAATTGCTTGGTTCGATAAGGGGAGGAAGGATCAACCAGGAGGAATCCAGTTCTGATCAACAGGTCCAATTGGCAAATCAGCTTACCAGTCAATTGTTCAAGCTGGTCGGAGAAAAGACTGGGGAAAAATTGGAAAACCCCCAGGTTGAAAAGAAATTAATCGAACACATATCGCGGCAGATTTTACGAATTAAGCTGAATCTGCCGATTCGCAATAAATTGAGTGAAGAAATCCAGATTATGTATCCATCAATCTGGCAGGCTACAACAGAAGCCATCGATGAAATCAATCGTGTTGTTGGCACAGAATATGGAATAAATATCCCAAGTGAAGAGGCAAATTATTTATCCATGTATATGGTGTTGGCCAGGGAATTAAAAGATGAGCGTAAAAAGGGAAAAAGGGTAATCGTAGTTTGCCCCAGCGGCGGGATCACGGTTTGGATGGTGGTTTCCAGATTAAAGAAAGAGTTCCCCGAAATCACAATTGTGGATGTTGTACCAATAAAAAGGCTCGGGCAGGTAGATAAATCGCATCTGGACGCCATTATTACCACCATAAACATCATCGATCGACAACTTCCGGTGATAAAGGTCAGCCCATTATTAACGAATGCTGACATCGATTTGATCAATGAGATGTTGATGAAATAAATGCGATCACTAAAATATTTTCAGGCGAAATGAAAGATGCAATGCTAATGAATGAACCGTTTTTCGATTTTGTACTCGTGGAAAAGATAAAAACAACTTCTTCGATTGAAGTGTTGGATAAATTATCGACAACGCTATTTATAAATGGCGCCGTGGTAAGCCAGTTCCGGAATGCCGTAATTGAACGGGAAAACAATTTTCCAACCGGAATGCCAACAAAAATCCCCACCGCGCTGCCCCACACCGATTCTGAATATTGCTTAAAGAAAGCGCTGGCTGTGGCAATTCTGGAAGAACCAGTGCCATTTGGTTTGATGGGCGGCGAAGATGGCGATGTGATCAAGGCAAAGCTGGTTTTCATGCTTTCTTTGCCAGATCCAAAATCGCAGATTCAAATTATCCAAAAAATCCTTGATATGTTCAGAAATGAACAAATCATCGCAAAAATGGTGGAACTTAGTGAGAGAAATATAAATGACGTAAAGAATATGCTGCTGAAGCATTTTTCTGAGACTGAAAAACAAACAGAAATCGATGAATAAAGTGAATAAGGAGAACCAAATGTCAATAGATCTAGATTCAAAAGATACTTTGCCCAATTTCGATCTGAAAACTGAGTATGGAAAGTATGGAGGAATGTACGTTCCAGATCCGTTTTCGCCCGCATTGGATGGATTGGCTGATACCGTTTCAGCACTTCAGGCCAATGCTGATTTTGCTGCTCTGCAGATAAAAGCTTTACAAGCAATGGCTTTAAAAAATCCAGAAATCACACTGGATGGAAAAATATTGAATACTGAGGTTTATAAAACAATATCCCTGGCAAAGCCCTTTGTGATTTCCGGGTATCTCGCATTGGCGAGGCACTTGAATCTAATCCCATCTTTTGCTGTAGATGATAAAGATGATTTGAAACTTTTTCTCAGCGCGGCAAGCGCCCTTGATTTGAAAGCGTATTTAGCGATCAACAAGGAAGTGGGAAGAGACGCAAATCTTGTTAATAAATTGAAGGAAAAGGGAATGGTTGTCGACGTTGAAAAATGCGCAACTTTATTCAATGATCCTTCCCTTTATGCTTTCCAGAACTATATTTCGAATATCAGTACGTCTTTGTTTATTCCATCGGCGACCAATGTTGGGCCTTATCCATTTCCATCATTGACATCCAGTTTCATTTCGGGTTATGCGAAGCTGTTAAAAAAACTGGTTTCAGAAAAATTTCCCAACCTTCCTGATGTGATCCTTTCAAGCGGCTATCCTGGAACATCCGCTGTGGCCGTGTTCAAGGCATTTGAAAATTCCGATGTCCGCATCATTTCAGTTGAAAAGCCAGTGGATTCCGAAATTGAAGAATGCTATTGCGGTATGTATGCACGTGTAATCCAGACGGGCAGCCAGGAGAAAATTCTATCCCCTGAATTGATATTGCATTGGGAAAATGGCGAGGTGGATCGCGTCTTCGCAAAGGATTTCAACTCTGCCATTATCGCGATGGATCAAAGTGGCATTGCGTTGATTGTGGAGGATTATTAATGGGAAATCGTTTGGACAGGTTATTCGAGCAATTGCGCAGCAGGAATGAGGGCGCGCTGATCCCTTTATCACCAGGTGATAAAGCTCCCTTCACCAAATCCAATGAAATTATTGATATGTTCATGGAGACAGGAGCTGACGCCATTGAGATCGCTGTGCCGACAAGGTACCCATGGATGGAAGGCAAGAACATGCAGATCCATCAACTGGAAGCGATCGAGGAATCTGTTAAGTCCTCTGATTCGTTTGAATTAATGAAATTTACGCGCGAAAAATATCCCGAATGGCCATTATTGACGATCAATTTCATGGGCCCGGTTTTTAAATATGGACAGAGTAACTATATACAAGGGTGCGTGGATGCTTCCATCGACGCAGTCGATATTCCGGATTATGCCTATATCAGCCAGAATGATTCATTGGGTTTTGTATCCGATTTATTAATCAACAATGTTTATTTTATTGTTGACATCACCACAAGTCTTGCTACTGCAGAAGAGGGAACCAGGCAATATGATCTTCTATGCAAGTTGATTAAAAAATCAAAGGGTTTTTTATTCATGATTGCGCAGCCCGGCGGTGTTTCGGGCACCAAAACAAAATTACCGGTTGATGAATTGAAACCTGCAGTAGATCGTGTAAAAATGCTCGAAGATGAATTTAAAGTAAATACACCAATCATTATCGTTTGCGGGATTTCTTCTCCTGAACAAGTGTATGAGAGCATTCGAACTGTCGGGGCAGATGGGGTCATGTTGGGCAGCGCGATTTCAAAACGCCTCCAGGCAGGCGAGACTATTGAAAAAATCGCTCCTTTTGCCCGTGAATTGAAAGAAGCAACGAAGGGATAAGGTGCAATGATGAATCGTATTGACAAAATGTTCGCTGATGCCCATGAACGAAAGGAAGCCTGTTTGATGACTTACCTGCCAAGCATCGGCCCTGATTTAAATCGATCCATTGAGCTAATCGATGCATTCATCGAAAGCGGCCTGGATTATGTGGAGCTGGGAACACCCGGGGGCGCTCCATGGCTGGATGGCGCACCTATGCAGAGAAATCATAAACAGTCTCTGGATACCGGTATCGATGCTCAAAAAGCCATCTTATTGGGAAAAAGAATCAGAGAAAAGCATCCGGATTTTCCCATTCTTCCCATGTTGTACACCTCAATCATCGTTCGGATGGGAGTTAAAAATTTTATCGACTTGCTGGTTGAATCTGATTTGGACGGAGTGGAGATTCCGGACTACGCATCTTATCGTACAAATGATCCCATAAAAGTGCACAGATTATTAAGAGACAAAGGGATCTATAACATCAATTTTTGCGACGGGATCAGCCTTTCAGAAGAAGGCAGCCGTGATTATGAATTGCTTTACCGAATTGTAACTGATGTGGATGGATTCCTCTTCCTGACTGCCACTCCAGGAGTAACTGGTTCAACCGGTGGGGTTAATGCCGCTTACCTGAAAGCAGCAGTTGCCCGAATCAGGGATATCCAGGGAAAATTTGGCAAAACCAAGCCAATCATGGTTGGTTTTGGAATCAATACACCGGAAGATGTTCGCATCGTCGTTAACGAGGTCAAGGCAGATGCAATCGTGGTTGGCTCGGCTGTTACCAGATTGATCCAATCCGGTGCATCCATAGAGAAGATCAGCGACTTTATTAGAGATCTAAAGTCGGCAACCATTTTGTAAATAATACGAGAAATGAGGTGATGAATAATTAAATTTAAAGATAGCAGTTCGATCATTGTTTAATTTATTAGAATAAGGAGAATAATTATGAATTTCGCAAGTATTATGGCTTCAATTACTGCTTTGCCATCGGCGGTTATGGTTCCCCTGGCAATATTGATTTTTTCTCTAATCGCAGGCATGCGGTTCACAAAAGCTCTCAGGAGCGCAGTGCTGATTGGAGCGGGATTTGTCGGCTTCTCCGCCATGTTCACGGTGTTCGCATCGAACATTGGCCCTGCGGTGGCGGCGTTCGTGCAGGGTTTAGGCCTTCAATTGGATGTCGCTGACGCTGGCGTGTTTTCGCTGCTTTCGGCAACCTGGGGATCGCCAATCGCGATCTGGTTCATTCCAGTTGGCCTGACTGTGAATATCCTGCTGCTGTTGTTCAGATTAACCAAAACCCTGGATGCCGATATCCTGAATTACTGGACCTGGGGGATCACCTCCATCGCTCTTTACGCCCTGACGGGCAATATTGTGATCGCCTTGGCTGGCTTTGTGGTCAACGAGATTATCATTTTACTGATCGCTGACTGGACCGCCCCCAAAATCGGCGAGCATTTTGAGATGAATGGCATTTCCATCCCGCATGGAAACGCAGCACTCTGGCCCCCACTTGGTATTGCCGTAAACTGGTTGATCGAGAAAATCCCCGGATTGAAGGACCTGGAAGCTGACCCTGATACGATTGCCAAAAAATTCGGCGTGTTCGGTGAACCTGTAATGCTCGGAACCATCCTTGGCACACTGATTGGTATCATCGGACGCCAACTGTGGGGTACAGTGTTGAACCTGGCTGTATCCCTCGCGGCGGTCATGCTGCTGTATCCAAGAATGCTGCATCTCATGATGGAAGGTTTGGGGCCGATTTCAGAGCATCTGCGCAATTTCATGAAAGAGAAGTTCAACCGTGATGTCTATATTGGCGTCGATGCTGCAGTATTAATTGGGCA
>CAZDUN010000178.1:0-5191 GCA_964508615.1 uncultured Pelolinea sp. | reverse complement strand
TGGATGACGTCGTTTATGAAGAGTTCAAAGGCACCGGCAACATGGAATTGCATCTCTCCCGCCGGCTGCAGGAAAGACGTATCTTCCCGGCCATCGATATTGAACGCTCCTCCACCCGCCGCGAAGAACTGCTACTTTCGCCTGAAATCCTGCAGCGCGTATGGCTGATGCGCAGAATGTACCTGCAAATGATCGGCCAGGCGCCGCAAGGCGCGGGCATGGATCCGGCGGTGGCCACCGAAGCCATACTGAACAAGATGAACCAAACCAAGACCAACAACGAGTTTTTGGAAGCACTCTCAGCGGAGTCATAGCATTGTCCATTTTCTCAAAAGAAGGCCAGCCGCAGGAAAAACCACAGGCAGCCGCCGGCGAGAAGAAGAACTATCCCGCCTGGCTGGTGATTGCCACCTGGGTGATCGCAGTTTTGATGATCGCCCTGACCGGCTATTCCCTTTACCAATATTTCAGCGGAAAATCCCTGTTTGCTTTTCTGAATACATCATCTTTCCGCCCTTCATCCGATTCGCAATCCGTTTCCAGTCTGCCGGTTTATTCACCTGATAAGACCTACGAAGCAGTGGAACGCTCAGCCAATCCGGATACTGTCCTGCCCACCGGCTCGCGTTCAGGTGTGGTGGAATACCAGGTTTCCGAGGGTGATTCCCTGTTTATGATCGCGAACGAGTATGAAGTCGATCCCGAAACCATCCTGTGGGCGAATTTTGATATCCTCAACGATGACCCGCACCTGATCTCGGTAGGGGATAAGTTGAAGATCCCGCCGGTGGATGGCATCCTGTACGAATGGCAAACCTATGACACATTGGAGCAGGTTGCGATAAAATATCACGCGACTGTGGACGATATCCTTCTATATCCCGGCAACGACCTCGATATCACCAACCCTGTGATCGAACCGGGAACGTATATTATGATCCCCAACGGTTACCGCGAAACCCAGGCCACCTGGGTGGTGGCGGTCACGACCGGCACCAACTCCGGTGTCACTGCCCAAATCGCCGGCCCCGGATCCTGCACACCCACTGGCGGTTATGTGGGTTCTTATTCCTTTGTATGGCCAGGCCCATATTACGGCCAGATATCCGGCAATGATTATTGGAGCGGTCATCAAGCCATCGACGCCATGTGCTACGAAGGCGATTCCATTTTTGCCTCCGATTCGGGAGTGGTCATCTACGCCGGCGCGATCAGCGGCGGTTACGGAAACCTGGTGGCGATTGACCATCAAAATGGCTACCTGACGATTTACGCCCACTTAAGCGGATTCGCGGTTTCCTGCGGTCAAAGCGTAACCCAGGGCCAGGTGATCGGTTACTGCGGCTCGACCGGTAATTCCACCGGCCCGCACCTGCACTTCGAAGTGCGGCAGAACGGCGGCATGATCAATCCCTGGCACGTGCTGCAGTAATTGGACTTTGCTTTTGAAAAATGAAAGCTCTCCGAGATGGAGAGCTTTTTTGTAATCAGAACCAGCGGAACATCATTTACGATGCATTTCTTATTGATATTGCGCCAGGTAATCACGCGCAGCCTGATAGCGGGTTTCAATTGTTTGAATCAAGGTTTGCGCGCTGGTCTCGAAAGCGGACATATCGGAGAGGGTGGTATGATTTTCGATTTCTGCTTCCACATAAGGCGCAATCAATTTATGCAGCCGGTTGATCTCTGCTTCCAGATTATCCGGGTCAAATGCTCCCGTGAGTACTTCTTCCACTGCTTGAATATACTCTTGCTGGTATTCCTCATCCGCCAAGAGGTACGAAATCAGCGGCCAGTTTTCACCCGCATTCTCGTTGCCAATGGATGAGCTGGTTTGACCCATTGGGCTGCGCCCGCCCGCGCCATTCCCGCGTCCGCCAATGGATTGGTTGTTATCCCAGGGAATCCATACCAGCTGGCCGCTATCCGGATCGTTATACAGGTAGAAGTTGTGCGCCATGCTCCCGTAGGTGTCCCAGTTCGACATGATCGAATTGGCAGCCAGCCAGCGCAGGAAAACATCCACATCGAAAACAGCTTCCAATTGCGCGCGCCATTCGCTGGCATCTGTCAGACGCACATCCGAATTAAGGATTTCCATCAAGGCTTTCACATCGCTGTAATCGCTTTCCTCTTCATTGGTCTGCTTGTCATATTGGCTCTCATTATAGGTACCAGCCGCGAAGGTAGCGGCGGAGCCGCTTGGTTTATACACGTTTCCGCTGTCATCTTCAAATTGCGTTTGGATCAGGGTATCGTCCACCACCTCGACTGCGGTGTACAAGCCAAAATAAAGCGGGCCTTCACCGTAATCCACGTAAACTGCGTAAAATGCTGTTTGCGCTGCGGGTACGCCGGCCGCGCGGAAGATATCCGCGGCCAAGGTTTCGCGCAGGTATGAGGAATCCGAGAAATTACTTGAAAACGTCAACTGCTTGAAACCATAAAAACGCTGGTTCTCAGTTTCGGGGTAATCATCCTCGAACTGGTCGAAATCCAGCTTGAAAGGCAGTTTGTAATTACCTGATCCCCATGAACTGCGCAGGGAGGAATTGCCCTTCAGGCGAAATCCAACGTGATCCCAGGTTTCGTCATTAAAAGTGATAGAGGCATCCACCCAGATGGGGTTTTCATCATCATCGCCATCCATCATCATCCCGCCCATGCCCTGTCCGCGGCCGCCGCCTGGACCGCCTTCTGGCAGTCGGTTTTGCCCTTCATTAGGTTGAGGCGCAGCTTGTTCTCCGCGTTGGTTTTCGAAATTGGGCATTTCAGCCGGCGGAGTTGCATCCCATTGAGGTGCATCCATTTCCGGATTCGCGCCTTGCGCCTGGGCATCCGGCTGGCCGCGCTGCGGGACCTGCCCGCCTCTTCCGCCAGGACCTGCGCCCATGCCCTGGCTGCTGCCGAACTCGCCATATTTTTCAGTCATGTCAGCCAGTACAGCCTGCCAATTTTCCGGACTGAGAATGAGGGTGATCTCGTTCACCTGGTCGTCCGGAAGCACAATCGCGTAATCGGGGTCGGTATCTTCAGCGTGCGAGTAATCTGCCTGCACTGTTTGTGAAGCGGCTGGCGTGTTTGATACCACGTCATCAGCCGTGTTGGTACAACCGATGAGCAGAGATGAAATAATTAAGCCCGCAAGGATGGTATTTATTTTTTTATTCATTTTTCCCTATCTAACTTCCTGTAAGTCCTCGTTGTCGCCATTGCTGCCTTCATAGGAGATCTTGATCTCGGCAGTATCCTGCATGAAATTGATCTTGCTGATTTCCACGTCGCTGATGACCAGGCCGGTGCGTTCCTGCAGGTCGCGGATCAGCGAATCGCGGTTTTCGGGTTTGATCAATTCGATCTTTTCATAAAGGACTGATTTGGTCTCGTGGTACCTAAAGCCCCAACCCTTCTCAAGGATCATTAAAAGCGCGAAAATGAATGCGTATGAAATCGCCAGCGCTGAATATTTCTCGTTATCCAGCAGGGCAAAATTGATCATCGGCAGCGCCAGCAAGACGAACAGATAGCTCATTTCACGCGAGGGGATGGCATCCGTGCGGAACCTCAGCACGGAAAAGATGGCAAACAAGCCAAAACCCACACCAAAACTCAATTCGATGTTGCCCAGGAAATTGAAGATCAGGAACAGCACTGAGTTCAACGCCAGGAACATAAAAATATTCTTTTTGGATTGTTTTTGCGTGTAATAAATAAAACGCACAATCAGAAAGGCGGTCAAAAAATTGATCAAAATATTGATCGCCAATTGCAAATCATCAGGCATAATTCATGCTCCTTTGGAAAGACATCTTGATTGTCTCGATATTTGGCTTAAATCTGTTTGCTTTCAATTGGGGTGTCAGCAGCGCCATGCTGATGCAATACTTGCTGAAATTTACCGGTTTGACCGAGCGGTTTTTCAGAGACCGGTAGAAAGCGGTGTGCAGTGAGCGGCTGTTACTTTTAATCTCCACGATTGCAAACTGATTCCAGGAAATCAAACCATTCTGGTTGTACGCGTTGAAATTGAAATCCACCGTCACCCTTTCCAGTGAATTCTTGTTCACCAGGGTCAGGCGGTTAAAGCGGTTCCAGATAACTGGTTTGAGCGGCACCAGTCCAAGCGCATAAACCTCGCTGATGAACTGGTAATGTTCTGGTGATAGCCGGTTGACGATGTCACGGACCGGCATGCGCGTCTTAATGGTGCGGTTTTTATTATCTTTTTCCTTGATCTCAAGGAATGCTGCGCCGCTGTTCATATATTTACGCATGCGGATCTTATGGCGCGGCCGCTTGCCGTTGTGATGGGCGAAATAATTATCATAAGACTCGGTATCGAAATACAAGGTCAGGTAGGGTTGCATGAAAGCGTTATTGATATTCAAAATGGTGTAACTGGATCGCACTTCTGCCAGGATTTCCGGTAAAAAAGAGGCGTCCAGCAGGAATTTGGTATCCACGCGATCCTGCAAACTTTGTTTATCCAGCTCATCCAGCCGGATCGGATCAAAAGTAGAAACGAGGCTATTCAGTATAAAGCGATCGCCGGAGTACAGCGCCGCTGGTGGTCTTTCTTGTGTTTGAGTATTATTGAATGTCTTCATTGGATTACCTTGCCCCAACTATAAAAGGGAAGCCGGTTCCTGCCATCCAGCATCGGAATGAAAAAAACTCCGCCTTAAGGCGGATTTAACCAATTGTTAATTTTTCGATAACATAGGCAGGTTTGTCCTCCGCATCATCGGAAACAAGTGGTATTTTCTTTATTCAGGCTGGGGTAGTTTGCTGCCAGCTGGATATCTGCGTCGCGTAAACAGGCCCGCGATGGTTTTAATAATCCATTTGACGTTCAATAATAGATGAAGCGCCAACATGGCAACGGCGGCGTTAGTTGCCATCGCATGGAGCAGTTTCAGACTGTGCGAACGCATGGCAGATAAACCCAGCGTCGGAAGAAAGCTTTTAGAGATCAGGATACCGCTGATCATGATGGCCAGGAAAGCGATCAGCCCAAGGATATCTACAACTAACCTGGCATACTGCTTCAGGCTGCGTACTTTGAAGAATTTACGGAATATATTGACCACCCAGCGCCAATGCAGACCCGCGTGCCACAACAGAAATAGAAAGAACAGGATACCGAACCATTCATGGATGACGATACCGGTCAAACGCGGCTGATTCA
>CAZDUN010000177.1:2133-5249 GCA_964508615.1 uncultured Pelolinea sp. | reverse complement strand
GGAAGTGAATACGGCATCAGAATCCGAATCTGGGTCATTGCTTGCTGTAGCGCACTACTTGCACCAATTGGGGAAAACCGGAGATGCCGCGCCAATCCTGGAAGAAGTCATTGGCAAACATCTGAATGACTTATGGCTCGGGCAGGTTTCACAGCTCCCTTCGGAAATGCTTTTCCATCAAAATACACTAGCCCGGATTATGGTGAATATCAACCGGTCATTTACGGGTAAAGATAACTCCTCGGTTGGAGAATTTAATCAGGAATCCGAAAAGCCTAAGTCTCATAAAAATAATCAGGTGGCAAGTTGGAATCTCCCGCTGATCCGCATATACCTGAACAGGTTGTGGACGCAGCCCCAAAATCAGCGAACACATGAAAGCACGCAGCCATGAAATCCCCGCATACTCCTGATCACGACCACCTGAATTTCCTGAGAGTAGATGCGCATTTTGGCAGGCTGCGATTGGCGTTCCTGCTGATCGGTTTTTTTATTTTTTGGTCATTTTTGGCAACCCTGGTTTCTTATAACAATCCACTGCCACAACTGCCGGCTCTGGTTGGCAGCGCGTCAGAGACTTCCGCCAGCCTGGCAGGGGATGTCCTCTCCGATAACCTTGCGGCTTACTTTTCCTCCTTCACCTTGTTGAACTTGGCCACTTTTGTTTTACTCTTGCTGTTGGGATTCCGACTGACGCGCGCAATAACATCCGAAGCGCTGCAGCTTTCCCACCCACATCAGGTTGGGAGATTTCTGCGCTGCTGCGCTTTTTTCATTCCGCGCCCGGGGGAGGTTAATCCTCAACATCCGGGATTTCCCCATTCCGATGAGGAAAAAATCGCAGCAGTCTTGGGCGGCCCCTGCAGTGTGGGGCTTGAAGCGGATAACGCGCTGCTCATTGAAAACCGCGTCGGCAGCCGCATGTTCCTGCACGGGGATGCGTTGGCAGCGAAATTCAGCATCGAACATGGGGAGCGGCTATTGGGAATCTTTTCCAGCAACCGGCAAGAGTTCAACCTCAACCTGACCGCAACCTGCGCGGATGGCGCCAGGTTCGCTATTCAGGATATGCGTATCTCGGTCATGCATCCGGCATTTTTTGATACTGCTGAAATCGCGGATGGTTTGCAGCAAGGCGAGCAATTCATTTTCAGTTCTCAAACCGAAGGGAACGAGTTCATCAGCGAGACTTTACAACTGGAGATCATGAGCTTTATTTTGGAACATGACGCCCGTGAAATTCGCAATCAGTTAGGGGCGATTTCGGGAATGCTAGTCAATAAAGGTCAAAAAGCACCTCGCGTAATGAAATCCCATCATTTGAAACAACATGGGCGCGCGCGTATCCTGATATTCGCTTCCGGCACGGCAAGGCGTTCCAAATCAAAAATTCGCAAGCGCCGGCGCTTGATCACACCAGAATTACGCTCCACCGTTGTAATGCCTGTTGAAAATATCGAGATTCCAGGGGATTTTACTGAAAAATTGCAGCAACATCTGGCGCAAGCATATAAAGCTGTATACAATAATGCGATTACAGACCTAAAAATTATTCAGTTAGGAGCGATAACTTTCAATGAAATACCTGCAATTACAGCAAGCAGTTCAAAGCGCGCTTAATAAAAATCTGTCGGTAGTAGCGCTGGAATCAACCCTGATCACGCACGGTTTGCCTTACCCGGAAAACCGCAATACCGCGGTTGGCATGGAAGATGAGGTACGTAAATCCGGCGCTTTACCCGCCACCATCTGCATGCTGGGCGGCAGCATTCAGGTTGGCCTGGACAATGAACAATTGGAGCAGCTTGCGACCGTGAAAAACCCGGTGAAAATCAGCCGGCGGGATATCGCGGCTGCCATCACCGCTCAAAGGGACGGCGGCACCACTGTCAGCGGAACAATGGAAATTGCCTACAAAGCCGGCATCCGCGTGTTCGCCACTGGCGGCATTGGCGGCATCCACCGCGGCAACCTGCAGGATGTCTCGGCAGACCTGCCCACCCTGGCGCAGATCCCCATGGTGGTGGTATGCGCCGGCGCCAAGGCTATTTTGGACTTGCCTGCCACGCGCGAATACCTGGAAACCGCCGGTGTGCCCGTGATCGGCTACCAAACGGATGATTTCCCGGCATTCTATTCCACCAGCAGCGGCCTGCCGGTCGATTATCGCTCCGATTCACCGGCCGAGATCGCTCAAATTGCCAAAAACCAGTGGGAATTCGGTCTGAAAGCCACCATCCTGGTCACGGTTCCCCCGCCTGCTGAACTGGCCATCCCACCTGAGGAAATCGAGGGCACCATCCAGCGTGCGGTCGCAGAAGCGGAGGAAAAAGGAATCAAGGGCGCCAAGGTAACACCCTTCCTGTTAGCCAAAGTGAGCGAAATCAGCCACGCGCGCAGCATGGTCACCAACGTAGCGTTATTGAAAAACAATGCCCGCGTAGCAGGATTGATCGCCGTCGAATTGGCGCGGATCAGCGGAAAATCGTAGAACGCCGCGTAGCCGTCGGCACCAGCGTCGCTGAAGGCGTCAGGCTTATGGTGGGTGTGAAACTGGGCAATGGCGTCCGGCTGGGCGTTAGTGTCCGGGTGGGGGCAGCCGTGTTCCTGGGGGCTGCAGTTTGAGTCTTGGTGGATGTCGGCGCGGATGTGGAAGTCCGGGTGGGGGTCGCTGTGCGCGTATTTGTAGCCGTTGCGGGTACTGTGGCGCTCGGGATCGCCGTCCGTGAAGGCGTAGGTGTGATGGTCGCCGTTCTCGACGCGGTTGGGCTGAGCGTCGGCGTCAGGGTTAGAGTCGGCGTCTGGGAAGGCGTGGGCGTCGGCGTGGGAGGTTCTCCGCTGACGCTGAAATTTCCGGTTGCTTTCCAGGTTTCGCCCACGTAAATCTGGACTTCATATTCACCCGGCAGCCAATTTTCAGCTGGGATCAGGCAATCGGAATAGCCATATCCACCTGAAGCGCCATTCCAGGGTTTGCTTTCATAATAAATTAATTCACCGTCCCTGAACCATAAAGCGGTCCATTGCGTGCCGACAGACATGTTATTGTAAGAAAACGAGGCGTACATACTGTCAATCGGATTACTGAACGCAATAGCGGGATCGATGGGTTGGTA
>CAZDUN010000177.1:0-2123 GCA_964508615.1 uncultured Pelolinea sp. | reverse complement strand
AATCGCCATTCAAGCGCCGCGAGAAAGACAGGCTGCTGAAAACCGCGTTTGGATTGGGAGTGACCTGGGAAGTGAAATCCTGGCTGATCACGACCGGCATTTGCGGGGTGACCGTAAATTCGAGCGTGGGGGTAATGGTGGCAGTTTGAGTGATGGTTGGGGTGTGCGTAATGGTGGCGGTCGAGGTGATGGTTGGCGTTTGGGTTACTGTTGGAGATGGCTGGAAGACCTTGTAGGTGACCGGTTCGGCATAGCTATTGATCAGGAATGCCAGGATAACGGCAGCGAGTGAAAGGAAGACGAACTGCCACGCGCGGCCTAACAGCGCCCGCCTTTTCAGGAAGAAGCGCAGCCGGCTGGCTTCACGGAAAGCGCGCAAGGCAACCAGCGCCAATGCGCCGCCCGCGATAAGCAGCATAATAAAAATCGTCTTCACGGTTGTTTCGATGTCGAGGTTCATCTTCCCTTTACAATTTACCCGGACAATTCGTTCTGAATTTGCCGCCGCCGGATCCCGCGCGTAAAAGCCAGCAACCTGGGCAGCACGTCTTGTATTATTTTATATTCAAATCGCTTTAAGGGATAGTCGAGCGCGCCAGCGGTTTGAACGACCTGCCCGCCCAAGCCTTCTTTGAACCTGTAAACGCCCCACAATCGGTCGGATTCTTCGAAAACATCCGGTGCACCCCATAAATCATAGATCTGGCAACCATGCGCCTTGCTGAGGCGAATAGCCTCCCACTGCAGCAGGTAATTGGGCCTCTTCTCGCGATGCAGGTTGCTGCTCATGCCGTAAATGTACCAGGAACGGTTTCCAAAATGGAACAGGAACAAGCCGGCCACAGGTTCACCCTCTACTTCCGCCAGCAGCGGCGTAGCCATGCCGGCCTGCATGAAAGTCTCCCAAAGATACAAGTAATAGTCTTTGGGGCGGATGATGAATCCATCGCGGTGTCCGGTTTCCGTGTACATTTTATAAATTCGTTCCAAATCGGCAAGTCCAGCTTGGCGGATTCGCACACCTTTTTTTTCAGCCAGACGGATGTTGTAACGCGTTTTTTGTTTCATGCCAGCCAGCAGTTCTTTTTCCGAAGGTTTTAAATCGATCCAGAACGTATTCTTAAACTGAATCTGCTGCCCGGAAAGCAGCCATCCGCTTTGCTGCAACTCTTGAATGATTGCTTTAGAATGGGGATTTTCGTCATAATCCGGATTGCCGGCATAACCGTGGGAGATGATCACCTCGGGATCGATCTTCAGGTAAACCGCGTTCTCCTCGCGGCTGTAATCCAGCAGGTCTTGAAATACCCTTTTACGAATGGGGTGACCCCAATCTTTCAACAGTGGTCCTTTGGGGATGTAAAGTACTTTTATTTTCTTCCCGATGACCGGCAGTTTTTGCGCGCGCCGCAGGATCACGGCAGCCGCTTGCGTTTCCCCTTTTTCATCCTCCCAGGTTTTGGTATCCATCTCCCAGCCAAAGCGCGTTTTAACTTGTCCCCACTCCCAGGTCTGCAGCAGACTGGGCATCGGGAATTGCCGGATGATCTGGTTCCACTCCTGTTGATCCATTATTAATCGCTCCGCTGGTTCTAGCCGGAAAAGCCCTGCTTTCTTATTTTTCGCGCGGCATCATAAATCCGGTAGAAACCAGGCTGCAGGACCTGCTCATACACTCCCGCGCTTCTTTTTAATTGCCCGCCGAAACCCCGTTTGAAGCGGTACACGCCCCACAAGCCATCCGATCTTTCCGAGAAATTCTTCTCCAGGAAATCTTCGGCATGATCGGGCACACCCCACAGGTCATATTCCGTACAGCCGGCTTCCGCTGCCCAGCGCATGGCTTCCCATTGCAGCAGGTAGGTTGGCATGCGGTTCCGTTCATGTTCGTTTGATGCGCCATAGAAGTACCACGCGCGCTTTCCCCGCTTGAAGACCATCAGGGCAGCCAGCGGCTGGCCATCATGGGCAGCCAGGAACATCTCGCAAGCACCCGCGGGATGGAAGATTTCATACACGGAACGGTAGTAAGCGGCCTGGTGCACACCGAAACGATCGCGGTCACCGGTCTCTTTCATCAATGTATTAAAGGCATCGATGTCAGATGATTTTTGGACAATCAC
>CAZDUN010000176.1:0-5293 GCA_964508615.1 uncultured Pelolinea sp. | reverse complement strand
GTGAAAGGTTTTTCAAGGCACGATTAAAGCCAAACCTGCCAAGAGATGATACAATGCCCGCACAATGGGCGAACCTGATTTGATTGTCGTGGGAGGAGGTCTGGCGGGCTGTGAAGCCGCCTGGCAAGCCGCCCGACATGGTTTAAATGTTAAATTATATGAAATGCGGCCCGTCGCCGCTACTCCCGCCCATAAGACTGACCGTCTGGCAGAGCTGATTTGTTCCAACTCGCTCGGTTCGACCCTCCCCAACCGTTCCTCCGGTACGTTGATGGCGGAGTTGCGCGCTATGGGTTCGCTGCTGCTGCAATGCGCAACCGAGAGTCAGGTGCCTGCCGGCCATGCCCTGGCGGTCGATCGAAAGGCTTTTTCTGAACGCGTCGAACAGGCTTTATTTTCTTGCAGCAATATTGAAATCATCCGCGAGGAAATAACCCACATACCTGCTTCGCTGGCAATCATCGCATCCGGCCCGTTGACTTCGTCCGCGCTGGCTGACGCCATCAGCCAACTGACAAAAGCGGATAACCTGTTTTTTTATGACGCGCTAGCGCCCATCATTGCCGTGGAATCCATTGATATGCGCATTGCCTATTGGGCTTCGCGATTTGGGAAAGGCGATAAAGCTGAAGGGGATTATTTGAATTGTCCTTTTGATACGCGCGAAGAATATGAATCCTTTGTGCGGGAACTGGTGAGCGCCGAGCGCATCCCGTTACGCGCATTTGAAAGTGACATTAAAAACGGCGTTCAGGGAGGCAAGGGCAAATTTTTCGAAGCCTGTCTCCCAATTGAGGTCATGGCGGCGCGCGGTCTGAACACGCTGGCCTTCGGCCCTTTGAAACCGCTCGGTTTATGGAATCCACACACCGAAAAACGGCCTTTCGCGGTGGTGCAATTGCGCCAGGATGATCTCCCCGCAGCGGCTTTCAATATGGTGGGATTTCAAACCAACCTGACCTACCCGGAACAGAAACGCGTCTTCCGCTTGATACCGGGGCTTGGGCAGGCTGAGTTTCTGCGCTTCGGTCAGATGCACCGCAATACGTATATCTATGCGCCAGATGTCCTGCGGCCGACACTGCAATGCATCCATACACCTCACTTGTTCATGGCGGGCCAGATCACCGGCTCGGAGGGTTATTTATCCAACATCGGCACAGGATTGCTGGCCGGTATCAACGCGGCCAGGTTTTTCCACCAACAGGAACTGCTCGCGCTTCCGCCCACGACTTTATTGGGCGCCTTATGCGACTACCTTTCCACGCCGAACCCACACCACTTTCAACCCATGAACGCTACGTTTCGTTTGCTGCCGCCATTCGAAAACAAGATTAAAAACAAAGCGGAACGCTTCGCGGCGTATGCGGAACGTTCAAATACCGATCTTGCTGCCTATCTGGAAGGAATGGATGAAAAATATTAGTTACTTTTGCTCGCTGCTGGCCCTCTGCGCGTGGCTTATTTTTTTGGCGGCCTGCCAATCCCAATCAGCTCCCGCATTTGATGGCGATCAGGCCATGGCTTATGCTGAAAAAATCATGTCATTTGGAGCGCGCATTCCCGGCATCGCCGCTTCGGAAAAGACGTCCGAATTTATTCAGGCTGAAGTCAGCCGCTACGGTTGGACAACCGAATTTCAGGAATTCATTCATCAAGGGACAAACTTGCGGAATATCATTGTAAGAAAGCCAGGGCAGCCGGCGGATGTGATCATCGCCACGCATTACGATACACGCCTGTTCAGCGATCAGGAAGAAGATGCCGCCATGCAATCGCTGCCCGTTCCGGGCGCCAATGACGGCACCTCGGGCACGGCGGTCATGCTGGAAATGGCGCGTGCGCTGGAAAAAGAGGATATCCCACTCTGGTTGGTTTTCTTCGATGGCGAGGACCAGGGGCATATCAATGATTGGGAGTGGAGCGTCGGCGCGGATTATTTTGCCAGTCAGATGCAAACTCAACCCAAAGCCGTGGTGGTCATTGATATGATCGGCGACCGCGACCTGCAGATCTATCGCGAGAAAAATTCCGATCCAGAACTGACCAACCAGATCTGGGAGGCCGCGCGTAGCCTGGGTTTGGAAGAAATAATAATTAACGAAGAAAAGTATTCGATGATTGATGATCATCTGCCATTTATTGAGCTTGGCATTCCCGCCAGTCTGTTGATCGATTTTGACTATCCCCATTGGCATACCCAACAGGACACGCTGGATAAAATCAACGCCGAGAGTCTATCCGCAGTCGGGCAAACGCTCCTGGTCTGGCTGACTCCCTATTATAAATAGAATTGCAAAACCCCCGGCAAGCGGGGGTTTTGCGTGGGAAGATGATGAAGTAGGATTGCGGATTATGCGAGGGGTTCGGCGATGATGAAAATCCGTCCCCAGGAATCTTCTGCGCCAACCTGAATACAGGTTTGCAGCGTCAGGTGATGGTCGCCGGAATAAACTCTTTTGAACAATTGGGAAGCGGTTATTGTTTCGCCCGTTTCCAGATCGGTGAATGTGCTGTTGGTCGAATTCGGTGAAAGAGCCTGGTAGCGTTCTATTTCGGTGATTTCATAGGATTCCACAGTGCCATCGCCGTAAATTATCTGGACGATATCACTGATCTCCAATTCAAAAAAAGCCTCTCCCGCCAGGAAATTATGCGCCAGGATGCCGGTTGTGCCGTATTTGCGCGCCATGGCGAATTCGGTGACGACGTCTTCGTCTTCCGCTACAAAGCCCGGCTGGCTGGCTGGCTGCTGCATGACCGGGTATTCAAAAACATCCTCGGAATAAATTCCGCGAATGATACCACTTTCTCCATCCGAAACAGCATCCACGAATGCCTGCAGCGCCGCGTTGCTCTTTTCTCCGGTAACGGGCATGGGCTGGCTGTTCGCATCCGGATTGTTTTGCGCCGGATCAACCTGCGCGTCAAAGCGATCGGTTTTCAATCCGGTAACTGGTACAGCGATAAACCCGGATACGCATATCTGGATGATTATGGCTGAGATAATCAGGAAAATCTGTGTTTTTCGGCTTGTGGCTTTCATCATTTTCCATTTTTGATAAGAGCCCCAGGCCAACAGGCAGCGTTTCGCTGACGTTTTGCCTGTACGTTTTCGGCAGTCCGGCCATCATTACCGTTTATCCGGTTTTAGATCCGAGACTTTGCGCCGCCAGCTTTCACTGGGTTTGCCCTTATCGAACGTACTGAATTGTTAATCTCCAAAATAAAAAAACAGACCTCGCCAGTCGCGAAGTCCGTTTTCTTATAACAAAAAAAGACCTTCGGCGGCCTGGCAGTCATCGTCTCCAATGAGACATTAGACCCATAGCTTTGCGTCACCAGTTTTCACTGGCTTTGCCTTTATCGAGTCACTTTATAATGTTCTAAACAATAGGTTAGCACAGATTATAATGACTGTCAACCTGCCATAGATTTGCATTTTATAAGAAAATCGAAGTGATCATATTCTTCTGTAGATGAAAAAACCATTAATCATTACCCAAACAGCCAAAGAACGCGCGTTTCTGGTCGGTGTAGAACTGCAGGAAAGTCGGAACTTGCTTTCCGTGGAAGACTCCCTCGAGGAATTAAGTCTACTGGCCAAGACAGCCGGGTTGAAAGTGGTTGGGTCGGATATCCAGCATTTATCCACGCCAAACCCCGCCACATTTATTGGCACGGGAAAGGTGCAGGAAATCAAAGCCATTGCGGAAAGTCTGCACGCGGATATCATCCTCTTCGATGAAGAATTATCCCCGCGAAATTTCCGTGAACTGGAGAACGCCTTTGGCGCGCACGTACGCGTGATCGACCGCACGACTTTGATCCTGGATATTTTTGCGCAGCACGCCCAATCGCATGAAGGCAAATTGCAGGTGGAACTGGCTCAATATGAATATCTGCTTCCCCGATTGACGCGCGCCTGGACGCATCTGGCCAGGCAGGCTGGCGGCGGCGCCGGTCGCACGGGCAGCGTGGGCGGCGTTGGGTTACGCGGTCCGGGCGAAACCCAGCTTGAAGTGGACCGCCGCCGTGTGCGGGAAAAGATTACGCGCTTGAAAGCGGATATTGAAAAAGTGCGCCAGCACAGGCAGCGTTACCGCGCCAACCGCAAGCGCTCGCTTATCCCGGTGGTTACCCTGGTCGGTTATACCAACGCCGGGAAATCAACGTTGATGAACAACCTGACCCACGCGGATGTCCTGGTCGCTGACCAATTGTTCGCCACCCTCGATCCCACCACCCGCCGCCTGGAACTGCCTGGGGGTAACGCCATCCTGCTCACCGATACGGTCGGGTTTATCCAAAAACTGCCCCCCAACCTGGTGGCGGCATTCCGCGCCACCCTCGAAGAGATCACTGAAGCGGATCTGCTGCTGCACGTGGTCGATATCACCCACTCCAACGCGCCGCAGCAGTGGCGCTCGGTGATCGACACACTTCACGAGATCGATGCCGAGCACATTCCCATGATCACCGTTTTAAACAAAATCGACCGAACCGGGAAAATGGATTCACAGGATTTGTTGCTCCCTGAATTTACCAGCGCAGTCCGGGTTTCAGCAATAAATTCAACGGGAATTGAGAAACTCATTGAAGTGATCAAAAGTGAGTTGTTTGAACGCTACATCCCCATCTCCGTTTCGATTCCCTACCAGAATGGCCATCTGATCTCGCTCTTTCATGAATTTGGCAAAGTCGATATGATCAGCAACAATGTCGGCTCAGTGACCATCACCGGCAGCATCCCCGGCCGGCTTTGGGCGGAATTTGAACGCTTCACACGGCAGCAAAAAAGCCGGATGTCTCAATAAACATCCGGCTTTTCCTTTTTTTTTGATTATTCTGATGGATTAATCTTCGCTTTTTTCCATGCTGACCACTTCGCGGCCTTTATAAAACCCGCATTTCGGGCAAACCGTATGCGGCAGGCGCAATTCGCCGCAATTGCTGCACGCTACCAGATTGCGGGCATTTAACGCATCGTGCGCACGCCTGCGATCCCGGCGCCCTTTGGACAATTTTCGTTTTGGTAAAGGTGTCATTTTCTTATTCCTTAAATAATTTCATCTATAAAGCACAGAAGCTCAATTATAGGAGATGGGTTATTTTCTGTCAAGTTGGATATATTTATACGCATTTCAGGTTACTGTAAATCTTCAAGCGTGGTTAAGGAGAGTATAATACAAATTCTGCAAGTTTTTATCTAGAGAGGATTCATGTCCAAATGAAAAATAAGTCACTCAGAACCATTCTCATTATCATTGTAGTAATTTTAGCTATTTTGATC
>CAZDUN010000175.1:0-5325 GCA_964508615.1 uncultured Pelolinea sp. | reverse complement strand
AACCGATAAGGAGACAATATGAAAATACTGGTTACCGGCGGCGCCGGCTTCATCGGCTCGACCATCGCCTCCGCCCTGCAGGACGCCGGGCATACTCCGATCATTCTCGATTCGCTGGTTACTGGCAAGCGCGAATTCGCACGCGGGCATGCCTTTTATCAGGGCGATATCGCTGACCGCGCCCTGCTCGAGCGTGTGTTCAGCGAGCATGCGGATATCTATGCCGTGATTCACTGCGCGGCGCTGATCATTGTGCCAGAATCCACCGAAAAGCCGTACGAATACTACCGCGAGAATGTGGGTAAGTCGCTGGAGTTGTTCCGCGCGCTGCGCGACCTGGGCGCCAAACGCCTGGTGTTCAGTTCCTCTGCCTCGATCTATGACGTGGTGCCGGACTTCATGGTGACCGAATCCGCCCCCCTGAATCCTTCCAGCCCTTACGCCCGCACCAAGTACATGATGGAAATGATCTTGCGCGATTTTTGCGCCGCTTACAACATGCGCGGCATCGCCCTGCGCTATTTCAATCCGATCGGCGCTGACCCCCAAATGCGCACCGGCTTGCACGTCGATAACCCCACCCATATCCTGGGCCGCATGGTGGACGTGCAGCTCGGCAAGCTGGAGCAGTTTACCGTTACCGGCACGGATTACCCCACGCGCGACGGCACAGGCATCCGCGACTACATCCACGTCTGGGACCTGGCGCGCGCGCACGTGAAAGCCGTGGAGGGCTTCGAGCGGGCCTTTCAGCGCGCAGGCGAGCCGGAAGATAACTACCTGGTGATCAACCTGGGCACCGGCCGCGGGGTGACTGTGCGCGAATTGGTGACTGCCTTTGAAAAAGTGACCAGCAAATCGCTCAAGCAGGCCGACGGTCCCGCCCGCCCGGGCGACGTGGCTGGCTCGTTCTGCAACGCCGACACCGCCCGCCGGCTGCTGGATTGGCAGGCGGAACTGAGCATCGAGCAGGGCATCGCCGACGCGCTGAAGTGGGGGGAGATCAAGGACAAGGTATTGAAGCAGTAATATCGTTTTGCAACGGCGCTGCGTTCTCTGAGCTTGCCAATTACGCTGTATCCCTTCAGGGATGGGAAGGCACTACTGCTTTTTAACCACAGATTCACACAGATTGAACAAAAAACTATGTTTTATGTGTGATACACACAGATAATATTATTCGAGTGTCTTTCCGAAGCTCCATAGAGATGAGGAACCCCGGCCCTCCGCTTGGTTGTCTTTACCAGTCCGGCATTGCTGGGCGTGGCAATCTTGATTATTAACCACAGATTCACACAGATTGAACAAAAAATCCTGTTTATGATTGATATACACAGATAATCTTAATAGAGCGTCTTTCCGAAGCTCTTCAAGGAGTCGCTGGCAGGCCGAGATCCTTCACCCCTTCGGGGTTCAGGATGACAGCCAAGATGATTTGCCATTGCGCGCCCGGCATTCTAAAGAACACGCATCCGACGGGCTGCTTTCAAAGCCGCCGCTTTAATCTTTCTGAACTTCCCCAGGGAATCGCTGGCAATGGCATCGTGCATCTGAAAGGGATATTTGTGTTCATCACCGATTAAATAGCCATCGTGTAAAACCCCCAAAAAAAATGAGGCTGGAATTCACCAACCTCATTCTGTTATTCGCTGAAACCTGTCTAAAATTTCCAGATCTCTTTCAAAATCGCCCTGGCCTGGTCCAGGTCGCGCACCAGGTGGTTGAGCATCATGGCGCGCAGGGCTTTGGGATAATCCTTTTCCACCACGGCTTCCGCCCACAGCATTTCAAAGGTGGCGTTCAGCCGCACCATGGCCTGCAGGTCGAGCGGCGCTTCCGCCGGCTGCAGCGGCACAAAACCATGCCCGCTGACCAGCGTAGGCGTTTCGATGATTGCCTGCGGCGGCATCCAGGGCACGGTTGTGCCGTTGACCACGTTCAGGATGAATACCTGGTTGGCGTTGCCGGCGTGCGCCAGCATCACCGGCACGACGATCGCGCCGTACCAATGCGCCCCGCGCTGGCTCAAAGCAGCCGGCATATCCGGGCTGCTTTCAAACTCGCCCATCACCTGCGCTTCCAGTTCCATCAACTGCTCGGCGCGCACCTTCTCCTCAGCTTTTTGTTTCTCGAACACCCGGTTGGCATGGTAGTAATACTTGAAATACGAGGTGGGGATGCCGCCGATGGCCTGGGCGATATCCGCATCCACCGGCAGGCCGGGCACCTTGCCCAACTGGCTGAGGATTTCCGGCATCATATCGCGCCCGTTCCAGAAAACCTTCATCACCCAGCCGAAGTGATGCATGCCCGCGTACTGCACCCATAACTCTTCCAGCGGCGCGTTCAGCATGGCCGCAATGTTCTCGGCAATCCCGATGGGCGAATCGCACACCCCCACGATGTTCACCTTCGAATAGCGCGTGGCGGCGTATTGGATGTAGCTGTTCGGGTTGGTCAGGTTGAGCACGACAGCCTGGGGCGCGACTTCCTCGATGGCGCAGCAGTATTCCAGCACGACCGGGATGGTGCGCAGCGCGTTGCTCATCCCGCCCGGGCCGTAGGTTTCCTCGCCCAAAATGCCGAACTGCTTGGGGAAGCGTTCATCGTAAGCGCGCGCGGCGTAACCGCCCACCCGCACCTGGTTGAGGATGTAATCTGCTCCTTGCAGGCCTTTGCGCGTGTCGGTTTCAAAGCTGACCTGCAGCGGCACCGCTGCCTTTTCGGCCAGCCGGGCGCCGGCCGCGGCCACTTTTTCCAGCTTGTCGCGCGTACGCCCGATCAGACATACCTCGAAGGCCTGGCGCTCACTGATTTTAACCAACTCCTGCACCAGCAGCGGCGAGGCCATGCTGCTGCCGCCCAGCACCGCCAGTTTTTTGGTATCGCTCATTTTTCCCTCCCGCCGTTTAATGATCTACACGCGGTCGTAATATGCCAGGATGGCCCTGGCGGTTTCGATCGCTTCATCCTCGTGGAAGTTCTCGAAGACCGGCAGATTCAATACGCGCCGCACGAAGGGCGCGCCCACCGGGAAGTCTTCCTCTTTGTATCCCAGGAATTCATACGCGCCCTGCATGGGCACCAGGATGGGATACATGGCGAAACCGCCGATATCGTGATTGGCCAAATGGATCAACAGGTTCTTGCGCTCTTCCTCGCTGGGCGCCACCGTGGCGTAAGAATAATACACGTGATGGCAGTAATCCGCCACGTATGGCAGCTGCAAGGGCGTGTCTTTCAGCATCTCATCGTAGATCGCGGCGATCTTGCGGCGATGGTTATTCCAGTCATCCAGGTGGCGCAGCTTGACGCTGAGCATGGCTGCCTGGATTTCGTCCAGGCGGTCCTGGAAGCCGATCACTTCGTGGATGAATTTCACACGCTGGCCGACGTAGCGCAGCATACGGATCTTTTCATTCAGGTCAGGGTCGCTGGTGGTGATGATGCCGCCGTCGCCGTAGGCGCCCATGTTCTTGCTGGGGTAGAACGAGAAAGCGGCTGCGTGGCCCAGCGAACCCACCCGCCGGCCTTTGTAGTAACCGCCGTGCGCGTGCGAAGCGTCTTCCAGCACGTACAGGTTGTGCTTCCGGGCCAGCTCCATGATGGGATCCATATCCACCACGTGCCCGTACAAATGCACCGGCAATATGGCCTTGGTCTTGGATGTGATCTTTTTCTCCACCAACTCAGCGGTCAGGTTGTAGGTTTTGGGGTCGATATCCACGAACACCGGCGTGGCGCCGCAATAGGAGGCAGCGAAAGCCGTGGCGACGTAAGTGTTGCAGACCGTGATGACCTCGTCGCCGGGGCCGACCCCCATGGCTTCCAGCGCGATGTGCAGCGCGGCGGTGCCGCTTGATATGCCAATGGCGAATTTACTGTCGCTGTAAGCGGCAAATTCTTCCTCGAATTGCTTCAGGTACGGGCCGAGCGTGTATTTTCCGGTGGGCAGCACTTTGTGCACTGCCTCCAGCACTTCATCGCCGATCTCTTCCCACTGTCGTTCCAGTTCGCCGCTGCCGATGCGCGTGGGTTTGGTCAGGGCTTGCACCCAATCGGGAATATCGATCTTGCGGGATAAATCAATTTTGGTCATCTTTCTTCTCCATTATTTCTTGAAAAATTGCGGCAGGTATTGCTTGTGCGCTTCCAGCATCTCGTCCACCAGCTTGACCGCCGTGGTGTAATCCGGCACCAGCGGATTCTGCAGCATGGCCAGGTAGGCGTCGCGGCGCGAGCCGCTGACAGCCGCTTTGACCGTGGCCGACTCCCAAGCCTTGGCGCGCTGGCACAGCGAGCGGATCGATTCCGGCAGGCGGCCCATGCTGAGCGGTGTGACGCCGTGCGCCCCCACCACGCAAGGCACCTCCACGGAGGCGTCCGGCTCCAGGTCGGGGATGCTGTTGCCGTTGCGCGCCACCACGATCTGCACGTCGCGCCGGTCGAGCATCAGCGACATGATCAGGTTGACGGCTGCTTCGGAATAGCGCGCGCCGCCGCGCTTGGCCAGTTCGGGCGGTTTCACCAGCACGTTCGGGTCCGCGTACTTTTTCAGCAACTCTTTTTCGACTTCCAGCACCGCTTCACCGCGCGTCTGGCCGGCTGCTTTGGCTTCCGCCACACGCTGGGGGTGGTAGTAATAATATTGCAGGTAGTAGGTGGGCATCACACCCAGCGTGCGCACCAGCTCCGGGTCGAATTTAGGCATTTCTTCGATCTCGGCCATCTTTTCCAGGTTATCCATCAATATCTGCGTGACGTCCTGGCCTTTGATATACACCTTGCGCACCCAGTTGACGTGGTTCAGCCCCATCCACTCCAAAAAGACGTCCTTCGGCTCCACGTGAAAGGCTTCCGCCATGGCGGCAATGGTGTTGATCGGGTTGTTGCACAAACCCACCACGTTCAGGTTGGTGTGCTTGAGGATGGCTTCGGTCATGATGCCGGAGGGGTTGGTGAAATTGATGTACCAGGCATCCGGCGCGTATTTTTCCATATCGCGGGCGATATCCAGCGTGACCGGGATGGTGCGGAAAGCTTTGAATGTGCCACCCGGGCCGGTGGTTTCCTGCCCGATCACGTCGTATTTCAGCGGGATCTTCTCGTCCAGGATGCGCGCCGGCATGTGGCCGATGCGCATGGATGACAGTACGAACCTGGCGCCGTCCACGGCTTTCGGGCGCTCGAAGTTCAACGTGACCTTGGTGTCCATTTCAGCGTATTTAACCATGCGCTGGGCCATGCCGCCCACCACGTTCAGGCGTTCCTCGTCGATGTCAAACAGGGCGATCTCGCCGACTTCCAGGTCGCCTTCGTGTTGGA
>CAZDUN010000174.1:1342-5380 GCA_964508615.1 uncultured Pelolinea sp. | reverse complement strand
CCACGCCGGGCACGCCCAGCATGCCGCGCCCCTCGATGGTGAAGATGCTCAGGTTTTTGATGCCCGAAACTGAAGTGAGCTTGCCGCGCAGTGCGCTGGATTGGGCGCTGATGCGCGTGCCGGGGTGGCCGGGGTTGAAGGTGTTCATCACGCGCAGCGGGATGTTCTTGGCGGCGATCGGTTGGATGGTCTTGGGGTGCAGTACCTTGGCGCCGAAGTAAGCCATTTCGCTCATCTCGTCATAGGTCAATTCCGGGATCACGCGCGCGTCCGGTACGACAGAGGGATCAGCGGTCATTACCCCATCCACGTCGGTGCAGTTCCATACTTCACTGGCGTCCAGGCAATCCGCCAGGATGGAGGCGCTTAAATCGCTGCCGCCGCGCCCCAGCGTGGTGGTGAGGCCGTCCTGGGTGGCGCCAATGAAACCGGTCACCACCGGAATAATGCCTTGTTCGAGTATCGGCAATAGTACCTCGGGAACCCGCATGCTGGTGGCTTCAATCAATGGATGGGCGTTCTGGAAATTATCGTCGGTGACGATCAATCCGGCTGCGTCCAGCGCCTGGCTGCGCAGCCCGCACTGCTGCAGACAGGCGCTGAAGATACGCGCGTTCATGCGTTCACCCAAGCTGGTGATGGAATCCATCCCGCGCGGGGTGACCTCGCCCATCACCTGGATGCTGTCGCAAAAAGCTTTCAACGTCTCAAGCTGCGCCTCGATTTCAGCGCATAAATTCTTCTGCAATGTTTGCGGCGCCAGTTCATGAATGGCTTCGAAATGGCGCTGGCGCAATGCCGCAATGTTTTGCCGATATTCGCTTTCCTTTCTTTCCAGCGCGGAATTGGCGCAGGCGATCAGGGTATTGGTCACGCCGTTCATGGCGGATACGACCACGACGATGCTTCCCCAGTTTGGCTGCTCATGTTGGATGATGCGGGCTGCCTGTCGCATGGCATCCGCGCTGCCCATTGAAGTGCCGCCGAATTTTGTAATCAGTATTTTGTTCCTGGTTTGCGAATCCATGTCAGCCATACTTACCTCGTTGTAGTTGTTTCGCAGATAAAAAAAGCCCCGATGTGCTCGAGGCTTTTCCTAAATTCCTTGGTTGCTGCGGTTTATCTGCGGGAATCCATGTGCGCCTGTTCAGCCCATCCATCTCCAGAGAGAAATGATGTAGTGGTGGTACCCATGCCGTTAGTGAGCGTGAACATGTGACTGGTTTCCATATTGGCGGCAACTATACCATTGTGAAGACAATCCGTCAAGAAAATTATGAATTGATATCGCAAATCCTTTTTTGGGTTTATAATTGCAAAATATTGCATAAGCAATAAATCTTTAATTGAGGTTGTTCCAATGAGATCTCCTGTTCCTATGCATATTCCGGATGGCTTTTTATCGATTGCCGTGGCCGGAATTCTGTGGCTTGTCAGCCTGGTTTTCATTTTCATTGCTTTAAAAAAGGCCGGCAAAGAAATTGATGAAAGCCGCTTGCCGTTGGTGGGCGTGCTGGCTGCGGCCATATTCGCCGGCCAGATGCTGAACTTCGCTGTGAGCGGCGGCACTTCCGGCCATCTGCTCGGCGCCGCATTGGCCGTGCTGTTGGTCGGCCCCTGGCCGGCGGTGTTGATCATGACTAGCGTAGTGGTCGTACAGGCCTTGGTCTTCCAGGATGGCGGCATCCTGACCCTGGGAGCTAACCTGTTCAACATGGCCGTCGTGGGTGTGGCCGTGGCGTATTTCGTCTCCAGCCTGATCCGGCGCTGGTTCGGCAGCCAACGCTGGGCGGCTTTGCTGACGGCATTTGCTGCCGGCTGGTTATCGATCTTTATTGCTTCTTTGGCAGCCGCTCTGGAATTGGCTTTTTCCGGCACTTCACCTGCCAACATTGCCATCCCGGCCATGGGCGGCATCCATGCCCTGATTGGCATCGGTGAAGGCTTGATCACCCTGGGAGCGTTCAGCCTGCTGCTGGCTGCCCGGCCGCAATTGGTCGATCAAACTTCCACAAAGAAAGTGAAATCCTCCCTGGTCTGGACTGCCGGATTGGTGTTTACGGTCATCCTGTTGGTTTTCTCCCCCTTGGCTTCCTCTAAACCGGACGGCCTGGAATGGGTGGCAGCAAAATTGGGCTTCCTGATCATGGCGCAGGATGCAGCTTACAACATCATCCCGGATTATGTGCTGCCCGGTATCCAGAATGAAGCTCTGGCGACGATCATGGCTGGCGTTATCGGTGTCATCATCGTGATCGCAGTGGTTACGCTTTTGACCAGGCGCAACAAAGCCGCTTCGCAAAGCTGATGCCGGCTGGCGCTTTCCAACGGGCATCATACCTGCCGGGCGGCAGTGCCCTGCACCGGTGTGATGCCCGGGTAAAACTCGCACTTCTCTCAACTTTTTTACTAACGGTTGCCCTGCTGCCAATCGGCGCCTGGGTAGTGTATGCTTTGATCGGCGGTCTGCTGCTGGCGGGGCTGCTGATTTCTGAATTGCCGCTCGCGGTTTTATACAAACGTTCCTTGATCTTGGAAATCCCCATGATGCTGGTGCTGCTGCCCCAGTTGTTTATAAAAAATGGGGATTCTCTGGAACTAGCTATTTTTTCTTACCACCATATTTATCTGTCAGTCATGGGTTTGGAGCGTATCGTCAGCTTGCTCATTCGCTCCTGGCTTTCGCTGCAGGGGGCTGTGCTGATCACGTCCGTGACGCGCTTTGAAGATCTGCTTGCGGCTATGCGCGCCTGCGGACTGCCTCATTTACTAACAGCAATTTTCGGATTAATGTGGCGCTATCTTTTCATCCTGATTGAAGAAGCTGGGCGCATGAGCCAGGCACGCGCCAGCCGCAGCGCGGCAAACCAGTCAGGCGCCGTGCTGCCGCTGGTTTCATTTATCTGGAGCGCGCGCGTGACCGGCGGCATGGCCGGCGCGCTGCTGCTGCGTTCCCTGGAAAGAAGCGAGAGGATCTACCAGGCCATGCAGGCGCGCGGTTACGATGGTCATCTGCGCGGGTCGATCATGGAAGAACCTTTTACCGCCAAACAGAAAGGTCTCACGCTGCTCTTTGTATCGACGGGTTTTTTACTACTATTTATTGCGTATGGATGGAAGATGAGATGATCGAGATTACCGGATTGTCGTATTCCTATGAAGATGGCAAGTTGGCAATTGATGATGTCAACCTGAAAATATTCCCTGGTGAAAAAGTGGCCCTGGTTGGACCAAACGGGGCGGGCAAGACTACCCTGCTGCTGCATCTGAACGGCATCCTGCGCGGAAGTGGTATGGTGCGGATTAGCGATTGGGTTCTAAACGATAAGAACCTCCGGAAAATTCGCGCGCGGGTGGGGCTGGTATTCCAATCGCCGGACGACCAGCTATTTTCGAACAGCGTGTACGAAGATATCGCTTACGGATTGTTTTATCAGGGTGTGGAAGCCGAGACAATCCGGGCAAGGGTATCTGACGCATTAAATTTGGTGGGCATGCCCGGCAGCGAAACCCGCTCGCCGTTTCATTTAAGCCTGGGGGAAAAGAAACGCGTCGCGCTGGCGACCGTTTTGGCGATGCGGCCGCAGGTACTGGCGCTGGATGAACCCACCGCCGGGTTGGATCCGCGCGGAAGGCGCGAGATTATCAACCTTCTGAAACAATTGGATCAGACGTTGCTCGTAGCGACGCATGATTTATCCTTGGCAAATGAAATCTGCCCGCGCATGGTTGTCATGGATGCAGGCAGGATCGTGTATGATGGTCAGACCGGCGCGGCGCTGGCGGATCAGGTTTTGCTGCAAGCGAACGGTTTGGCGGATTAAGGAATTGAAGCGATTTCTGGTCTATCGTAGATTGGATCCATCGCGAAGACCGGTTTCATCTGCTCGTAAAGTTTTTTAAATAATTGATGCTTGGGTTCGAATTTACATGTATCTTGTGGAATAAAACGCTTTTTCATAGAAACACAAGTGTCTATTGCATCCTTGAAATTATGGATTGTTCCCCCGGATACAGCCCCTATAATGGCTGCCCCCA
>CAZDUN010000174.1:0-1332 GCA_964508615.1 uncultured Pelolinea sp. | reverse complement strand
CCCCAGGCAGGCAGCTTCCGCGTTTGCAGGGATAATGACCTCATGGTTGGTAATGTCAGCTTTCATTTGAGACCATAGATCTGATTTGGCACCCCCGCCGGTGGAGATGATCTTTTCCACTTGATAACCTTCGCTCGCGATGTGATCTACGTTGATCCGCAATAAGTGGCTGACTCCTTCCATGACTGCCAATGCGAAATCATGAGAATCGTGCTTCAACTGGATTCCATAGAAAACACCTTTTGCGCGATTATTGAAGTCGGGAGCATTTACACCGGTAATATACGGTAGAAAGATCAATTCATTGGGAATAACGCGGCCGGAAAGGACTTGGTTGATCGAATCATAAGTGTCATTGGATAAAAAGTTATTCTTAAACCACTCCAGGCTGACTCCGCCGCTTTCACAAACCGGAAGCAGAACGTAAGAATCCTTGAAGGGTCCGTAATGGCAGGGAATGCGGGCTTCGCTAAACATCGGTTTGGTGATCATCGTGGCGATGGAAAGCACCGTACCAGTGGATTCACTAACGATACCTTCAACAATATTGCCAGTTCCGATCATTCCGGCGAAGTGGTCCAATGTCCCCACATTGACAACTGTGGAGGTTGCTAGCTGAAGATTCTGTGCAACCTCCTTGCGAATTTTGCCGAGCTGTGTACATGGTTCCACTAATGGAGGAAGTTGCTCAGGCCTAACTCCGCAAAAATCGAGAATTTCTTGCCAGAAACATTTTTGCGTGATATTGAAATAATGGGAGAAATTGTAAATCGAATATTCACCGGCTAATTCACCAGTAAGCCGATATTGGATGTAATCCTTTAAAAGTAAGTATTTAGCGGTTTTAGAAAAGACATCCGGCTGATTTTTTCTGATCCATAAAATTTTTGTGATCGGCCAGGTTGGAATGATTTCGGGTTGTCCTGTGATTTTGTAACACGCCTCAGTGTTAAATTTCTTTTTCAATTCCTCGCATTCAATCTTTGACCTTGAATCCAGCCATGAAATGCCGTTCCGCAGAGGTCTGATTCGGTCACTCACGGTGATTAAGGACTCAGCTTGCCCGGTCAGGATAATTTGCCGGACCGGGTATGGTTTTTCGGGAAACGCTTTTTGACAACACAAAGCAATAGCCTTCTCGATCGTTGCATAGTATTGATCCGCGTCAAATTCGATCATTTCTCCATGACGTATATATTCAACATTTTCACTGACCATTTGTTGCATATTCAACTGGTCGTCATAGGCAGCATCTTTGATATTGGTTGTACAAAGATCGATTGAGATAAAACCCATGGTTGCTCCTGAAAGTTAACTTTTTTTAATTGAATC
>CAZDUN010000173.1:0-5414 GCA_964508615.1 uncultured Pelolinea sp. | reverse complement strand
GATCCTGTTGATCACTTTCAAACCTGACCCCTACAATCGCATCCTGACCTTTGTGGTGGACGGCATCTGGGTGACGTTCTACACCACCCTGATTTCATTCGTTCTGGTCCTGGTGCTGGGCTTGTTCGGCGGTTTGGGGCGCACTTCGCGCATGCCCCTCATCCGCGGCCTGGCCAGCATCTATGTTGAAGTCATTCGCGGCATTCCGCTGCTGGTGCAGTTGATCATCTGGTATTTCGCCTTCCCGGCATTGGTAAAAGATTTGGGCAATGCCTGGAACATCGAAGCTCTGATGAACTATAAAGCCAATGCAATCGTCATGGCGATATTGGGCATGACCGTCTGCTACGCGGCCTACATGAGCGAAGTTTACCGCGCGGGTATCGAAAGCATCCCCAAAGGCCAAATGGAAGCTGCGCGCAGCCTGGGCATGAATTATTTCCAGGCTATGGGATACGTCATCCTGCCGCAGGCAGTGCGTGTGATCCTGCCTCCGATTGGCAACGAATTTGTTACTTTACTGAAAGACTCATCCCTGGTCAGCGTGGTGGCGGTGGCAGACCTGACCCGGCGCGGGCGCGAATTCATGGCCGCCAACTTCATCCCCATCCAGACCTGGTTGATGGTGGCGCTCTTGTACCTGATCATGACCCTGATGGCCGCGCGCGTGGTGACCTGGCTGGAAAAGCACAACCGCTACGAAAGGTGAGCATGGAATCCGAAGACATCATCCAAATCAAGAATGTCCATAAGCATTTTGGTTCCGTGCATGCCCTGCGCGGTATTGACTTGAACGTCAAGCGCGGCGAAGTGGTGCTGATCATCGGCCCTTCCGGTTCCGGTAAATCTACGCTGCTGCGCTGCATCAACCGCCTTGAGGAATTCGACCAGGGCAGCATCATGGTGGATGGCATCCCGCTGGATACCGCTGAGAACATCAACGCCGTGCGCACCGAGGTGGGCATGGTATTCCAGCAGTTCAACCTTTTTCCGCATCTCACAGTGTTGGACAATATTACCCTGGCGCAGCGCATCGTCCGCAGGCGCGATAAAGCGGAAGCAAATAAAATCGGCATGGAGCTGCTGCATAAGGTGGGCATCCCCGATAAAGCAGATTGTTACCCGCTGCAGCTTTCCGGCGGACAGCAGCAGCGCGTGGCTATCGCGCGCGCCCTGGCCATGAATCCCAAGATCATGCTGTTCGACGAACCCACCAGCGCCTTGGACCCCGAAATGATCCAGGAGGTTCTGGATGTCATGCTGGCATTGGCGAAAGAAGGTATGACCATGGTGGTGGTTTCCCATGAAATGGGCTTTGCACGCGCCGCAGCCGACCGCGCCATCCTGATGGACGGCGGGTTGATCATTGAAGAAGCTACTCCCCAAATATTGTTCAGCCATCCTAAACACGAACGCACCAAGGTGTTTCTCAGCAAGGTATTGACCTGAGCCAATTTATTTGAATTAAGAAGCGCCGGCAAGAACATACCGCCGGTGTTTTTTTATATTGAACCGCAATATCATAAGTAGGGCGGGTTTCCATACCCGCCGCTTGTTCTGTCCCGCATATCAATATTGCACAGAATTGTGCGACCTATACGCGAACTCGAAACCTATAATGAATGCCTTGCCAGTTTTTATTTATAACGACCGATTAGATATATGACCAATAGCATCCGTAAATATTTATAGTTATAATCTGCTCGAGAATAAGGTGAAGAGGGAGTCCTGATGGAAAAATCCAAAATAGTTCGCAAAATGACGCTCATGATGCTGGCGATGCTGGTTGTTTTTGGACTATTGTTTTTCCTGCCGGCTGGCACGTTCAATTACTGGCAGGCCTGGGTGTACACATTCATTCTTTTTTCGGTTACCATTTCCATGACCGTTTACCTGTATATAAACGATCCAGCCTTGCTGGAACGGCGCATGAAGTTCAAGGAGCGCAAGGAACAGCAGAAATGGATCATCACCAGTTCCTACCCGGTGTTCATTTTAGTCTTCATCCTGCCGGGTTTTGACCAGCGTTTCGGTTGGTCGCAAATGGCTCCCGCGGTTTCGATCGCGGCTGATTTGCTCGTGCTGCTGAGCTATGGCTTGATTTTCCTGGTTTTCCGCGAGAACAGCTACACCTCGCGCGTGGTGGAGGTGAGCGAGGGGCAGAAAGTGGTCAGCACAGGCCCCTATGCCGTTGTGCGCCACCCCATGTATAGCGGGACGATCATGATGTACCTGCTCTCCCCCCTGGCGCTGGGTTCCTGGGTGGCCGCGATCCCCGCGCCGCTTTTGGTTGCTGTCATTATCCTGCGCATCCTGGATGAGGAAAAAACGCTGGCCGCCGAACTTGCTGGGTACCGTGAATACATGCAAAAAGTTAAATACCGCCTGATCCCGGGTATCTGGTAAAGAAACCCGCACACTGAGCACCTGCCCTCAGAGCAGCTTTTCTATACTTTTGGATGGATGAGTCTGGCCAAACGATCGGCCGCGGCTACCAGCAGCGCATCCACCAGCAACGCGGCCAGAGCCAGCCAAACCACATTGAAGTTCCATAGGGGTTGCCGCACGCTGTTCCGGGTCATGAACATCAGGTCGGTTAGGATGACGCTGAAGGCTTTGAAAGCGGTCAACACCACCTGCGGCAGCAGGGCTGCCATCCAACCGATGAGGCGCCCAATGGGTTTGCGCGCGTCGCGCGCCAGCACCAGTCCGGCGGAAACCACGCTGAACGATCCAACGAATCCCAGCAGGATCTGCGCGGGCGTGTAGCCAACTGCGTCCGCGCTGACGGTGTAGCGCCCGGAGCGCAGCAGTACGTACATTACATGCAAAATGGCCAGCAGTACGCCTGCCACGAAACAGGCGCGGTAATCCTTTAAGGATTTGCTGGTATGATTTTTGCGGCGAGTTTTAACCACGATCAGAAAAACCAATCCAGCCATGAAAACCAGCGAGAAGGGATTGAAAACGGTATTCATGGTGACCCAGTTGTAATCCAGCGCGTCCACCAGGCCGTCCCACAGCGGCCAATACCAGGGCGTTTTCTTCTGCAGGATGATCTCGAAGTCCTCCCCATCCTGGAAGAAGACCAGGTACTTATCCCCGCCCAGGTTGAGGGTTTGCAGATCGTTATTAAAGAAGAAATCGCTTTCGCTGGCGGCGGTCAGGCCGGTGACGCGCGTGAAATCGTAGCTGGCGCCGTTGACAACCTTGACGGTCAAGTAGCCGCGGAAATCAGTGCTGCCGCGGATACGGCGGGTGCCATCCTCGATTTCGTCCGCCGTGACCGTGTAAGGCTGCTCGGCGGATAAATACATGCGCGGGTCGCCTAACATGAAGTACAGCGGAGTGCTTGAAGAAACGCGCGCCTCCATGCGGTTGCGCAGTTGGGCCAGCGCACCTAGCGGAAATTCTTGCCAGGTTGACATGCCGGGTACGATGAACCCCTGGCGCATGATGAACGAATTGCTCACCACGGCGGTATGCACGTGGCCGAGATAGGCCGCGGCGCCTTGGTTGATAAAACCCAGGGCGATGGAATCCTCTTTCCAGGGTTGGAATGAACCGCAGCTGGGGGTATCGAGCACCAGCGGATTCAGCACGGGGATCTCCGCAGCGGTAAGGTCGGTATCCTCGCCGGAGTTCTCGGTAGTGGTGCCCCACATCCAGCGTGTGGCGGACACGTGCCGCACCCAGTAGAAATAATCGGATTTTTGCAGGGTTTCGATCAGACTATCCAGCGTCAGTGGGGTGGGATCGCCGGCGGGCTGATTGAGGTCCACGATGATCGGCGCCAGCACGCCCTGGTCCACCTCCACGTCCGAGCCCAGGAAGTTTTCCCCGTTGTGAGCTAGCCGGCCGCTGCGCCATAACTGCTCGGCTTTCTCGATCGTACCGCCGCTGATGATGCCCATGGCCGGGTAATAGTCCATGCTCTTGAAGATGTCCCCGCTGTTCCACAAAACAGCTTCGTCGATGCTCTGCGGGGCGGCCACCCATAGGATGTACTTCGGGCGGTAAGCGATAGCCTGCGTTAGATTTTCAGTGAGCAGCAATCCTTCCTCCCTGGCGATGGTTTGCGCCAGGCTGTGATAAGCATCCTGCGGATCGCTGATAACCACGGTTTCTTGAACGGGCACATCCAGGGCGGGGTCGCCCAGGTCCAGATTAAAGCGCCAGGCCCAATGGGTCAGGTTGAACCTGCTTTTGATTAACTTGATGGCTTTGCGCAACTCGTACTGGCTGAGTTCGCCTGCCCAGGATTCACGTGTGGGAACGTCTCCAGTGAAGAGGCTTTCCAGCACCGGCAGGGCGCGCCGGTCGCCGATCTCGCCCAAGGCCCAGCTGGTGCTGTTACGCGTACCGTTATCCAGGCTTTCGTCCTGCAGCTGGGCGGAGAGGGCTTCCACACAGTCGCCCCCATAGGAATCGACGGCAGTAAGGCACATGCTTTTCACGGTGTAGCCGATCCAGGTGGAAGAAACCACGAATAACATGACAAACAGACTGAAGCCAAGCATGGTGAGGTAACCCAGCACTCGGGAAATTTTTTTGTTTTTATGTTTCACTTTCATCTCCGGTGTAGAAAAAGATGTCCTCGATTTTGACGTTAAAATAGCGCGCGATGCGGAAAGCCAATGTCAGGGAGGGCAGGTATTTATCATTCTCGATGGCGATTACCGTCTGGCGGCTGACCCGTAGCAATTCGGCTAACTGTTCCTGGGTCAGGTCGTGCATAGCGCGCAGCACCTTGAGGTTATTCTTCCTGCCCATGGCCTCCAAACTTTCTGTCGATGAAAAAGGACGATAAGCTATAAAGGGTAATCAGGAACAGGGTCAGGTAGGCCAGGATGACGCCCAGTGATTCCAGGAAGAAATTGGAACCATGGCTCAGCACCAACAAACCCAGCGCGCTCAGCCCTAAAGTAGGGGCGAAGATAATATAGGTCATCTGGGCGGCTTTTTCGCGCACGCTTTGCTCGCGCTCGTCCACGATCAACCCGCCGCTCGAGCGCGCGATGGTTAGAAACAACAACCCTGCGATCGCAGCGAGCACTGCCAGGGCGTACTGCGCGCGCAGCAGCGCCAGGGAGACAAGCACCGCCAGAAAGGCACTGACTATGATTTTTAGGATTTTAAAGGTTTTTCTGTCCATGTTGTAAATGTACAACATGTTTTACAATAAGTCAAGTAATAATTACTATTTTTCCTGGACGAAAATGGGATAAAGATCAGCGGTTTAACACCAATTATCTGTTGCCGATTGACGTTTGAATTTTTGGCAAGATTGAAAAAAAGCCACCCGTGTTGCGGGTGGCTTGATTGCTGCTTACCTTCATGAGATTTCTCTTAGAAAGCTGGTACCAACCACTGGCGGTGTGACCGATAAAGCCTCGCCGATGGTGGCGGCCACG
>CAZDUN010000172.1:0-5594 GCA_964508615.1 uncultured Pelolinea sp. | reverse complement strand
GTCTTTGCGAGACCGCCGAAGGCGGGCGTGGCAATCTCGATCTTAACCACAGATGCACACGGATGAACATAGATAACCCTTTTCCTGTTTGATCCATATAGATGGTTTTTATCGAACTGGCATTCCGAGCCGCGCAATCTAAGCAATACGGAACTGTATTTGCGAGCGAAGCGAAGCAATCTCAGCCTTTTCTTTCTCTTTTATTAACCACAGATTCACACAGATAAACAATAAACCCTTTTTAAGGTTGATACACACGGACGGCTTTTTTCCTACTGTCATTTCTAACCGTCTTTTGGCGAAGAATCCCGGCCGGCAAGCCGGGATGCCCTCCCAAGGGAGTGCTTCGCAATCACTTCGTTCGGCATGACAATTTTTATGTCTTTGCGAGACCGCCGAAGGCGGGCGTGGCAATCTCGATCTTAACCACAAATGCACGCTGATAAAGACGGAAAACCCCTATTATGCTTAATACACACAGATGGCCTTTATCCAACCACCATTCCGAACCGTCTTTTGGCGAAGAATCCCGGCCGGCAAGCCGGGATGCCTCACTTCGCTCGGCATGACAAGAATATAGGATGATTTTCAATCCACCATTATATTGTCATTCTGAAACCCGCAGGGTTGAAGAATCCCGGCCGGCAAGCCGGGATGCCCTCCCAAGGGAGTGCTTCGCAATCACTTCGTTCGGCATGACAATTTTTATGTCTTTGCGAGACCGCCGAAGGCGGGCGTGGCAATCTCGATCTTAACCACAAATGCACGCTGATAAAGACGGAAAACCCCTATTATGCTTAATACACACAGATGGCCTTTATCCAACCACCATTCCGAACCGTCTTTTGGCGAAGAATCCCGGCCGGCAAGCCGGGATGCCTCACTTCGCTCGGCATGACAAGAATATAGGATGATTTTCAATCCACCATTATATTGTCATTCTGAAACCCGCAGGGTTGAAGAATCCCGGCCGGCAAGCCGGGATGCCCTCCCAAGGGAGTGCTTAACGATCGCTACGCTCAGCATGACAGTGATAATCCTGATGGCGTGGTAAAATCTAAACCGATGCGTCCCTGTAGCTCAGTGGATAGAGCGCTGGCCTCCGGAGCCAGAAGCGGGAGTTCGAGTCTCCCCAGGGACGCCTTGTTTTTAATACAAAATTTATAAACCTATTACAACCTGCTGACAGCAAAATCGTATAATAAAAAAGATATTCGTATCATAAGGAGCATGAAATGTATTTCGGTGGTTATGGTTTATACATCTTGATCAGCTTGCCGGCGCTGATCCTGGGCTTGTACGCGCAGGCCAAGGTGAGCGGGGCATTCAATAAATATTCAAAAGTCCGCACCAGCAACGGCATGACCGGCGCGGAAGTGGCGCGCGCGGTGCTGGACGCCAAGGGGCTGCAGAATGTGGCCATCAATCCGGTGCGCGGCAACCTGAGCGATCATTACGACCCGGCTAAACGGGTTTTAAATCTAAGCCAGGCGGTGTACGCCACGCCCAGCGTGGCGGCAGCCGGCGTGGCAGCGCACGAAGCCGGGCATGCCATCCAGCACGCCGAGGGCTACGGCCCGCTCAAGCTGCGCGCGTTGATGATCCCTTCCGTGCAGTTGGGCAGCTGGCTGGGACCGATCATATTCATGATCGGCTTTTTTCTCAACAGCCAAAACCTGGCTTTAATCGGCTTGATCTTATTCGCGGCCACGGCTGTGTTCGCGGTGGTGACCATCCCGGTCGAGGTGGACGCTTCCAAGCGCGCCAAGGCCATGCTTTCCACCAGCGGCATCATCTACGCCAGTGAGATGCAGGGCGTGAACAGCGTGTTGGACGCGGCGGCGCTGACTTACGTAGCCGGCGCGATCCAGGCGCTTTCGACTCTGCTGTATTACGTGATGCTGTTCATGGGCGGGCGCCGAAGAAGTTAGTTTCTTTCAGGTTGCTTTGATATAAACCGTACGCTGAGCCAGTCGAAGCGTACGGTTTTTTCTAGGCAGGTACACCCCCGTGGAGTGCAGAAACATGACGATATTGTAAGCTCTTTGAATGTGGCAGGCATGCCCCTGCGGGGTGCAGGTGAATGCCTGCCCTACAAAGTCAAAAATAACTGTCTTTGCGAGACCGCAGATTTTCACAACGGCATATATGCCTTGGCAGCGGTCGAAGCAATCTCGACCTAATGACTACAATCCTTCTTAAGAAAGAATAATTCAATAATTATTGATCTAGCCTGTGGGTTGCGAGTTAAACCTTGCCTGGTGATTTGGCAGGCACGCCCCTGCGGGGTGCAGGTGAATGCCTGCCCTACACGATACCCGATTGTAGGTCACACATTCGTGTGTGACTTATTTCTTTTCAATCGGCAGGTACACCCCCGTGGAGTGAAGAAACATAACAATGTTGTAAGATCGTTGAATGCGGCAGGCATGAATACCTGCCCTACAAACATGTATCCAAGGTTGAGATTGCTTCGGCCGGCTTCGCCGTCCTCGCAAAGACAAACAGGGAATCTGTATATATTTGTGATTGATGTTACCTCCTCAAAGAGATGCCGCGCGATCGTCCGGTTCTGCCGGATTCGCAAGCAGGAGAAAAAGGATCCTGAGTTTATCTTTGGCTGGGATTGCTGTATTTGCTGCACTTCGCGAGACTCTTCGCATCCGCTCAGAGTGACACTTTCGGATTCTATCGATTGACCGAGCGCTTGAGGTCATCCAGCATAGTGAGCGCGCGGGCGGCGCCCTCGGCTGTGCAGGTGGTGGGGTTATCCACCAGGTAAGCCGGGATGCCCAGCTTGCGCGTCAGGTAGCGGTCGATGCCGCGCAGCAGCGTCCCGCCGCCGCACAGCGCCACGCCGCGGTCCATGATGTCGGAGACCAGCTCGGGGGGCGTTTTTTCCAGCACGCGTTTGACCATGTCAACAATGTCCTGCAGGCTGTCCTGCAGGGCTTCCACGATATCCTCAGTCTTGATGGCAACCGAACGCGGCAGCCCGCTGACCTGGTCCTGCCCCTGGATCTCGAGTGTTAGCGCTTCCTCTTCCTTGACGGCCGCGCCGACGCGCATCTTGACCAGCTCGGCGCTGGCTTTGCTGAGGATCACGCCGTAATTTTTGCGGACGTAGTTGATGATGTCTTCGTCCATCTTCTGCCCGCCGGTGCGTTCCAGCTCGGAGGAGATGATGGCGTTCATGGCCAGCACGGCCGCCTGGTTGGTTCCGCCGCCCAGGCAGATGACCATGTTGCCGGAGGGCGGCGCGATGGGCAGATCAATGCCCAGGGCGGCTGCCAGCGGCTGCTGGATGAGGTAAACCTCGCGGCTGCCAGCGCCGATGCCAGCTTCGTGCACGGCGCGGCTTTCGACGCTGGTGATGTTGCAGGGCACGGTCAGCATCAGGCGCGGACGGAACAGCACCATCGGGCCGCAAATCCGCTGCACCAGGTAGCGCAGCAGGTTTTCAGTGATCTCATACTCGGCAATCACGCCGTGCTGCACCGGGTTGATCACATCGATATCTTCCGGCACGCGCCCGAACATATCCCTGGCAGCCTGGCCCCACTCGATCATCTTCCATTCATCGACCATGATCGCCACGGTGGTGGGTTCGTGCAGCAATACCTGGCCGCCCTCCACAATGACGGTGTAGGAGGTGCCCAGATCGATACCCAGTTCGCGCGTTAAACTAGCCAAGTTATTTCAATCCCTTTTCATCAAACTGTTCAATTTTAGCATAAAGACGTTTAAATCCGGCCTTTTCAGCGCGTGAAGAACCGGAGCGCCAGGCGCAGGCGTTCCTCCAGGTCATCCGGCGCGTCCTTGGGCAGCGCCTGGATGGCGGTTTGGGCTTCGATCACGCTGTAACCCAGCCCCACCAGCGCGTCCAGCAGCTCGCGGTTGACGTCGCGTACGGCGCTGATCAAGCCGGCCGCTTCCAGCGGCTTGAGCTTGTCGTGCAGGTACAGCACGATCTTCTGGGCGGTCTTTGAGCCGATGCCGGGCACCTGCCCGAAAATGGCAGCCTGTTCGCCCAGCACCGCCTGGTAGATCATATCCACCGACAGGCTGGAGAGCACCGCCAGCGCCAGGCGCGGGCCGACCCCGTTGACTGTGATCAGGTTCTGGAACAAACCGCGCGATTCCTGATCATCGAACCCGTACAGGCTGAGGTTATCCTCGCGCACCACCAGATAGGTAAACAACTGGGCATGCTCGCCGACTTCGTAGCCGTTAACCACCGCGCTCGTGGTGAACACGCGCAGCCCCATTCCGCCCACCTGCACCACCAGATAGTTCTCACCTTTTTCCAGCACTTCACCTTTGAGGGATGCGATCATTTTCCTTTGTCTTTCTTCCGCTGCTCGAAGATCTCGAACAACACCACCGATGCTGCGCAGGCCAGGTTGAGCGAGTCCACGCGCCCGCGCATGGGGATGTGCACCAGCGCATCGCACAGCGCCAGGTGCTGCTCCTGCAGGCCTTTTTGCTCGCTGCCCATCAGCAGGATGCAATCCCGCGGATAATTATAACTGCGGTAAGCCTGGGCTTCGCCGCACCAGGTGCCGATGATGTGCGCTTGATGGCGTTTCTTCCAATCGGAAAGCTGCGGCGTGCCGGTTTTGACCAGTTTCTGGGTGAAGATCGCGCCCATGCTGGCACGTACCGCCGTGGGATGATATGTGTCGGTGGAATCATCCAGCAAGATCAGTCCGCTGCCGCCGGCGGCGTCCAATGAACGCAGTGCGGAACCCAGGTTGCCCGGGTCCTGCACATCCTCCAGCGCCAGCCATAAGCCCTGATCGGCGCCGCTATTTTCCAGCTCGATCCAGTTCTGCGCGACCACGGCCGCCGCGCCCTGCGGGCCGGCCTTCATGGCGAAAGAAGCGAACACCTCGGCTGTAACGCTGATCCGCTCGATGCCCTTTTGTTCAGCGATTGCCAGTATGTCCGCGCCAAAATCCGAAACCAGCAATTCGGGGCTGTAGATCACCTGGCGCACGTCCGCTCCCAGCTGCAGCGCATCGCCTACCATTTTGAGCCCTTCCACGTAAAAACAGCCGCTCTCCTGGCGCCCTTTTTTATCCTGCAGCTTGCGCAGGGCTTTTATTTTTGAATTGGCGCTGCTGCTGACCTGTTCGGTCATCGCGCTTCCCCATCCCGCAGGGCATTGAAGCGGCGGCTGTGAATGTGGCAGATGGCGATGGCCAGCGCGTCAGCCGCGTCATCCGGACGCGGGATCTCATCCAAACCCAGCAGCAGCTTGACCATCTGCTGCATCTGGGCTTTATCGGCCTTGCCGTAGCCGGCCACGGCCTGCTTGACCTCCATGGGGTTGTATTCCGCCACAGATATGCCGGCCTGGGCCAACGCCAACAGCAGCACGCCGCGCGCCTGGCCGACCGCCAGGGCGGTGCGCACGTTGCGCTGGAAGAACAAGTTCTCCACTGCCCCGCTTTGGGGTTGGTGGAGAACCAGGATTTCGTTCAATTGCGCATACAGCGCGCGCAGCCGCAGCGCCAAAGGCTGGTCAGCCGCGGTGCGCAGCACGCCGTACGCGATTACCTTGAGTGAATGATCCGCGCTCTCATCCAGGA
>CAZDUN010000171.1:2730-5620 GCA_964508615.1 uncultured Pelolinea sp. | reverse complement strand
TTTTCGATATATTTCTGGTATTCATCCAGCGTGGTGGCGCCGATGCATTGCAGCTCGCCGCGCGCCAGGGCGGGTTTCAACATGTTTGACGCGTCCATGGCTCCCTGAGCCGCGCCCGCGCCCACCACGGTGTGCAGTTCATCGATGAACAGGATGATCTCTCCCGCGGAACGCTGCACTTCCTCTATCGCGCTCTTAAGCCGTTCTTCGAAATCGCCGCGGAAACGCGAGCCTGCGATCATGGCGCTTAAGTCCAGCGAAATAACTTTCTTGCCCATCAGGATTTCCGGGACGTCGTTGTTGGATATTTTTTGTGCCAGGCCTTCCACAATGGCGGTCTTGCCCACGCCGGCTTCGCCGATCAGCACCGGGTTATTTTTCGTGCGCCGTGACAGGATCTGGATCACGCGCAGGATTTCATCGTCCCGGCCGATCACCGGGTCGAGTTTGGAATCGTGCGCGAGCTGCGTCAGATCGCGCGAGAACTTCTCAAGCGTGCGGTAGCGCGATTCGGCTTTCCGGTCGGTGACGCGCTGCCCGCCGCGCAGCTGCATGATGGCTTCCAGGATGCGCTTCCTCTCCACGCCGCTCTCCATTAATATGCGGGAGGCGGGGGTATTCTTCTCACTTAAAATTGCCAGGAAGAGGTGCTCGGTGGAGATGAATTCATCGTTCAGCTTGGTGGCTTCTTCATTGGCAATTTCCATCACGCGCTTGACGCGCGGGGTGATGAAAATCTGTCCCGCACCGCCGCCAAAGATATTGGCTTTCGGGCTGCTCTTTAATACTTCATCCAGCTTGTTCTCCAAATTACTGGAATCGATGGCCATGATCTCCAGGATCTGCGGGACCACGCCCTGCGGTTGTTCGATCAATGCCAGCAGGATGTGTTCCGTGTCGATCTGGGTATGCCCGTAGCGCTGGATGATCTCGGCTGCCCTTTGAGCGGCTTCCTGTGCCCTTTCCGTGAAACGATCAAATCGCATCATGATATATTGTCCATTTGTTTTTTTAACATTTTATCATCCGCCTAATTCTACGGTGCATATCCGGTATTAATAATTCATAAATTTCTTGTCTAAGTCGTCTATGAATCATTCGGATTCACCAACGCTGAAATCGAATCTCAGGATCATATTCGAAGTCGCGTCGCTGACCCACAAGTTATTTTCAGAATCGAAATCGAGCCCATAAGGCTGGCTGTGTGTATCGCTCGAAAGTGATAAACCTTCCCAGCCGGCTAAGAAAGTGCCATCCAGCGCGAATTCGAGCAGGCGGCCGCTTTCCGGGTCGGAAATAATTATTGTGTTTTGCGGGCTGACCGTGATGTAGGGTTTGTTTTCGATTCCACCTCCGAACCAGGCTTCCACGTCAAAAGCGCCAATTTGCGTATAATTCAAGCCCGACTCATCCACCTGGAAGATTTGCACCCTGCGATTCCAGGTATCCGCCACCACTACTTTCCCATCCGGGCTAACGGCGATGCCAACCGGTTCATCGAATTCTCCTGCTTCAAATCCCGCTCCGCCGAATTGCGTGATGAAATTCAAGTTTTGGTCGAAAACCAGCACGCGTTTATTGCCGGTATCCGTGACCAGTAAATTCCCATTATGGTCGATTTCAATTGCCCTTGGCCCCCACATGCTTTCAGCGTCGCTGCCTTGCGCGAAGATGCCCCACATTTTGATAAATTTTCCATCTGCGCTCAACTTCTGGATGCGATGATTGAAGGTATCCGCTACAAAAATAGAACCATCTTCACTGACTGCCACATCCCAGGGTTGGCTCATGGTGCCGCCGGGCGCTTCGCTTTCCAGGATGCTGGCGAAGCTGCCGAAGGATGCCACGAATTCTCCTGTCGGTGAGAACTTCTGGATACGGTTATTTCCCGAATCAGCTACGTATATATCGCCGTCTGGACCGATGTCGATCCCGCGCGGGGCGCTCAACTCGCCCGGATTCGAGCCGCCCATGCCAATGAAATAATCCGGTTGATGAATAACGGACAGGGCTTCATACGGATCGACTTCCACTACTTGCTGAATGGAGGCATCCGTGTTCAACTGCCACATCTGTGCGGCGATGTCTTTCTTGATATACAGGCGCATTTGTTCGCTGGGCAGCCAGTTATCGAGTGTCAGGAAGTTATTGGTATGCACCTCGGCATACAGCGTATAGTCGCGGTTAAGCCAGATATCGATCAACGCTTGCCGTTTTTCCGGTGTGGATACAGCATTGGTGATGCGCTCCCAGGTCAGGTTGAAGTAGTCCTGCATGGGCCACCACAGGCGCATGTAATTGTAGGAGTAATAATTGTTGCGCACGATCGCGTCAATCTGGTCATATTTGTCTGCTCCCGCGATGATCAGGTCAGCCTCCTCGAGCGCGCGGGTGGGGTTTTCCAGATAGACGATTTTATTGGGGTAGTTGCGCAGATACCACCAATACGGGTATAACCCGTGGTTGTCGTAAGCGACCTTGATATCCAGTCCGCCGGTGAGCCGCCTGGAAATTTCCTCGATCTGTTTCAGCACGATCTTCGGGCCGTCAGAGGCATGCGCGTAAACCAGGAATTCATAGGGATAATCGTAATTAATAAAAGATGCCCGATACGCGCTGCGGAAGGTGACCACCGAAAGGATCAGGATCAATGCCACGCGCATATTGAGCACGATCTGGCGGCGGCTGATCTGCATTTTTCCTTTAAAAAGAAAATAACTGACCAACACGGTCAACCCCGCCAACATCAGGAAATGGTTGGTGTCGCTCAGGTGCTGCTGGGTCTTATCCTGGAAAGGCGCGTGCGCTCCCAGGGCGTTGACCAGCAGCAGCATGATCAGCAATACAAACACAGCCGTCAGAATAAAAGCTGCGGTCTTGTGTGTTGGTT
>CAZDUN010000171.1:230-2720 GCA_964508615.1 uncultured Pelolinea sp. | reverse complement strand
GATACTGTCAAAGATTTGCTGTACCACCCAGCCCGCGCACAGCAGCATAGAGAAAGCAATGTGCACGGTCAACCAGGGCATTTTCTCGCCTGCGAATGAATAGGCGATCAATGACAGAATCGACCAATAAATGAAAATGGCCGGAATGGGCAGGTAGCTAGAGAGTGCGTCCTTGGTTTCATCGGAAGGGTTGCTCGACCAAAAAGATTTGCGCTTGAGTCCGATGATGAATGCTGCCATTGTGCCGATTGCCCCCAGGAATTCGTAAATCGGGATCTGGATCAAGACAAAGTAATAAAGCGGTTGGCCGCCCCGTTCAACCGTTTGCTGCGAAAGCCAGTGGCCGAGCGAACCGATCATGCCGGTGACGATGCCGGCGTAATTCGTAAAGAATGTGGTGTATAAAAGGATGTATATCCCGAATAATACCGCCCCATACTTCCACCATTCACGCGGCTGCCAGATCAAGCCGACAAGGAAGGCCAGGCAAAGCAAATAGGTGAGATACAGGTAATCGGTTAGGATGGATAGTGATTGCGTGTAGGCAACCGAGGAAATTCCTGTGAAAGCCACTGGAAAAGGCGCCAGCAGGGGCAGCACTAGCGTGCCGGTCAGGATGAGCAGGTTGAACGCCCTGGAATTGGCGGAGAGCATGTGCCAGTTCAGTTTCTCGCGCACCACCAGTACGAAAGCAGCGGAGGCGAATAATATTAGGAAACTCGGCAGCAGAGCTTCGAGGATTGGATACAAGCGCACGAATGTGCCCACAATGCTGGCGTTCTCGATATCCGCCAGCACCGGTTGGATGATCTGGCCATTCGCAACGGCATCGTTGACATTCCTTAATAAATAAACAGACCCGCCCAGCGCCAACCCAATCACCGCGAGGACTGCCAGGTGGAACAGCAGTGTTTCCCGGCGAGTTTTTGCGTCAGGCCACTGCATCTTGAAAATATCTTTCAGTGCCAAAACCAGCAGGAAGATCAACTCTAATGCTGTGAAAATGTAAGCTGTCTCCTTGGCAGTGAAATTCAGGGCCATTGTGATCACAATTCCGGCCAAATGCATAGGACGTTTTTCTTCCAGGTAGCGTAAAACGAAATAGAGGTTCATAACGCTGAACAAGGTGCAGAAAGCCTCGTTGCGCGCGTATCGGCCGTAAAACATCATAAATGGGGAAATAGCGAAAAACAAACCAGCCGCCAGCGATCCGTATTTGCCTAAATATCGCTTGTAGTAGATCAGGACGAAAGCCACCGTGGCGATACTGAACAGCGCGTGCGGCAGGCGTGAGGAGAAATCGTTATCCCCAAATAGAAAATAGGATAGCGCCACCAAATGGAATTGCAGCGGACCGTGCGTAATCGGGTCATGTTGGTAGCCTCGCCCGGAATATAGATCGAACGAAGGAACCACGTGGTTGACCTCATCGTGGCTCATTACCCGCGCGTCGAGATTATAGATTCGCGTGATGATGGTTAGCAGAAGAATGAGGAAAATAAGAATGTCTCTGAAAGTGATTTTCTCTAAAAGCGAACGGATAGGCTTATCCAAATTAAATTGCATGTCTATACCTCGTTGCGAGTGTAAAAGCTGGTAAAATCCATTACAGTGCCTGGCGCTAATTATAAGAGAAGGGGTGGATATTATCCATTTCAAACCATATTTCAATAATTGAATATACCTTGACCAAACAGTGCATAATTGTTACAATATCTGTTTGCCAAAAGTGCGGCTGATTATATTATTAAAAAAGTGGAGCAGGAGACCTAAATGAACTCTGTCTTGCCGGTGAAATCTTACGCGCGCATTCATTCAATCCTCGACATCCCGAATCTGATTGAAGTACAAAAAGAATCCTTTCAAAGACTAAAAACAACCGGCCTGGCCGATTTGTTTACTGAGATCTCTCCCATCGAATCTTACAACAAAGGGATCAAGCTTTTCTTTCCCAGCACCTCGTCCGAGGTGAAAGATTTCGATTTGAAATTCTGGTTCGATGAACCCAAAAATTCCATCGAAGAATGTCTGGAGCGTGACCTGACCTACGCTTCGCCTTTGTATGTGTCTGTACTGCTTGCCGGGCCTGAAGTTCCCGAACCGATCAAACAGGATATCTTCCTGGGCGATTTTCCCGAGATGACCGACAAAGGTACATTTATTATCAACGGTACCGAGCGCGTGGTGGTCTCTCAATTGATCCGTTCTCCCGGCGTTTATTTCGATGCACCCATCAACCGCGCCACCGGCCGTAAATTGGCCACGGCCAAGTTGATCCCGGACCGCGGCGCCTGGATGGAATTCGAAACCCGCAAGAATGATTACCTGATCCTAAAATTCAACCGCAAGCGTTCTGTACCGATCACCATCTTCCTGCGCGCCCTGTGCGCGGTTGAGGATGGTTTGGGTGATTCGCCGCTCAAAACTGGCTCGGATGAGGAATTGATCAACTTCTTCAAGGATATCGACAAGGACGCTGATCGATTGTAC
>CAZDUN010000171.1:0-220 GCA_964508615.1 uncultured Pelolinea sp. | reverse complement strand
TAATGGTATAGCCAATGTCCCTGTTATTTTTTTAAATTGCAATAACAAACGCCATGTAACGGAATGGGATCTTTCCGATGGGCGTACGATCGCTGAAGCAGCCCTGTTGGAGTTCTTCCGCAAAATGCGGCCTGGTGACCCAGCCACGCTCGATAACGCGCGTGAATTCCTGGAACAACAGCTTTTCGACCAGCGCCATTACGACCTGGAAAGGGTAGGG
>CAZDUN010000170.1:0-5624 GCA_964508615.1 uncultured Pelolinea sp. | reverse complement strand
GGCAATCGAGTAAATATTATCCCGGTTGAAATCCTGTTTCGCGCCGCTGGTGAACAGAAAAGCGCTGTGCGCGCATAATAAAGCCAGCATGATTCCCCAATTGGAAGAATCGATGTGGAAATGCAGGCTGATGTGCGAACCGCTGGAAAAGAACCAGTCATCCCAATTCAGGGTAGCTCCCATTCCCTGCGGAATGAACAGGATCACCAGCCATATCAACAGACTTGCCGCGGCCAGCGCCAGCCACACCAGCGACCGTCTTACCCCGCGTATTTTCATCACAAACGCGGCTGCTGTGGATAACAGCAGAATGATAAGCACAAAAGCGATCAGCATGTTCCTATATTACGGTTACCTCGCGGCGCTTGATGAATTTACCTCCCGCGCGCTGACCCAGCCAATTGGGACCGTCCACAATCAGCTTGCCGCGCAGCAATACTTTCTCCACCACGCCCTTCAACTTCCAACCTTCATACAGGTTGTAATCCGTGCGGTGCTGCGCGTATGCCGTGCCGTAGGTGATTTCCTTTTCCGCGTCCCAAATGGCGATATCCGCGTCCGAACCCGGCAGCAGCGTACCTTTTTTCGGGTACATGCCGAAGATCTTGGCCGGGTTGGTGCTGGTCATTTCCACGAAGCGGTTGGGCGTTATGCGCCCGCTCACCACGCCTTTCGTCCACAGCACCATCAGGCGGTCGCCTACTCCCGGCAGCCCGTTGGGGATCTTGGTGAAGTCGTCCTTGCCCAGCTCTTTGCCGGGGATGGCGATCGGCTGCCCTTCATAGGTGATCGGCCGCGTGCCATCGTAATAGAACGGGCAGTGATCAGTCGCCATCACCTGGATCGTGCCGTCCTCCACCGCTTTCCAAATGCCGGCCTTGTCCTCTTCGCTGCGCACGGGCGGCGAGCAGATCCACTTGGCCCCATCCGGTCGGCGTAAATCGTCGATAGTGAAGAATAGATATTGCGGGCAGGTCTCGCCCATCACCGGCAGCCCCTGCTGCCGCGCCCAGCGCAGGTGATCGGCCTCCCCTTTGGCGTTCATGTGCACAATGTAAACCGGCGCTTCAGCTTGCGCCGCCAGCGAAATGACGCGGAAAGCCGCTTCGACCTCGCCCCAGGCTGGCCGGGTTAAGGCGTGCCATTCGGGGGTCGTGTGCCCGGCGGCCAGCGCCTCCTCGACCAGCACGTCGATCACGTCGCCGTTCTCGGCGTGCATCATCACCAGCATGCCGTTATCTCTGGCTATGCGCAGTACTTTGAAAATGCCCCCGTCATCCAGACGCAGGCGGTTGTTGTAAGCCGTGAAGACTTTCAGGGTGCTGATGCCTTCATTTTTCAAAGCCGGGATCTCCCTGGCAATGTCAGCGTTGAATTTGGTGATGTTGATGTGAAAACTGAAATCGATCGCGGCTTTTTCATCCGCTTTCTTGTGCCAGGCTTCCACGCACTCCGGCAGATGTTCGAAATCCTGCGAGATGAAATCGATGGCTGTGGTCGTCCCGCCGAACGCGGCCGCTTTGTGTCCGCTGTAATGGTCATCCGAAGAGACCGTGCCGAACATGGGCAGGTCGAAATGGGTGTGGGCGTCCACGCCGCCCGGCATGACCAGCTTGCCGGCCGCGTCGATGACCTGCATGCCCTCGCCCGCCGGGATGTCTGCCGCGATTGCCGCGATTTTCTCGCCTTCGATCAGGATATCCGCCTTGAACGTTTCTGAAGCGGTGATGATTTTCCCCGATTTGATCAGGGTTACCATGCTGCACCTCCAGTTCGCTTTTTATACTGAATTGAAATAATTATATTGCACGATACCAGTCTTGCTGGTCTTCGATGCCCTGCATGCCGCCCAGCATTATCAGCACCTCGGGCGGTATTTCCATTGCCGGAAAATCCACGCCCGCGTAAAGCTCCGAAGCGGCTGCTTTCTCGCGCAGCGAGTGCCATAACAGCTTGCGCTCTTCGGATTTGACTACCAGGTCATTGATGATGCCTGCCTGGGCGAATAGCGCGCCGGTCGTATAAAGAAAGGTGATCCGCTTCCATTTATCCGCCCTGATCGGGTTGCGCAGCTGCTCCAGCGCGCCCAGTTGCATCTTGTAGTATTCCTCCGCGGCGCGCGGGTGATCGGGTTCGTCGCGCAGGATTTCGCGCCGCGTGGTCAGTTCGATGCCGCGCACTTCGCTGAAAAACTCGATCTGGTTGGCATACTGCCTGCCGAAACTGGAGGGTTGGTAGAATGCCAGGTAATCCACCTGGACGATCTTGGGGGCGAAACGGAATGGAATGCGATACCAGCCAAGCACGCGTGCGATTTCCAGGTCGCGGGGCGACGGCATGACCGCCACGAGCATCAAGGCTGAAGGTGGCGGCAGGCTTTCACTTCCACAGGCCTGGCCGGTATCGGGCATTTCAATTTATCTTATAACAGGCCGACCTTGCCATTGAACTCATCGATCAGGTTGTCGATCTCTTCCACCTGCGATTGGAAACCGGTCCAATAGTCCGGGTCGTACCATTGATCCTGGATCTCTTCGTAGGTCTTGCCCTGCTGTTCGACCCAGGTGTAATATTTTAGGTTGTGCACGCGCCGCTTGTCCTGGTAGGTCAAATCCAGCAGGTTGTCGGTGCTCTGGCCCATCAGGTAATGCGCGAAATCCGCGGCCGCGTCCAGCTCGCTGTACTGGCCGAATTCTTCGTGCATCTCCTTGAGGCGGCTCTGGTAAAGTTGCATGGAATCCGTCAACACGGTCAGCACCACGTCATCTTCGTCCATCTCGTAATACTTGGCCATCTTGATGGCTGAGAGCATGTTGGCGATGCCGGAGAAGCCCAGCAGGTCCAGGTTGGAGACGATCTCCTGCGGTACGCCTTTCTTGGCAAGGTAATCGCGCCCGGTTTTCTCATTGAACAATCTTGAAATATTCACCACCGCGTTGTCGTCGATGGCGGTGATCAGGTCGGTGTTCTTGATGTTGTGGATCCACGGCACGTGTTTGTCGCCGATGCCCTCGATGCGGTGCGCGCCGAAGCCATTTTCCAGCAGCGTTGGGCATTGCAGCGCTTCCGAGCCGCCCACCAGGCTGCCGGGGAAGACTTGCTTCATGTAATCGCCGCAGGCGATCGTGCCGGCCGAGCCGGTAGTCAGGATCACGCCGCGGTAATTCCCCTTGGCTCCCAATTCCTTTTTCAGCACTTCCTCCATGGCATGCCCGGTGATCTCGTAATGCCACAGGTAGTTGCCGAATTCCTCGAATTGGTTGAAGATCATCAGGTCTTCGCCGCTGGCGCGCAATTCCCAGCATTTATCAAAGATTTCTTTAACGTTCGATTCGCTGCCGGGGGTGGCGATGATCTCGCCCGCCACGGTCTTCAGCCAGTCGAAGCGTTCCTTGCTCATGCCTTCCGGCAGGATGGCGATCGATTCGCAGGCCAGCAGGTTGGAGTCATACGCCCCGCCGCGGCAGTAGTTGCCGGTCGAAGGCCATACCGCTTTCTGCGTGACCGGGTCGAACTGTCCGGTTACCAGGCGCGGCACCAGGCAGCCGAAGGATGCGCCCACTTTATGCGCGCCGGTCGGGAACCATTTGCCCACCAGCACAATGATGCGCGCGTCCACGCCGGTCAGGCTTTTGGGTAATTCCATGTAATTGATGCCGTTGAATTGGCCGCCCTTTTCCTTGGGTTCATTCTTCCAGGTGATGCGGAACAGGTTGCGCGGATTCAACTCCCATAAACCGATCGACTTCAACTCGTCCTTGATCTTGGCCGGTATCAAGTTCGGATCTTTCATCTGCGCGAAGGTCGGGATGATGATGTTGCGCTCCCGCGCGCGCTTGATCGTGTTTTCCAGTCGCTCGGGATAAATAGTTAAATCGATTTTTGCCATTAGAAAATACTCCTGATAGTTTATTTTTTATGTTCAGGCGCCTGGCTGACAATATACAACGGGCGTCCTTTCACTTCGTCATAAATCCTGCCGATGTACTCTCCCAGGATGCCCAGCGTGATCAACTGCACGCCTCCCAGGAACAGCACCGTGATCAATGTGGTGGCCTGCCCCAGCAGCGCTGCCTGGTGCGAAAGCCGCAGCGCGATCACCACCGGGATGGCCACGATGCTGATCGCCGCGCATATGAAGCCCATATAGGTGGCCACTTGCAGCGGGAAGTAGGAGAAGCTGGTGATGGCGTTCAAGGCCAGTTTCAGCATCTTGCTGAGCGGATACTTGGTCTTTCCAGCAAAGCGCTCCTTGCGGTCGTATTCCACGCCCACCTGGCGGAATCCCACCCAGGCAGCCATGCCGCGCAGAAAACGGTGCCGCTCGCGCATGCGCCCCATCACGTCCACCACCTTGCGGTCCAGCAGGCGGAAATCGCCGGTGTCCAGCGGGATCTTCACGTCGGTGATGCGGTAGATCAACCGGTAGAAAGCCGAAGCGGTGAGTAGTTTGAACCACGATTCGCCTTCGCGTTTGCGCCGCACGGCGTACACCACTTCGTAGCCCTCTTTCCACTTCTTGATGAGATCCAGCATCACTTCCGGGGGATCCTGCAGGTCGGCGTCGATCACTACCACCGCGTCGCCGCGCGCGTAATCCAGCCCGGCTGTAACGGCGATCTGGTGTCCGAAATTGCGCGCGAAGATCACCGGTTGCACATGCGCATCCTTCTTCGCCAATGACCGGATGATTTCCGTTGAGCCGTCGGTGGAACCATCATCCACCAGCACCAGCTCCCAGGCAGCCTTCAAGCCGCTCATCACCGCTTTTACCTGGTCGTAGAATTCTTCCACGCAGCCGATCTCATTAAAGACCGGAGCCACCACGCTAACCACGGGCTTTTGTCTGGCAAGATTGTCTGACATATTGATATTGTATCTGAAACTGCGAAACTATCAAAGTATTTTCTTGAGCGCTTCCAGCGAAGGTTCGACGATCGGCGCCGGCTGTACCGCCTGGATGGCGGCTTTGATGTCCTTCAGCCCGCTGCCGGTCAACATCACCAGCACCGGGTCGCTGGCGTCGAACAATCCCTGTTTGACCGCTGCCTCCAGGCCCGCGTAGGCGCTGGCGGCAGCCGGCTCGATGAAGATGCCTTCGCGGCCCAGCCTGGCAATCGCTTTCAGGATGTCCTGGTCTTTGATGGTCAGGTAGCGCCCGCCGGTTTGCGTGGCCGCCCGCAGCGCGCGCAGCCCGTCGTGCGGGTGGTCCACCGAGACGCTGTCGGCAATCGTATCGGCTTTCACCGGGATGATCTCTTCTGTGCCGGCTTTGAATGCGTTGGCCACTGCCGCCGAGCCTTCCGGCTGGATGCCGAAGATGCGCGGCATGTGCTCCAGCCAGCCCAGTTCCACCAAATCCTTGAAGCCTTTATGGATACCGGCGATGATGTTGCCGTCGCCCACCGGCACGATCACGTTCAAAGGTTTCTTCAGGTTGCCCTGGTAAATGACCTGTTCCCAAATTTCATATGCCGCGGTTTTTTTGCCTTCCGCGGTGAACGGGTTGAAGCCGGTATTGCGTGAATACCAGCCGAATTCATCTGCCGCCTTCAGGGAAAGTTCAAATGCGTCGTCATAGGTGCCGTCCACCAGGAACACGCGCGCGCCGAACACGATCAACT
>CAZDUN010000169.1:0-5629 GCA_964508615.1 uncultured Pelolinea sp. | reverse complement strand
TGCTCCAATCCGACCTCTTCATCATTTTGCTGCTGATATTGCTGGCGCTCGGCGTCCAGTTTTATTTCCTGAATCCCCCCATACTCAGCGATCAGATGGAATACTACTTCACGGCCATCCGTTTTCCACGCCTGCCTTCGAACCCCAATATCGGCAGCATGCGCATCGGCCTGGAACTGCCGGTGGCAGTGCTCTACCGCATCTTTGGCAGCTCCGAAGCGGCTTATTACACGTTTCCCTTGATCAGTTATACAGTGCTGGCAGTCAGCATTTACCTGATCGGAAAAGCTCTTTTTTCACGCCGGGTTGGATTTTTCGCAGGCCTATGGACGATTTTCTTCCCCAATTTGGTGTTAGATGCCGGCCACCTGCTGCCGGACGTGCCGGCCACAGCCTGCGCAACAGCAGCTTTCGCGCTCCTTTTTTCATATTTCGGGAATAAGGATATAAAAAGGAATTACGATTCCAGGCATAGCCGCCTGGTTTTGATCCTCGCCGGGCTCCTGTTCGGTTGGTCTTACTTGGTCAAGGAATATCTTGCCATCCTGTTCCTGCTCATCCCCCTGGTTTTTTGGATGTTGGAGATTCCTTTGCGCAAGCTGCTGCCGGTTACGTTGAGTATGTTGGCCATGTATGGGCTTGAAATTGCCATTGGCATCATCTACTACGGCAATCCGCTTATTCGTTTTCTGGCTGCCAGCCCGCGCGAAACCACCGGCGAGATCCAGAAAGATGTTTTCCGCATCGTAAACTACCTGTCCTTATTGATCATCAAGGCTGGCGGTCAAGGTATCCTGGGGGTTATTGGCCTGGGTCTTTTGAACAGTCTGCGGGGCGTTTTTCATAAAGAAAAAAGCCATATCTTCCTGCTCGGTTGGGTGCTGCTGATCTACGTGCTCTTTACCGCTGCCGGGCTGCTGCCGGTTATTTTCAATTGGCAGGGTATCGTGCTGCTGCGCTTGCACAAGTTCCGCTATTGGGTGCCGATTCTCCCGCCCCTGCTGATCATCGGCTCGGCTTTCCTGGATCGTTTTTTTACCTGGCTAAGCTCCCGGATCGTCAAACAGAAAGGCATACAAAAAATCCTCGTGCCTTCTCTGATGACAATCGTGCTGCTGATCGTAACCGCACGCGGCATCGCGGTCATTCAAACCGATCCCGATTTCATCCGCAACGGCAAGGAGCATTACCTGGAATTGCGTGAGTATCTGGCCGCCAATGATGATCCGCAAGCCGTGATCTGGATCGACCGGGACAACAAGCGCGCCTTCGAACGCGTCCTGCCCATGTATATCCGCAATCCGTTCGGGGGGCTGATCTGGCATGGTACGTTTAAATACATCAACACCGGCGATCTCTACCTGCGCGCCGAAGAAATTGACGAAGGCTTCATCATCATCGATCGGGATTTCATGGTGCCGGAGTTGTACGGCGTACCGGAATACCTGGCTGTGCCGCCTGACAACTGGCATATGGTTTTTGAAAGCATCAACCAGAAGATCGGTTTGTATGCGATTGAATGTCTTTCGGGTTGAATAACTTTTATTGCAAAGGTTGATCGACTTGTAGGATAATGAAACTTGATTAGAATGAGAACGGATCGCTAAAGGCATGAAAACTGGTAAAAAATTGCTGGTGTATGTTCCAGCGCTCAATGAAGAAAAGCACATCGCAGAGGTGATCGGCCAGATACCCCTTGCCATTACGGGCATCAGCCAGGTCGATTGCCTGGTCGTGGACGATGGCAGCACCGATCAAACTGCGCAGGCCGCCCGTACCGCCGGCGCGCAGGTGGTCAGCCATAACCGCAATCAGGGCGTGGGCATGGCCTTTCAGTCCGCTGTGCAATACGCCTGGGATCATGAATATGATCTTTTGGTCGGTATCGACGCCGACGGCCAGTTCGATCCGGCCGAGATTCCCATGCTCATCCAACCCTTGTTGGATAATCGCGCTGATATGCTGGTGGGCAACCGCTTCACCCGGGGCCGGCCGCAATACATGCCGATTATTAAATATCACGGCAATCGGATGGTCGCCGCGCTGGTCAGCTCGATTAGCGGCCAGAAATTCCAGGATGTCTCCTGCGGCTTCCGCGCGTATAACCGCGAAGCGCTGCTGCGGCTGAATGTCTTTGAGAAGTTCACCTACACCCACGAGAGCATCTTATCGCTGGTTTACCAGGGGCTGCGCGTGATCGAAATGCCCATCGCCATCCGCTACTACCCCGACCGTAAATCGCGCGTGGCCGGCTCGATTTCCAACTACGCTTCCAAAACCAGCAAGATCATCCTACGCGTGCTGCTGGACTACCGGCCTTTGCGCGTGTTTGGAACGCTGGGGACGATATTCTTCCTGATCGGCCTGGCTTTTGAAATTTTCCTGTTTGTCTTTTACCTGATCAATGGTTCATTCACCCCTTATAAATCAGCCGGCTTTATCGGATTGGGCTTTATCATTTTTGGCATGCTGATCTTCCTGATCGCGCTCATAGCGGAGATGATCAATCGGCTGCGCCAAAGCCAGGACCGCCTGATGATCGAGTTGAAGCGGCGCCGTTTTCAGTAGATTTGTTTGTAGAATTTCGATAAAGACATCTATCGGCAGCTCATTTCCCTTAAGTTTTACGAATTAAATAACAAAAACCTGACACATCCGATTATTTTCCCCTTGACAACGACCAGCATCTAGGAATTATCAAATTTACCTTTTCTTGACGGTTTTCGAGGAGAATGAATTCATCCTTTATGTTTTACTATATAATCTTTTATATATATTTAATACAGATAGCAAGATGACCAATTCCAATAATATTCTCATCGTCGATGATGATCCTGCCCTGATTCAATCCCTTACCGAAATCCTGATTTCTGATGGCTCGGCCGTCTTTTCGGCTGTGAACGGTCGCGCAGCCCTGGAAATCTTAAAAAACCAGAGTATCATGGTTGCGCTCCTGGATTTAAACCTTCCAGACGTAACCGGTCTGAATATTTTAAAGCAGATCAAAAAGATATCACCTGATACGGAATGCATCATCGTAACGGCCTTCGCTTCTCAAGAAACCGCGATTGAAACCCTGAACCTCGGCGCTTTTTCATATTTTGAAAAGCCATATGATATCCAACGTGTGCTGCATTGCGTTCACCAGGCAATTAATAAATACAACACGAACAAACTGTTGAGCGAGAGCCAGGAGAAATATCGCGACCTTTTCGAGCACGCGTCCACACCGATGTTCCGGATAGTCATGCACGGCAATCATTACCTGGAAGTCAACCAGGCATTTTGCGAATTATTTGAATACACATTCGATGAAGTGCAAAAGCTAACTCACGAAGATTTTTTTGCAGACCTGGGTATAAGCGATGCACTATATGAGCGGATCCAAAAAGAAAAAATCATTCGGAACCTGAACTTGGATCTGCCGGGAAAAGGCAAGAAAAAACATCACTGCCTGGTCTCTTTAAAGCTGCATAGTGATGGCGGCTATATATCAGGTTCCATCACGGATATAACCGGCAACCAGCAATTGGCGGATGCCCTGCGTGACAGTGAGGATAAATTCACGCTTGCCTTTAAGTTATCCCCTTACGCCATTACCATTACCACTCACGACAAGGGGCGTTTCCTGGATGTGAACGATGCCTTTACAGCCATGACCGGCTACACTCGTGATGAAGCGCTGCGTAGCAGCTCTCTAAATCTAAATCTTTGGGCCGATCCGCAGGACCGGGATGAGGTGATCCGGGATCTGCAAGCAGGCAAAAAGGTCATCGGCCGCGAGTATGAATTCAAGAAGAAGAACGGCGAAATATTAACCGGGCTCTTTTCAACCGATTTTCTAACCATAAAGGGTAATCGCTATTTGATCTCTACGATCAATGATATTTCAGAGAGAAAAGCGGCTGAAAAAGCGTTATCGGAGTCCGAAGACAAATTCAAGTGGTTGTATCTGAACGCCCCCGTGCCTTATCACATTCTTTCCCCACGCGGCATCATCACCGACGTGAACCAGCGTTGGTGTGATGTGCTTGAATATAAAAAAGAAGCGGTGATCGGCAAGGAAATCTTTTCTTTTATGGTCGAAGAAGAACAAGCCTTGGCTAAAAAGTCTTTTCAACAAAAGCTGCGAAGCGGTCAATCTTACATCGAAGGGAATGATCGTAGATACCGCACAAAGAACGGACAGACAAAAGTATTCAGGTCGTTTGATTTTTTCGTGTTTGACTCGAATAAGCAGGTCATTTCCGTTCAAACCACGATTGAGGATATCACCAGGCAAAGACAGGCCGAAGACCAGCAAAATCGTGCCCTGGAGCGTATGCGCAGCCTGGTCAGCATTCTGCAATACCCGGCGAAAAATAGTCAAGACTTTTTAGACTATGCTCTGGATGAAGCACTAAGGTTGACCCGCAGCAAGTTGGGGTATATCTTTTTTTATGATGAAGATAAAAAGGAATTTACACTGAATACTTGGTCAAAAGGGGTCATGAAAGAATGTTCGATAACCGATCCGCAAAATATTTACCAGCTCGAAAAAACAGGCGTCTGGGGCGAGGCAGTCCGCCAAAGAAAGGCGATCATCCTCAATGATTTCGAACAGCCCAACCCCCTGAAAAAAGTGTACCCTGAGGGTCATGCGCATCTACAAAGATTCCTTACCACGCCCATCCTCAGTGATGGCCGTATCGTTGCAACAGTGGGCGTTGCCAATAAAGGCAGCGATTATGATGAAAGCGATTCCTTACAATTATCTTTACTGATGGAATCGGTCTGGAAATCGGTTGAGCGCAACCGCGCCATCACCGCCCTGCGCGAGAATGAGGCCAAATTGCGCAGCTTGATCGATGCCACTGAGGATATTGTGATCCTGAAAGATGCCGAATTCAGGCACATCATGGCCAATCAAACCGCCCTGGACTATTTCAGAAAATCTGAAGAAGAAATCCTGGGTAAAACCGATTTCGACCTGATGCCCGCAGAAGGAGCGCAGGGCTGCCGGCAGACAGACCAAAGAGCTTTGGAAGAAAACCACCTGCTCATCAGCCAGGAAATTGTAAATAACCGGTTTTATGAAACGCGCAAATTTCCGGTCCGCCTGGGCGAAACCACCGGCGTGGGCGCATATATTCGAGATATCACTGATCGCATCAATGCCGAAGCCTCCATTCGGCTGCAATCCAAAGCGCTGGAGTCAACCGCCAATGCCATTGTCATCACGACGCCGGACGGTTTGATCGAATGGGCCAATCCGGCCTTTACGCAACTGACCGGTTACACGCTGCAGGATGCCATCGGCCATAACCCCTCTGCCTTGGTGAAATCGGGTTGGCAGGATAATTCTTTCTATTCATCAATGTGGGAGACGATTCAAAAAGGGAAAATCTGGAAAGGCGTATTGATCAACCGCAAGAAAAACGGCTCTTTATACACCGAGGAAATGACCATCACCCCGCTTTTGGATGATAGCGGCAATATTCTGCATTTTATCGCAATCAAGGAAGATATCACTGAACGTGAACAACGGGAAAGGGAATTAACGATCATCGCTGATGTTTCCGCCGCGCTACGTATCGCCCAGAATCGTTCTGAAATGCTGCCGATGATCATGAGTCAATTATTGGAACAA
>CAZDUN010000168.1:4992-5651 GCA_964508615.1 uncultured Pelolinea sp. | reverse complement strand
AATATGCCGGTATTGAGGGACTTGAATACGATACTTATGTGGATGGCGTGCTGATCGATTATGGCGGACGGGACAGATATATCGACGGCACGTATAACCAAAGTGATAAATTTGAAAACCATTACCGGGGTTTTTACGGCACTCAAAAAGTGCAGATCCAGTATCACTTCGAGAATGGATCGCAGCGCAACCTGCTGATGATCACTTCTTCCTATTCACGCACCATCCAGCTATACATTGCTTCCCATTTCCGCGATACCTACATCATCGATCTGCGCTTCGAGAAGAACAGAGCCAAATCTTTGCAGGACTTCATCGACCAGTACCAGATCACCGACGTGCTGATATTCGGCCAGCCCTCCGTGACGTATTATTCGGCGGAAGACGCCATCAAACCTTAGAAAAATCCAATAGTTAATTTCCGATTTTGGACTGGACGCAGGCTGCCATCTGGCCGACGTTATCGAAGGAACGGATCTCTTTCTGGGTGAATTCAATGCCGAATTTGAGCTCCACCGCGATGATCAGGTTAACGTGCGAGAGCGAATCCCAACCTTCGATATCATCCGCGGTGGTCTCAGGAGTTACCTGGATGGCGTCGTCAGCAAAGACTACGCGAAAAACCGCATTCATTTGGTCGTAAACGTGCATCATTCCTC
>CAZDUN010000168.1:4000-4982 GCA_964508615.1 uncultured Pelolinea sp. | reverse complement strand
TCAATACGCGGCGCAGGATCTTGCCGCTATTGTTCTTGGGAATCTTATCGACGATGTGATATTCCTGCGGGGTGGCGGTGGTGGACACTTTGTTGGAAATATTGACCCGGCATTTCAGTTCCAGCGCGCGCGACCATTGGCTGTCCTTGCGCAGGCAGATGAAGGCAATGATCTTTTCGTGCAGGATGGGGTCCGGTACACCGATCACGGCCACGTCCACAATTTCCTCGATCTCCAGCAGGGCGCTTTCCACCTCGAACGGCCCGACCAAATGCCCGGCGGTGTTGATGACATCGTCCGAGCGGCTGACATACCAGAAATAGCCGTCCTGGTCCTGGTAAGCCAGGTCGCCGGAGATATAGGCTTCGCCGTTGAATTTTTCCCGGTAGAGATCGTCCTTGTTGATATAAGCGCGGAACATGGAGGACCAGCCGCGCTTCAGGCAGAGGTGGCCCTGGCTGCGCGCGGGCGCCGGCCGCATTTTTTCATCCAGGATGAACGCCTGGATGTAACTGAGCGGTTTGCCCATCGAACCGGGCTTGACCGGCAGGCCGGGCCGGTTGGTGATCATGATGCTGCCGGTTTCGGATTGGAACCAGTTATCATACAGTTCCACGCCGAAGACCTTGCGGCCCCAGTGGTACACCTCCGGGTTCAAAGGCTCGCCCACGCTGTAGATGCGCTTGAGCCGGGAGTAATCATACTGGCTGAAGACTTGCGGCTCTTCCTGCATCAACATGCGCAGAGCGGTGGGAGCGGTGTACCAGACATCGATGCATTCTTTTTGCAGGATGCCCAGCCAGGTGGCCGCGTGGAATCCCCCGCCGAAATGCACCTGCCCGGTCAGGCAGATCAGCGGGGCGATCACGCCGTATACCAGTCCGGTGATCCAGGCCGGATCGGCTGTGCACCAGTAATGTTCCTGCGGTTGGATATCGAAGACTTCTTTAAATGAAGCGACCATGGCAGCCGCGCCAGCGTG
>CAZDUN010000168.1:0-3990 GCA_964508615.1 uncultured Pelolinea sp. | reverse complement strand
TTTGGGTTTGCCGGTCGAGCCGGATGTATATTGGATAAAGGCTGGGGTTTCGGCATCCAATTGGGGAGAAAAATCGAAATCCGGCGAAGCCTGTTCCAGTAAACGCGGCAGGCTGAGCACGAAATCGTCCTGGTGTTCGGGCAGGTCGGTCACCAGGATGCCCCGCAGGTCATGCAAGCCTTCCTCGCGCGCTTTCTGGATGCGTTTCAACAGGCTGAGGCGGGTGATGACGAAGCGCGTGCGGCTGTCGGACAGGCGGTCGAACAAGGCGCTTTCGCCGAAGGTGGAAAAAAGCGTGCAGGAGACCGCTTCATTTTTGAGAATGCCGAAAAAGCACTCAACTAACTCCGGCGATTTGGGCAGGAAAATACTGACCTTATCGCCTTTGGTCACGCCCAGCGCTTTCAGGGTATTGGCGACCCGGTTGGAGGCTTGCTCGATCTGACGGTAAGTGATGTCACTTTCGGAAAGGTCGTTGTGGATCCATTTATACGCCACCCTATCCCCAAGTCCCGATTCACAAACTTTACGGGTACATGCGTAGGCAATGTTTTCGCAGGAAGTCATCATGCTTTCATCGTCTCCAGAATTATCGCAGCAGTTTCGTAATTAAAAATCTGAGTTTCATTATAGGATTTGAAAAGTGAAAAAGCAAGCAGGACGTGCGTTGATGGCGTGCCTCTGCTTGCGGTAAAATGGTTGCGTATGAAACGTACCATCGACTTTCTGCGCGGCCTGTTCCCAACTGCCCGATTCACATTGACCAGCTTGCTGGTGGGCGCCTCGGCTGGTTTGGCGGTTTACCTGGGCGTGCTGCAGCGCCATTTCTTCAGCAAGCGTTATCTTCTGTATGCGTTTTTAATCGCGGCGGCAGTAACCATCCTGGTTGCCTGGCTGCGCAAGCGCTGCCTGGCGCGCCGCTTCGCCGCGTTGGACAAAAGCATGCGCGCGGCTGTGGTGATTTTCACCGTGATATTCAGCCTGGTCATCCTGGCCAACACCCAAATCCAGCCGCTGTACTACCTGCTGCCGGATAGCCGCCTTGAGGTTCGCATCCCGATCGGCGAGGTGCCTGCTGACCAGGAAAGCGTGCGGCTTTTATGGGTGCAGACCGGGCAGGGAACCGTGTACTACGAGAACATGCATTTCGAAGGCCAATGGGAACGGGTGGCCAAGAACATCCTGTTCGCCCCCAACCAGCAGGTCATCATCACCTGGCAGGGCAAGGCGGGCGAGCGGCCGGAGATCGCTTTCCGCATGACCCGCTATGACCAGCCGGTGTTCGTCACGTGGAATGGCGTGCAACAGGAATACAATCTGAACCAGCCCAAGGTGCCGGACGTGCTGATCCAGACGCCGTTGGATATTCCGCTGATCTATAAAATCCCGTTCATCCTCTCGTTCTGCATTGCCTGTGGATTCATCATCTTCGCGCTGCTGATCCTGCTGGGCACTTGACAAACCGGCATGAAACCCAGTAAAAAAACAACGCGGCTGGCCTGGCTGCGCTACGCGCTGCCGATGCTGCTGGCCTGGAGTTTCAGCCTGCTGGTCTTCTGGCCGGGGGTCATGAGCAACGATTCAATGACGCTGTGGATCCAGAACCTGGCCAACGATTACACCGATTGGCAGTCCGCGCTGTACGCGCTGGCGCTGGCCGGATTGATGAAGATCTGGTATTCCCCCGCCATCGTGTCCATCCTGCAAATCCTTCTGTTTGCGCTGTTTACCGCCTGGGGGCTGAAAACCATGGAAGATGTGGGCGCGACTCGCCCGCTGCTGTGGCTGGTGAGCATCCTGTTCGCCGTCTCGCCGATCAACAACCTGTTCGTCATCACGCTGTGGCGCGACATCCCCTACGCGTTGGCGGTCATGTGGCTGACCATTTTGATCCTCAAGGTATTCATCAGTCGGGGAAAATGGTTGAAGGGTTGGGGCTGGGTCTGGCTGGGGCTGGCGGGCTTTTTCATCGCCATCCTGCGGCAGAACGGCATCCCGCTGGCTTTCCTCGCCCTGGCAGCGCTGGCGCTGGTTTACCGCGGCCAATGGAAGCGCCTGACCGGCAGCCTGCTGGTTTGCCTGCTGCTGTTCGCTTTTGTCAAAGGGCCGCTGTATTCCTGGATGGGCGTGGACCGCAGCAAGAGCGGTCAATCCAATCTGATCCTGCTGCACCACATCGGCGCGCACCTGGCCGCCGGAACGCCGCTCGCGCCGGATGAAAAAGCATACCTGGATTCTTTCCTGCCGGTGGATGAATGGGAGTATTACTGCTGCTACGTGGGCACGATATCCTATGATAATGACCTACAGCGCGAGGCGTTCCTGGGCAGCGGGGCCGAGAACCGCAATCTGGCGCTCAACCTGTTCTTGCGCGACCCGCTGGTGGACGCGCGGCACACGGTCTGCTCGGGCGAACTGGTGTGGCGCTACTTGAATAACCAGTGCTACATGAAATCCATCCACGGCTTCAATTCCTGGATCCCGGGCGAGGTGAGCTGGATCATCCCGAACGAGGTTGGCCTGCAAGATGATTCCAAGCTTCCGGGACTAGTGCAGCCGTACGTGGACATGCTGCGCGTTTTTGGATTCCGCGATGACTTCCTGGTGGTGTACCTGCGTCCGGCGCTGTATTTATACCTGGCGTGTTTCGCCGTGATGGCGCTGGTGGTAAAGCGCAAGGATTTCCGGGCGCTGCTGCTGCTGGCGCCGGTGGCGGTGCAATCGGCCATCCTGTTTTTGGTCAGCTACGCGCCGGCCATCCGTTACCAGTACAGCGTTTACCTGGCCAGCGTTTTGCTGTTATGCGTTCCATTCATCACTTCCGCGCAGGCAGAGGAGCAAGCCTGATTTCAGGCTGCCAAGCAGTCAGAGGGAAAATGCGATCATTCTTGAAGAGAATTTGGGAATTGCTAGAAACCAGGCGCGGGGCATGCATCGCGCTGCTGCTTCTTTATATACTGGGTGTGCTGGCCACGGTTTACCTGGCGGACGCCAACGTGTTCGGCCCGATGCATTTCAACGACGAGGTGCGTTATTGGGAGATCGCCCAGGATTTCTACAACGGCATTTTCTCCTTTGCGGAGAATTATGATTACCCGCCTTTTTATTCCATCTCCCTGCTGCCGGCTTTTGCCTTTTTCTCGCCCTTCGCGCGCTACGCGGCTGCCAAATGGCTGAACGCCCTGTACCTGGCCAGCGTGATCTTCCCGGCTTACCTGCTGCTGCGGAAATTCCTCAGCCGGCGGGTTTCGCTGGCTGCGGCGGCTGTGCTGCTGTGCAGCCCGATCCAACTGGTCATCGCGCGCTGCCTAATCAGCGAAAACGTTTTCTACCCGCTGTTCATGTGGGCTTTCCTGCTGGCTTTCACCAGTATTTTTCCGCAGGACCATAAGCTGCGCTGGCTGGAGGACGCGGCTTTTGGCATCCTGCTGGCGCTGCTGTATGCCACGCGCTTCATTGCGCTGGTGCTGATCCCGGCCTTGCTGCTGGTGTGGTGGTTGAAGCCTTTCCGGGATGAGCGGACGCCCTTGTTGATTTCCTGGAAGAAAATCGCGCACCTGGCGGCGGTGCTGGCGCCCATGGCGCTGATCCTGGCCGTATGGCTGGCTTCCGGCACGGCTGACGGCGTTACGCTGAAGAATATGCTGGGATTCTCCATCGCCAGCCATCCCGACCCGGCCCAGCTCGGCCGGCGCCGGTTGGTCATGTGGATGATCTTTTATCTGGCTTATGCCGTGCTGATCGCCGCGCCATATATCGGCTTGATGCTGGCATCTTTTTCACAGTTCAAAATAAGGAAATGGCGCGATGATGAAAACCGCTGGTGGATCGCGCTGGCGATCGTGGTGGCCTTCTTCCTACTGGCGTGCGTGCGCCATTCCTGGCGCGCGGATTACAACTTCCCGGATCCGGTCAAATTACAGGGGCGCTATATTATGTATTTCGGGCCGCTGTTCCTGATCAGCGCCTTCAGTTTCTTCGGAAAATCGT
>CAZDUN010000167.1:2572-5663 GCA_964508615.1 uncultured Pelolinea sp. | reverse complement strand
AACCTGCTGCGCAAGGATAACGCGCCCAAGGTTAAGAAGAACCTGATCGAGAAGATGTTCGGGTTCATGATGCCGCGCGGGGCGGACAAAGCCACCCTTTCGCAAATGCACATGGCCGGCATGGGTACGGCTATGATCAAGGGCATTATGAAAAAGAAGAACGTGGCTTCGCTGCCGGAGTTGATCCGGAGCGCGCAGGAAAACGGCGTGGTCATTCAGGCCTGCCAGATGTCTATGGATTTGATGGGCATCCGCCTGGAAGAATTGCTGGACGGTATCGAGGTAGCCGGTGTGGCGACCATGATCCATGCGTCGGATGATTCCAACGCGACCATTTTTATTTAGCCCCACCCCTACCCCTCCCCAAATCAAATGCATTGATTTGGGGAGGGTTTTTAATAAATTAATGATGGCAATACCTGCGCTATAAAAGGCGTAGGTATTATCCTTATGATGTCATTGCGAGCGAAGCGAAGCAATCTCGAGCCAATAGGAACGCCAATCTTGAAACCCGCTATCCTTTCTTGCTTTAGAAAATTAGGAAGATAATTGATTAAAGGGATTCTGGGTAGTAATTAGGGTGAGATTGCCGCGGCCTGCTGCGCAGGCCTCGCAATGACAAATGAATAAAAGTTAGGTCTCAGGTGTGAATGCCCGGGTTAATTCCTCACCCTGATCATCACTGTTATCCCGGCGGGTTTCCCCAAAACAACTGGGCACAGGTGGAAACCCGCCCTACACGCTGAAGGTGCAGGTATATTCATCTTCTCACAAACTCTCTTGAAATAAAAAAAGTTTTTTTAGGTCGAGATCGCCATGCGGCTGCGCCGTTCGCGATGACAAAAAAACCCACGCAGGAATGCGTGGGCTAAGTTGTTTGCTAGGTTATAGAGGGAATTACTCTATATAGCGGCAAGCGACGAAGTGGCCGGGTTCGACTTCTTCGAGTTTGGGTTCAATATCGGCACAGTCCGGGCGGGCGATGGGGCAGCGCGGGTGGAAGCGGCAGCCGGAGGGCGGGTTGATGGGGTTGGGGATCTCCCCTTCCGGCATGGTTTCCGTACGGCGCTTGCGCGGATTGGGCACCGGCACAGCCGCCATCAACGCGCGCGTGTAAGGATGCAGCGGGCGGTCATAGACGGTGCGCAGGTCGCCGATCTCCATCAGCTTGCCCAGGTAGAGGTTGCCGATGCGATCGCAGATATACCTGGCGGTGGCCAGGTCGTGAGTGATGAAAAGGTAGGTGAGGTTGAACTCGTTCTTTAGGCTGATCATCAAATCCAGAAGCAGGGCACGCACGCTGACATCCGCCATGGCGACCGGCTCATCCGCCAACACCAGGTCGGGGCGCGTGACCAAGGCACGCGCGATAACCACGCGCTGGCGCTGGCCGCCGGAGATTTGATGCGGGAATTTATCGTAGAAAAAGAGCGGCGGGGTGAGCCCAACTTTTTCAAACATGGTCAGCACCATATCACGATGCTGGGCGGTCTGCTCAGGATAATGGATCTTAAGGCCCTGCCGGATGGCATTGCCGAGCGTCATGCGCGGGTTAAGTGAAGCCATGGGATCCTGAAAGATGACCTGCATGCGTTTGCGCAAGCGGCGCAGTTCCTCGCCGGATAGCTTCGATAGATCCATGCCATCGAAAATGGCCTTGCCACTGGTCAGGTGCTCCAGCCCGATGGCCAGGCGGCCGATGGTAGTCTTGCCGCTGCCGCTCTCGCCTGCCAGGCCGAGCGCTTCGCCGCGCCGGATGAAAAGGGATACATCATCCACAGCGCGGACATAATCGATCTGTCCGGCAAAGAGCTGGTCGATGATGTTCTTTTGTACCGGAAAATATTTCTTTACGTTTTCCAGGACGAGCAGGGGGTCCGCATCCATCCCGGTTTTCGAATTCACTGGTGTCATGCGTTTAAACCTTTACCGCTTTCTCTTTCTTTTCGGGGTGATCCTGGTACAGCCAGCATTTGACTGCCCGGCCGGAGGGAAGCATGGTCATTCCCGGTTCCAGGCGGCTGCAGATCGGCATGGCGTATTGACAGCGCGGATGGTAGCGGCAGCCCGTCTGGTGATGAGTGAGGTTGTGCGGTTCGCCTTGCATCTTTAACAACTCGCTGCGGTCGTTCAACTGGATGCTGGGCACCGAACCCAGCAGCCCTTGTGTGTAGGGATGCATGGGTTTCTCGAAAACCTCGTAAATATCGCCAATCTCTACCATGTGGCCGGCATACATAACCGCGATGCGGTCAGCCATTTCCGCCACCAGCGCGATGTTATGCGTGATCATCAGTAAAGAAACGCCGAATTCATCGCGCACTTCGCGCAACTGGTCAGCCAGCTTGGCTTCCACGATCACATCCAGGGAAGTGGTGGCTTCGTCGGCAATGATCAGCTCCGCGTTCAACACCAGGCCGATGCCAGTCATGACACGCTGGCGCATACCACCAGAAAGCTGGTGGGGGTAGCTGGCCAGGCGGTTTAAACCGATGCCCAGGCGTTCGATCAGCGTGCTAGAACGCTGCAGGGCGTCTTTTTCGGGAGTTTTGGGTTCATGCACCTGGATCGCTTCGACCAGGTGGTCATCCACGCGCTGCATTGGGTTCAGCGACGTCATGGGATCCTGGAAGATCATGCTGGCTCGCCGACCGCGGAAATCGCGCATGCGGTTATCGTCATACTGCATGATATCCTCACCGTCAAAGACGATATGGCCGCTGGAAATCTCGGCGGGTGGATCGATCATGCGCAGCAGCGCTTTTCCCAGGGTGCTCTTGCCGCAGCCGCTTTCACCCACCAGACCGAGGATTTCGCCTTTATACAAATCAAAAGAAATATGATCAACCGCACTTACCGGGCCGATGCGGGTATGGTAAGTCACCGACAGGTCTTGAACACTGGCTAATAATTCACGTTCCATTTTACAACTCCGCCAGGCGAGGATTGAGAATCTCTGACAGACTCTCGCCCAACATACTGAATGAAAGCGTCACCAGGGTAACCATCATACCCGGGAAAGTGATCAACCACCAGGCCCGGCGCAGATAATCCTGGCCGCGCGCCAGATCGATGCCCCAGTCGGGCGTAT
>CAZDUN010000167.1:0-2562 GCA_964508615.1 uncultured Pelolinea sp. | reverse complement strand
CCGGCTTCCGTCAGAATGGCATCCGCGACGTTAACCGAGAAAATGATGGTCACCGACGGGAGCACGTTGGGGAAGATATATTTGAACAGAATTTCGCTCGGGCGCGTGCCCAGGCTGCGGGCAGCCTCCACGTAAAGCTCATTCTTCACTGAAAGGGTTTGGCCGCGCACGATTCTGAAATAGGTGGGGATATACAACACGGAAATCGCGACGATGATATTGCCGATGCCCGCGCCAAGGACAGCGGCAATGGCGATGGCCAGGATCAGGCCGGGGAAGGTGTACATGCTGTCCATCACCAGGGTCAGGACGCGGTCGAAAGGTCCGCCGATGAAACCGCTGATCAAGCCCAGCGGCACGCCGATCACGAACGAAATCACCGCCGAGACCAAACCGACGATCAGCGCGATGCGCGTACCCCAGATGATGCGGCTGAGGATATCCTGACCGATCTGGTTGGTGCCAAGGGCAAAAGATGATGCTTTACTGCCGCTTAATTCCTCCAGCACAATAAAACCGTAGTCATCAATCGAAATTTCACCCAATTCTTCCTGAGAGACGATAAAGCTATCGATCTCATCCGCATTCAACGCGGTCAGGCCTTCCTCGATGGTTTCGTAGCGCGAACTGCGCGGCTGGTAGATGTTCCCCAATCCTTCTGCTTCAGCCGCTTCATTCAGCGTACCGACAGCGTCACGCAGGGTTTGCGTGGCGGCGCTGCCCATCAGATAGCCGACTTTGCTCTTCTTGGTGGCGACATCCGCGAAACTCAACGCGCTGGAATCGGAATTCACCAGCACCATCAAACCGGGCGCGCGTTCTCCTGGACCCAACAATGATGGGCCGACTTCTTCTTTTGGATCGAAAGGGGCAAACCACTGCGGAAATACACCCACGGTAATGATGAACAAGAGCAGAATGGCGCTGATCAGCACAAACCACCAGTCACCACCGTACCATTTGCGCGCCAGGAAAATTTTGCGCACAAAACCGACTTTATCCAATTCCAGCTGCCACGCGGGCACTGAATCGCTGACGACTTCTTTTGATCTATCCATTTTTTCCATATCTTAATACCGTATGCGCGGATCCACGAGAGCGTTCAACAGATCCATCAACAAAGAAATGATTCCAACAAAAAAAGCAAACACCGCAATGGTGCTCTGCACGGCGGTGTAATCACGCAGAGCGATCCTTTCCACGAGGTAACGGCCGATGCCCGGCCAGGAGAAGGTGGTTTCGGTCAAGACCGCGCCCGCGATCAGGATGGCCATTTGCAGGCCGATCAGGGTCAGGATCGGGATGAGGGTATTGCGCAGGGCATGGGTATAGACCAGTTTTTGTTCAGGAATACCGCGCGCCCGGCCGGCAGCGATGAAATCCGTGCGCAGCATCTCGATCATGTTGATGCGCGTCAGGCGGATGAATGTGCCGGTCAAGGCCAGACCGAGGGTCAGAGTGGGCATGATCAAATGCAAGATCGCTGATCCCAGCGCCGGCCAATTACGAGCGAGAATGGCATCGATCACGTAAAAATGCGTGATTGGTTGAAAAGTGGTCAACAGCATAGCATTCATTCTGCCGGCCAAGGGCAGCAGGTTCAAACGGACGCCGAAGATGATTTGGAAAATAAGACCGAGGAAGAAAATGGGGATGGAATAGATGAAGATGCTGAAGAGGCGTATTCCATAATCAATCGGCTTCTTGCGGTACTTGGAAGCAAACGCACCAAGGCCGATACCGAAGAGGCTGGTGAAGATCATGGCCGGGATGGATAATTCCAGCGTGGCGGGCAGCCTTTCCCCGAGTTCATCCTTGATGGGGCGTTCACCCTGGGTGAGCGCGTTGCCGAAATTGAAGGTAACGATATCTTTAAGATAGGTCACATACTGAACCATAATGGGTTCATTCAAACCGAGACGTTCACGGATCTTATCCGCCTGTTCCTCGCTAACGCGCGGCCCCAATTGCGAACGGATGGGGTCACCCGGCAGCACGCGCATCACAAAAAAAACCAGGCTCACCAGGATCAAGATCATGGGGATGGTGAGGAGGATGCGCGTGATTAAAAAATTTCGAAAAGAAGATGACATGATTTGCAGACTCCAAAACCAGATTCAAACCGCTTGCGCAAAGAAAATAAATTCAATAATTGCAAAAGGGATTTAATGAGGTGAGGGTTATTGCTAACCCTCACCTTTCTTGCTTATTTTACTCTGCGGCTAAACCGTAGGTGTGGTTGAAGACCAGATAGCGCAGTGTGGGCGCGTCAATCTTCTGGACGGTCAACCCTTCAACTGACTGGAGACGAGTGGATTCCACAGGACCCAGGGTGCGCCAGGCCACATCAATCTCGCCTTTTTCCACGGCATTACCCATGGTGGTCGGATCGGCGAAGTACTTGATGATGACAGTCTTGATGATGGCGGGATCGTCACCAGCATAGAGTTCGTTGGCTTCCAATACCATCTGCTCACCGGGAACGTGCGAGACCATCTTGTAGCGGCCAATTCCATCCAGTTTTTCGGGGAATTGCACGATCTCATCCGCGGGGAATTCGTT
>CAZDUN010000166.1:0-5666 GCA_964508615.1 uncultured Pelolinea sp. | reverse complement strand
TTATGCCACTTTTTTCGCCAGAAAGGAATCACAACCTGCGCTACCACAGGCAGTCTCTGATGATTCAAGGAGGCATTATTCTGTGGAGAGACTGATATTTATAAAGAAATACTCCCGTATTGATAATTTATCATGCGCCTTCATTTATCACAGTTCAGCGAAAAGATACGCAATTCTGTGTAATTTCTTTATTAATATCCTTGGGGTAGTTGACTTTTGGTTTATTTTTCTGTATATTACATAATTGTGCAGTTGGGCTTGTTTCCGTAAGTACCCTTTTATTTTCTTACACTATTTTTATTGCCGCGTCATTGATTTTTGATAGGAAAGAGTGTATCCTGATTAGAGGCAATCACGGATACTTTACGGCTGCATAAACTTGCCATGAGGTCGCTCAGTTTATCGTATGAATAACAAAAAAATCGATGTTTTGGATGATGACGAAAATTTAGAATATTCCGCTATTTCACGCTTGATTGAAATAGGGCATCAAAAATCATATGTCACGATCGATGATATCCTGCACTTCTTCCCGGATGCCGAACAAGATGTCAGCCAGTTAGAGGAAGCATTTGCCGCGCTAATGGCAGCCGGTATCCAATACATTGACGATGACGAAATGGTGGCCAGCCCTACGGAAGATGAACTGGTCAAAGATGAAATCAAGGAAATCGTCGATGAAAGCCAGGATACCACCATCGATGACCTGAAACACATCGATACGGACGATACCATTGGCTTGTATTTAAAAGAAGTCAGCCGGGTACCCCTGCTGACGGCCGAAGAAGAGGTGCAGCTTGCCCAGCGCATCGAACGCGGGCGCATGGCGCGTGAGGAATTGGCGCGCGGCAAGGTGAATAACAAGCGAAAAACCGAGCTGCGCCTGCTGATCGAAGACGGCTGGGCTGCCAGGGAACACCTGATCACCGCCAACTCGCGTTTGGTGATCAGCGTGGCCAAGAAATACATGGGGCGCGGTGTACCCTTCCTTGATCTGATCCAGGAAGGCAACATCGGCCTGATCCGCGCCACCAAGAAGTTCGATTACCGGCGCGGCCATAAATTCAGCACCTACGCCACCTGGTGGATCCGACAGGCAGTTACGCGCGCCATTGCCGACCAGGGCCGCACCATCCGCGTGCCGGTGCACATGGGCGACCAGATTAACAAACTGCTGCGCACGCAGCACCAGCTCACCCAAAAATTGGGGCGCGACCCTTCCATCGAGGAACTGGCCGAAGCGCTGGATGTGATCCCTAAAAAAGTGGAGAACATGATCAAGGTCTCGCGCCGGCCGTTATCGCTGGAAACGCCCACCGATAACGAGGACGATTCCGTGCTGGGTGATTTCATCGAAGACAACGAGATTCCGGCTCCGGACGTGACCGCCACCTATAATCTGCTGCGTGAACATCTGGAAGCCGTCATGGATACGCTCCCTCCGCGCGAGGTGCGCATCCTGCAGCTTCGCTACGGGCTGCTGGATGGGCAGGCTTACACCCTGGAAGAGGTTGGACGCAAAATGGGCGTCACGCGCGAACGAGTGCGGCAAATTGAAGCGCAAGCACTCAGCCGCCTGCGCCACCCCACCATTCGCAGGAAACTGCGCGATTATTTGGGAGAATGATCCCTGAGAGGGGCCACATTTCATGGGAAAAATCGCACTGAGAGAATACCACCGTAAAATCGAGAACCTGATCGAGAGACACGCGATCGATGAAGCGCTTTCCCATTGCGCCAATATCCTGCTGATTTACCCCAAAGGAATCGAGACCTACCGCAAGTTGGGAAAGATATTCCTCGAAAAACAGGATTATGCCCTGGCGGAGAAAGTGTTCAACATCATCCTGTCTGTTTTCCCGGATGATTTCGTCGCCAACGTCGGCCTAAGTTTTATCAACGAAAACAATAATCATATGGATGAGGCCATCGAGCATATGCTGATGGCTTTTGAACTGCAACCGGCCAACCCTTCATTGCAGGATGAATTGAAACGCTTGTATCACAAGCGCGACAATGTGGAACCAAACAAAATCCGCCTGACACGCGGATCGCTGATCAAAATGTACGCGCGTTCTTTTTTATACGAACAAGCCATTGCCGAGATCAAGCTCGGCCTCTATGAAAAACCCGGCCGGATCGATTTCAGGCTGACCCTGGCGGAAATGTTGTGGAAATCCGGCAAGCATATCGAGGCGGTTGAAACCAGCGTGGAGGTCATCAGCCGGCTGCCTTATTGCTGGAAAGCCAACGAAATCCTGAATTCGGCGTTTAGCGACCTTCATCAGGAACAAGCGGAAAACAACTACCGCGCGAGATTATGCGAACTGGATCCTTATTTCCGCTATATGCTGCCAACCACGCGGGACGTGGCCGATATCCCGGATATTTCTGAGCAGATTGAAAGTGAACTGGCGGATGGCAGCCTGATCTCAGATTGGCCGCCACCCTAGTGCAGGATGATTCAACGGTCAGCGATCTGGATTGGGATTCCATCCTGGATGAAGCCAGCCAGGAAAAAGAGGCTGCTGAAGAAGAACCGCTTTCCGCGGGCATCGCCCTGTTCCAGGAACTCACCCACAACCTGGAAAATGAATCCGCCGCCTCGAGCAGACGCCAGAGCTTCATCGAACGGCTCCAAAAGCGCAGCCAGGAAAGCAGTTTGGAAGGCATCGCTGGTCGGACGGGTTCTCCCGCCGAATCCCCAGGCGCAGGTGCGGAAAACCCGGATGCTGTTCCAGCAGAAGAGGACGAGGTACTTCAAGATAACCAGTCCGAAGCAATGCCATCGGATGATCTGGCTGATCAAATGCCGCCATCCATTTCAAGCGAGGGAATGGAAAACGAGACTATGAATTCAGCCGAAGAACAACCAAACGACGCGGGAATGGAATTCCCGAGCATCGCGGATGAAAGCGGCATCATTGATCACGACGTTCCGGTGGAAATTCCGGCGGATGCGGATAGCGTCATCCCCGCGTCGCAATGGATCAGCGCCGAGGCAGATGCCGAACCATCGCCAGAGCAATCCACCCCTGTTCCCCTGCAGGACACCCAGCAAATCCGGCTGGTCCCGCCGACCCGCGAGGATATCCTGGCCCAGGCGCGTAAAATGATCGCAGCTGAAAAAATCCCGCTGGCTTTGAAATACCTGCAGGATCTGGCCGTTGAAGATGAAAACCTGGAAGACATTCAGGCTGTGCTTGAAAACGCTTGCCGCGATTACCCGCAGGATTCCAATTTATGGCTGGCGCTGGGTAATATTTACCAGCGCCTGAATCAAAAAGAAAAAGCGCTGGAAGTGTTCACGCGCGCCCAGAAATTCATTTCGCTTTGAAAGGATACTCATGATCAATAGTCAACGCACGCTGGTTCTCATCAAGCCGGACGGATTGCAGCGCGGGCTGGTGGGGGAGATCATCCACCGCCTGGAAAACCGCGGCTTGATGCTGATTGCCATGGATTTACGACATGTCAGCCAGGAATTCGCCGAAACGCATTACGCCGCTCATTTGGGTAAACCGTTCTATAACGGCTTGGTTAAATATATAACCTCCTCGCCGTTGGTTGCCATGATTTGGGAAGGCACCGAAGCGGTAAAAGCCGTGCGCCAGACAGTGGGCGCCACCAACCCATTGGAAGCCGATCCCGGCAGCATCCGCCACGACCTGGCGCTGCTCACCAGCCGCAACCTGATCCATGCTTCCGATTCTCCCGAAAGCGCCGAAGCGGAGATCAAACTGTGGTTCAAGGCGGAGCATATCCACACCTGGGAACGCGGTCACGAAAACTGGATATCCGGCTTGAATTAAGCCGATGCGCAGGCATGACTTGTCTTGACGCACGCTATAAGTCATGTTAAACTTTCATCTCCCGCGGGGGCGTGGTGTAGTGGCTTAACATGCGGCCCTGTCAAGGCCGAGACCGCGGGTTCGAATCCCGTCGCTCCCGCCATAAACAAAAAGAATCCGGCGAATGCTGGATTCTTTTTTTATTTCCCTTTACAAAATGCGGTTCTGAATTATTTGTAGAGAATTAAATATTATTTTTTAAAAAGGGTTTATTTCACTAACGAAATAATGATGTTTTACTTTGTCTGACAATCCGAATATAGTAAAATCAAATCAGGATTTTTTTTATTTCATTTAAACAATCTTTTTCCAGGAGCAAATGATAGCCATGGCACAAAATCCCTCATCCGATTTGATCAGAGTCAAGCTTACCCTGAATGGCGAGGAACGGGCCTTCAACGTCCCGCCCAAGCAGGCCCTGCTGGATTTCCTGCGCGAGACTGCCGGGCTGAAAAGCGTTAAGACCGGCTGCCGCAATGGCGATTGCGGCATGTGCACGGTGCTGCTGAACGGCGTGCCGGCCAAGTCTTGCCTGTTGAGCATGCAATCTGTGGACGGCAAGCGCATCGACACGCTCGAGTCGCTGGGCAGCAGCGAGCACCTGCACCCGCTGCAGAAGGCCTTCCTGGAGACCGGGGCAATCCAATGCGGCTTTTGCACGCCTGCGCAAGTGCTGACTGCCAAGGCTTTCCTGGATAAAAACAAACATCCCCAACCGGACGAAGTGCGCAAGGCGCTGGCGGGCGTGCTGTGCCGCTGCACTGGCTACGTGCGCATCGTGGACGCGGTGCTGCGCGCGGCGGCGGTCATGCGCGGCGAGCAGGTTGGCCCTTATGTTCCTTCTGAGCTTTTCTATGCCAAAGACGTCAGCGAGGTCAAGCTGCCGGCGGCTTACTATCGCAAAGACGGCAACAAGGACCCGCTGCTGCCGCTGGTGATCACGCCTGAAAAGATGCCCAAGACGGTCGCGGTTGGTAAAGCCAGCCAAAAGGTGGACGGCGTCAAGCTGGTGACCGGCAAGCCGGTCTTCACCGATGACGTGCAGCCGGATGGCATGCTGTTCGGTGCGCTGCTCACCAGCCCGCACGCGCATGCCCGCATCAAGGATATCGACGCGAGCGCGGCCAAGGCGCTGCCTGGCGTGCGCGCGGTAATCACTTATAAGGACGTGCCGCGCATTAAATACGCCACCGGCGGTCAGAGCTACCCCCAGCCGCTGCCGCACGACCAGGTCTCATTGGATAACAAGGTGCGCCACGTGGGCGACCGGGTGGCCATCGTGGCTGCCGACAGCCAGGAGATCGCCGATCAAGCCCTGGAATTGATCAAGGTGGACTACGAAGTGCTGCCGCCCGTGCTTGATATGGAAGCCGCCATGCAAGATGGCGCGCCGGTCATTCATGACGAAAAAGATACTGAAGGCATCTACGATGCATCCCATAACCTGGTGCATCACATCGAAGCCGAGGTGGGCGATCCGGATGGGGCTTTCGCGGCCTGCGACCAGGTCTTTGAAGGCGAATACCGCACCCCCAAGCAGCAGCACGGCCAGATGGAGCCGCACGTTTGCATCACCTATTTCGATGAGGACGACCGCCTGGTGGTTCGTTCCAGCACGCAGGTGCCCTTCCACGTGCGCCGCATCATCGCGCCGTTGATCGGCCTGCCGGTCAAACGCATCCGCGTGATCAAACCGCGCATCGGCGGCGGATTCGGCGGCAAGCAGGAGGTTTTGCTGGAAGACCTGTGCGGCCACCTGACCATCGCCACCGGCAAACCGGTGCGCATGGAATACACGCGCAGTCAGGAATTCAT
>CAZDUN010000165.1:0-5675 GCA_964508615.1 uncultured Pelolinea sp. | reverse complement strand
ATGCTCAGGGCGATGATGACGGTCAGGGCGGTGTTGACATTGGGGTCGAAGCGCAGCGCTGATGCGCTGCCTGTGATCTTGGTGAAGAAATCCAGCGTGACGATCGGCATGGCGGTCAGCAGAAAACCGGCCAGCACCATATCAGCACCCTTGAGCACGATCTCCCACCAGTTGGTGAGCGAGCTGTGGCGCGCCTGCGCCAGCAGGGTGATGCTGCGCGCGACTTCCAAACCGGTCAAGCCCAGGATGATCGGCACGAAGGGCATGTAGCTGTCTGTAAAAATCCGCGCCATTTGAGTTGGCGCATCCGGGTTCAAGTGGATCGGGATGTAGCCGCCTGTCCCGCGGATATAGGTGAAGAATGCCAGGCCCAGCACGCCCAACACGCATTCAATCGAAGTGCCCACTAGGCTGAAGGCGCTTTCATTTTCAGGCAAATCCGGCAGCTCATCGAGCTTGAATTCGTCCAATTCTTTCAATTCCTCGAATCCTTTCATGTCTTCCATGCATTTGCCCTCACTGGCGCGTTCGATGATGGCGAACACCAGCGTGACTGCAGCGGCAGCGGAGAGCACGCCGCTCAAGATCGAGCCCAGATATTCGAGCAGGGTCGGCCACAGCTGCGTGGGTGGGTGGATGGCGGAAGAAATGGTCAATGAAAGGGTCAGCGCCCCGGCCACCACAGCGGCAATGATGCGCACCACCAGCCAATAGACCGGGAAGAGGCGCGGGCCGATCAGGTAACGCTGGGGTGAATATTGCGCGGCCACTTTACGCGGCGCGCCCATTTCTTTGAGAACTGCGGTCAGGTCGGAAACGGTGATTTCCTCGGCCTTGGGATGGCACTCGGCCAGCAAGTCATAAATATAGCTTTCGATCTCGGCAGCAATATCTTCGCGCTCGCGCCCGCCCAGCTCACGCTTCACTCCCAAAAGATAACGGCTTAATAATTCATTGGCGGCTTCATTCAGTTTCATTCTAATAATCTCCTTATCACTTTATCCTGCTGCTGCCATTCAGCGGTCAGCAGCGCCAGCATCTCGCGGCCGGCATCGTTCAATTGATAGTTGCGGCGCGGGCGCGGTTCTTCCACGCGCCATTGGCTGTCCAGCAGGCCTTGCCCCTCCAGCCGGCGCAGCAGGGGATAGAGCGTATCCTGCCCGATCTCAAAGCCCTGTTCGTTCAGGCTGTTGATCAGCGAGTAACCGTATTGCTCCTCGCGCAGCTGGCTCATGGCAGCCAGCACGATCGCTCCCCGGCGCAATTCAAGCTTCAGCTTTTCGAATTCAGAATTCTGTAATGCGTTCATGCCTATATAATACTGTATAATACACGGTAATGTCAAGAGCAAATAATGAATAAAACATAATATTTAGAAAAGAATTCAGCTTTTATTTTAAATACCTGAATTTCGGAAAAAAAGACAGCGCATGTTAATTCTCAATACCCTGATCACCGACGAACTGACGGCTATGCGCGTGCTGGAAAGGCTGGCGGAAGGCAAGCTGGCCGGCCAGTGAGATCAAATTTCTTATTCGATAATTAACACGCGCCCCCAATGCGCATCCACCGCACCCACGCGCAGGCGGTTATTCTGGATTGGGAATTCCTCGCCAGGGTTCAACCTGTCCAGCGCGTGCGAGGCATCCAGCGGCAGTTGGATATCGAAAGCCGCGGGCTGATCAGCCGCATTGGAAAGCACCACCACGTATTGGCTGTTCGTGAAGCGCGCGAAAGCCAGCTGTTCATGTGCGACGGAGAGCTGGCGGTAAGCGCCGCGCCGCAGGGCGGGCAGGGCAGCGCGCAGCGCGGCCAGGCGCGTGATGGTCTGCGGTAATTTTGGCTGAGGCGCGCTTTGCTGCATGGTTTCCAACTCCAGGCAGGGGCGCAGGGCGGTATCATCCTGCGGGGTGCGCTGGCCGGTCAGCCCCCACTCGCTGCCGTAATAAATAGAAGGTACGCCCGGCATTGTGAACAGCAGCAGGTAGAGCGGATAAAGCTGAACTGGGTCAGCCAGCTGGCTGGCCACGCGCTCCACGTCGTGGTTATCCGCGAAGTTGTATAGCAGGATATCCTGGTATAAACCATGCGGCCCGAATTCGCGGTTGAGCGAGTAAGCAATTTCAAAGTAGTTTTTATCCAGCAGGCTGGAATACAATCCTTTATAGGCTTCGTAATTGGTGACCGAATCCAGGGTTTGCGGGTTGGCCCAATTGGCGTAGTTGCCATGCACCACCTCACCCAGCAGCCAGAAATCCGGTTTGAGCGCGCGGCAAAAAGCGCTCAGTTCACGCAGGAAATCCAAATCCAGCAAATACGCCACATCCAGGCGCAGGCCGTCGATGTCGAACTCCTCAACCCAGCTGCACACCGCCTGAAAGAGATGCGCGCGCACCTCCGGGTTGCGCAGGTTGAGACGCACCAGGTCGTAATGGCCTTCCCAGGGCTGGTAACTGAAAGGGTCGCCATAGGGGCTTTGGCCGGTGAAGTCCACTCCGGCGAACCAATCCCGGTAAGCGGAAGCTGCGCCATTCTGACGCAGGTCGCGGAAAGCCCAGAAGTCACGCCCGACATGGTTGAAGACCCCGTCCAGGATCAAGCGCATGCCGGAAGCATGCATTGCCTGCGAAAGGCGCGCCAGGCAAGCGTTATCGCCCAGGCGCCGGTCCACTCTGAAATAATCGGCTGTGTCGTAGCCGTGCGCGCTGGATTCGAACAGCGGGCCGAGGTAGAGCGCGTTGGCGCCCAGCGCGCGCATGTGCGGCAGCCATTGGCTGACCTTGGACAGGCGATCAACCGGCGCGCTGCTGAAATCGTTATTGCGCGGCGCGCCGCAAAATCCCAGCGGGTAAATGTGATAAAAAAATGCATCGGATGCCCATTGATTAGATTTAAGATTCATTTTCCTTGCTCCTGTATTATACATACCGTTAGGTACAAGATTGACCGAAAAAAAGAGAATAAATCATGAAAAAATACCATGCATGAACTGGTGGATCAGGCGGTAGACGAAATCGTCATTCAACTCGGCGTAACCGTTCAGCGAGAGCATGACGTAGGTGTTGATCATCCCCAGAAATGAAGCCGCGTAAGCCTGGTGACGCCCGCGCATGTTGCCGTGATCCTGCGAAGCGCGCTGGAACATCTCCTCCAACAAAGCCTGCTGGCGTTCACTGATCGCGCGGGTGGCTTTGAAGGCCTCGCTCTCGCGCGGCGCGAACCACATCGAGAGGAAGAAGCGGTAGAAACGCGGGTTTTGGCGTGCGAAGTTGAAATAAGCCTGCGCCACCGCGCGCAGGGACATGCTCACGTCGCCCTGGTAATCCGCTGCGAGACTGAGGTGCTCGAAGAACGGATCGAGGTATTGCTTCAGAAGGACGTTCAACAGACCGCTCTTGCTGCCGAAGTAATGGTAAAGCGTCGGCTTACCCACTCCGGCTGCGTCGCTGACCGCCTGCACGCCCACGGCGTCATAGCCATTGGCGGCGAACAGCTCCAGCGCGCAATTAAGCAGTTTTTCGCGGTTTTCCATGACGCGCAGTATACCACTCGGTATACAGGTTGTCAAGGTTTCTATAATGGCTGGATATCCAATTGGGCGATGACTTCGCGCATCACGCCGGCGGATTGCTGCAGCGCGGCGCTTTCACTTTCGTCCAGGTTGAGCTTGAGCACGCGCTCCGCGCCGTTCTGCCCGACCACGGCCGGCAGGCTGAGATAGACGTCCTGAATGCCGTAATGGCCCGGCACCAGGCTGGAGATCGAAAGCACGCTGTGCTGGTCGCGCAGGATGCTTTCAGCGATGCGCGCCAACCCCATGCCCACGGCGTAAAACGTGGCGCCCTTGCGCCGGATGATCTCGTAAGCGGCATCGCGCACTTCGGCAGTGATGCGTTCGCGGTCCTCGCCGCAGATCTCGTTGCCGATCTGGCGGCAGAAATCCTGCATGGGCACGCCGGCGATGTTGGCCGAACTCCACACAGCCACCTCGGAATCGCCGTGCTCGCCGATGATGTAAGCGTGCACGTTGCGCGCGTCCAGGCTGAAGCGCGTGCTGATCAACGCGCGGAAGCGCGCGGTATCCAGCACCGTGCCGGAACCGATCACGCGCGGGGCGGGCAGGCCGCTTAACTTCCAGGTGGCGTAGCTGAGCACATCCACCGGATTGGTGGCGATCAGCAGGATGCCGCTGCTGTTATGGCGCAGCACCTGCGGCAGGATCTGGCGGAAGATGGCGATGTTGCGCTTGAGCAAGTCCAGGCGGGTTTCGCCCGGGCGCTGCGAAACGCCAGCGGCGATCACGATGATGTTGGCGCCGGCACAATCGGCGTAATCGCCGCTCCAGATGCGCACCGGGCTGGCCAGCGGCACCGCGTGGCTGAGATCCATCACTTCGCCTTCGGTGCGTTCTTTATCAACATCGATCAGCACGATCTCACCCGCCAGGCCGTTCAGGATCAGGGCGTAGGCGAAGGTCGTGCCGACCTTGCCCGCGCCGATGATGGCGATCTTGTGGATGGGCGATTTTTCGATATTCACTTTAGCAGCATTCATGCTCAGTCCTTTCAAAGTCTATCTACGAGATAGCCGTTGTTTGAATTCCAGAGAGATTTATATCACGAATAATATAGAATAATATCATAAAAATAAATAATAACCCCCGTATATCCCTGTTTTCATTTATCAGTTAGAGCGGGGTTCCGATTTGCGGCCGGCCAATCCCAGCAATCCGCCGACGGCCATCAAGGCGCCGCCAGCCCAAATCCAATTAATCAGCGGGAAGAAAGCCACGCGCAGCGGGAAGAACGGGTTGGGCGGTTCGGGCGTGTCTTCCAGGATCACCTGCACATCCTGCAACCAGCCGGGCGCCAGCGCCGGCCGCGAGTAAAGCGTGCCCAGCTTGGTGTAATGGATCACGGCGGGCAGCAGCGTGCGCGAACCAGAGGCGCTGGCAACCGTCACCGGCAGCTCAAAAACGACATTGCCGCTATCACTGATGTACGCGCTGCTTTCACCGGCTGTGAAAGCGTAACCTTCCAGTTCGAGCGCCTCGCCGGGCGCCAGCTGGCCTTCATAGCTGCGGCTGAGACTTTCCACGCCCAGGACGCCCAGCGCCAACAGCGCCAAACCCAGGTGGATGAGGATCACGCCCAGGCGCGCGCCCGGCACGGGTTTTCCACTGCGCAGGCGCGGCAGCAGCAGGGCGCGCAGGAAATACGCCAGCCAGCTCAGCAGCAGAAAGGCCGCTGCCCAAAAACCGCCAGCGGCTGCCAAACCGAGCGGATAACGGAATAACAGCACTAACGGCAGCGGCAGTGAGAGCAGCGCTAAAATAATCACTTCGCGTTTGGCGCGCTCCGGCTGGGCGTCCAGCAGCGGCGCCAGCGGGCAGAAAGCGGTCAGGATCAGCAATATCAAAAAAAATAGGGCGCTCCAGCGCTCATAATCCGCCGCGCTGAAGCTGAGAGCGGGCGCGCCGAAAAGCTGCGAGGTGAGCGGCAGGGTTTGGCCGAACAGGCAAACCATCACCAAAACGACCAGGCACAAGTTGAACCAGCGCAGGATGCGGTCTTCCCAAGCGCGGCTGGCGGATTTCTCACCGGCGGGGGATTGGCCGTGCCGGTAACCGGTAAGGACCAGCCAGGCGGCCAGGTGCAGCCCGATCAGCACCGTCA
>CAZDUN010000164.1:2835-5771 GCA_964508615.1 uncultured Pelolinea sp. | reverse complement strand
CAAGACTCCAGAGGCATCCGCTGAACTACTCGATTTTCTCCCGAAGCCGGGATTAGCGCTTCCCTCGCGGGAAGGAACCTCTTCCTCGTAATCTCCTTACGGAGATCCAGCCGCTTTTCTTCTCACTATTCAATTTTTAAATATGGGCGTATTTTTACCACTGCTCTGTTGGAACTGTCAAGAGGCAATTCCTGTTTTTATATCACTATTTAATACGGGTAACCTCTTTATATGCGTCCAGGAAATCCTTGATGATATCCTCTTTTTTAATGCGCGAGATCTGCATGGAATTGGTGGAACTGTGGATTTTGCCCTCAACACCCAATTTCAATTTTCCTTTGTCATTGGGGAAGTAAATACTCTTGCTGGCCAATAATTCCCCGCCATCCATATTGATATTGACTTCGTAAACAAATTCTTTATGCTTGTTTTTTTTGATCAAAATGACTGCCCAATCTTTTTTGTTATCAATTTCCGCGTCGCGCTTGTGTTTTCTAAATTCTTTTTTTAGATCGTCAAATGCCGGCAGCACTTCTTCATTTAAAAATATTTTTACCTCTTTTTGCATTTCTTCTTTGTGTTGTTTCAGTTCGCGCTTGGTTTTCTTCTGTTCTTTTAAATAAGATTCAAGGTCGTTTTTCCAATCAGCCATCGCTTTGTCTCCTACTACTGATCCAGCCAGATTTCTTATTATTAATCATATTATCCATTATTTAGTGGAAAATGAACAATATGTTAATGAAAACTTAATGCCATGTTCTGGGTTGTGTGGAATTAAAGGTTACTTTTCCGGTTTGGCGGATCGAGCAATATCCCCCACGCGCGATCACGATGTGATCGAGGACGCCAATATCCAACAGGCGGCCGGCTTTCACCAGTTCTTCGGTGAAGCGCAAATCCTCCTCGCTCGGCTGCGGTTCTCCGGATGGGTGATTATGCACCAGAATGATCGCAGAGGCGCGTTTGCGCAGCGGTATCTCGAAGATCTCCGCCAGGCGAACCGAGGAATGGTTCAGCGTTCCAATATAAAGCTGTTGTTCATCGATAAGACTATTGCGTGTATTTAATACCAGCACCCATAATTCTTCCTGGGTTTTTTCAGCCAGGCGATGGCCAAGGTGCTGATAGATATCTTCCGGCTTTCTAAACACACGCGCCGGTTGGCTTTCTTCCCGGTTCAAGCGATAGCCCAATTCAATCGCCGCTTTGATCTGCGCGGTTTTGGCACGTCCCATTCCCTTTATTTCGCATAACTCATCGAATCCCGCAGCATGCAACCCTCGCAAACCGCCAAAACGCTTCAATAGTCTGCCTGCCAGATCGATCACATTGGACCCCTCCACGCCCACACGCAGCAGGATCGCCAATAACTCAGCGTTGGTCAAAGCGCTCTCCCCCAAATGCTCCAATCTTTCCCGCGGCCTTTCGCTGGCTGGGAAATCACGGATGCCGATGGTTTTGTTGTTATCATTCATGCCGGCGCTCCCCTTTCGATTGGTCTATTTTAATACCAATAACAGATGTGAGCCGCGCCGTAATCCTCCATGCTATACTTACGCATCCATTTTCTGCGAGGGTATGCGTTTGAAATACTTAAAGCCTGCAATCCTGTCTCTTTCGCTATTGACCATCCTGATGAATGCCGCCATCGTGCCAGTCCTCAGCCAGATCAGCCTGGCTTTCCCGCAAGCTGATCCCGGTTTGATCAAACTCATTCTTTCGCTGCCGGCTTTGACCAATATTCTTTTCAGCCTGGTCTCCGGTTGGCTGGCTCGTTTTCTTCCAAAAAGAACGATCCTCATCGCAGCCTTGATTTTGTATATCGTTAGCGGCCTGGGCAGCAGTTTTGCGCTTACGATCGAGATGCTGCTGTTTGGCCGCGCATTGTTGGGCGCAGGCACCGGCTTGATTTCACCGCTGATAACCGACCTTATCGCGTATTTCTTCAAGGGTGAAGAACGGATCCGTATGATCGGTTATTCGAACGCTTCCTCGAACTTTTCTGGCATTTTTTTGCCTTTGCTGGCCGGTTGGCTGGCTGGCTTCAACTGGCAATATGCTTTCTGGGTTTACGGCATAGCCATCCTGGTTTTGCTATGTGTCTTTTTTTTCATTCCGATTACACCGGTCAATCAAAATTCAAAGATTACACGCGCGGCAGCTTTCGCGCAAAAACCCACTATCATGGTAGCTCTGACCAATTTCTTTGTTGTTTTGGTCTTTTACTCCCTTCCAGCCAACCTGAGTATCTTTGTACAAGAAGAAAATATCGGGACTACATCCATCGCCGCGCTGGCAATCTCGGTCTCCACCCTGACTTCAACCCTTATCGGGATGGCTTTCTCCAGGCTGTATCGCTGGTTTCATCATCGTCTGCTAGCCATCGGACTGCTTTTCTGCGCGATGGGTTTTATTACTTTAACCTTTTTTTCCGGTATTCACGTTTTAATGTTCGCATAAATTCTGGTGGGCGTGGGTATTGGCGTGCTTTTCCCTTATTTCTCGCTGCGTGTAACCCAGGTGAGCAGCATCCAAAACCTGACCTCCGGACTGGCCATGCTAAGCGCATCTTTTGGAATGGGAATTTTTATTTCTACTCCTTTCTACTTGATCATCAACCGCCTGTTTCATCTCAATACCATCAGAGGAGAATTCACGATTTCGGCAGTGTTATTCAGCCTGACAGGTGTTTTCACACTCCTTTTTTCAAAAAACAGCAAAGAGAATCCAAAACTATCTTAAAACACTTCATGCTATAATTTTTCAGCCATACATATTTTCGGGAAGAATTGAAACGCATGCAAAACCGCCCCACGCAACCCTTGGATTACCTTGTCATCGGCCATGTCACTCAGGATTTGGTGGAAGGCGGTGTCATGCTGGGCGGTACGGCTTCCTATTCATCCCTGACCGCCAATGCTCTTGAACAACGCACC
>CAZDUN010000164.1:312-2825 GCA_964508615.1 uncultured Pelolinea sp. | reverse complement strand
CAACCCCAAAAACTACCCAACGTATCCCGCCCACCCGGCCTTCCCCCCCCCCCAACCCTTGTTTTTCATTTTAAAGGGCCATTTACAAATGTTTTTGGTGGATGGGGGTTTATTCTTGGGGGTACGGCTTCCTATTCATCCCTGACCGCCAATGCTCTTGAACAACGCACCGGCCTGGTTACTGCCTGCCCAAAATGGCTGCAATTGCCTGAATTGGCGCCTGTTTCTGTTTATCGCAAGTATTCCCAATACGCGACCACTTTTGAAAATATTCAAGAGGAAAACAGCCGCCGTCAGATGATTCACCACACTGCCGCCATAATCGGCCTTGAAGATGTACCGTCTGAGTGGATGCGTTCGAAAATCATCCACCTCGGCCCGGTGGCAGCCGAGATCAATCCCTCCATTATTCGGGGGTTCCCGGATGCATTTATCGGCCTCACACCCCAGGGTTGGATGCGCATCTGGGGGCAGGATAGCCAGGTGCATTACCGCCCCTGGCAGAACGCAGATGAATTGCTTCAGCGGGCAAACGGGGTAGTTTTCAGCATTGAAGACCTGCAGAATAACGAAGATCTGGTCAACGATTACGCCCAAAAAACCCGCGTCCTGGCCGTTACTGAAGGGTTCAATGGCGCGCGCATTTACTGGAATGGCGATGTGCGGCATATCGCCGCCCCCAGGATGGATGTTGTGGATGCCACTGGAGCTGGCGATATCTTCGCGGCTGTTTTTTTCATCCGCTTGCAGGCAACCAACGATCCCTGGGAAGCCGGTGAACAAGCTGTCATGTTGGCTTCACAGTCCGTAACGCGCATCGGCCTGGCGGCTATCCCCACTCCTGAAGAAATTGAAAATTCATTAGTTGAAATAATCAGAGGATCATAAGGGAAATGGCGAAAGTCTATACATTGGTAAATCAAAAGGGAGGTGTTGGCAAAACCACCTCAGCCATCAACCTGGGCGCGTATCTGGGTTATTTTGGCCAAAAAGTGCTGATCGTCGATCTCGATCCGCAAGCCAACGCCACCTCCAGCCTCGGCATCGATAAATTGACGGTCAAGAACGGCACCTATGAAGTGGTAATTGGTTCCGCCCCCATCTCGCCCTCCATTCTGCACAATCCTCGCCTGAAAATTTCCATTCTGCCCGCTTCACCGGCTTTGGCTGGCGCGGAAGTGGAATTGCTTGACCTGCCCAGGCGGGAATTTCGCGTGCGGGAGGCTTTGGAGCCGATCCTCGATCGCTATAATTACATTTTGATCGATTGTCCGCCATCGTTGAGCATCATCACGATCAATGGTTTGATCGCGGCTTTGAATGGGGTTCTCATCCCGGTGCAGTGCGAATACCTGGCGCTGGAAGGTATCGGCCAGCTCACCCAAACATTGAAACGGGTGCAGGCTTCTCTTTTCCCCGAGTTGAGTGTCCGCGGCGTGTTGATGACCATGTATGACGGGCGAACACGTCTGGCCGCTGATGTGGTTAACGAAATCAAAAAATATTTTCCCACCCAGGTTTTCCAAACCATTGTTCCGCGCAGTATCCGCCTGGCCGAAGCGCCTTCTTATGGATTGCCAATCGCGCTTTACGCCCCCAGTTCAGGCGCAGCCAAGGCATATATGGATCTGACGCGGGAAATCCTGGAACGGGATGGCGTGCACATACCGGATATAAAAGTAAAGGTGGATTGATATGGCTCGCAGAGGCTTAGGCAAAGGGCTGGATGCCCTGATTCCGGTGGATGCAGAAGCATTACCAGCTCAAGGCGCACAATCCATTTCTATTTCTCAAATTTTGCCCAATCCCTCCCAACCGCGCGGGGATATGGATAACGAAAAGCTGGAAGAGTTGGCCAACTCGATTCGTGAGCATGGCATCCTGCAGCCGCTGATCCTCACCAAGGAACCTGAGCAGGATTTTTATGTTCTGATCGCAGGCGAAAGGCGCCTGCGCGCCGCGGAATTGGCCGGCCTGGAATCCGTGCCGGCCATTATACGGGCCGCCAGCGAACAAGAACGCCTGGAATTGGCTTTAATTGAAAATATCCAACGCGAAAACCTGACCCCGCTGGAATCCGCGGAAGCCTATCAAATGCTGAATGATGAATTTGGTTTATCGCATGACCAAATCGCTGAAAGGGTCGGCAAGAGCCGCGTGGCAGTTACCAATACCATCCGCCTGCTCAAATTGCCTGAAGCAGCCCGAAAAGCAATTTCGTCTGGTGAGATCAGCGAAGGCCACGGCCGCGCCCTGCTCAGCCTGGCGAACGACCGGGCGCAATTGGCCGCCCTGCAAACCATTCTCAGCCACGGCTTGAATGTGCGCCAGACTGAAGAACTGGTGCGCAAGCTGGGTGGTGAAAAACCCCTTGCTCCAACAGGCAAACCTCCCAAAGACCCGGAGGTCAGGGAAATTGAAAATAAACTGCGTTCCATCCTGGGCACCAAAGTAACGCTCAACCACGGCAGTAAGGGCGGCACATTGGTAATTCATTACTACTCCGACGAAGA
>CAZDUN010000164.1:0-302 GCA_964508615.1 uncultured Pelolinea sp. | reverse complement strand
TCATCCGGCGTTTCAGCGATTTACGATATGGCTGCCCGCGTTCTGATAAACGGACAAATACATACATTTAATCCCCAGCTGACTGATGCGCAAGCTCTTGCGGTTCACGATGGGATAATTACGGCGGTTGGCAATAATACCGAGATTCTCAACCTTGCGGATGGGAATACCGCCATTGAAGATTTACACGGTTGTGCGGTGCTGCCGCCATTCTGCGACGCACATATCCACTTGCTGGAGTATGGTTTCAGCCTGCTGCGCGTTGACACCGAAACGCCCACGCGCGCGGAATGCCTGCAGCG
>CAZDUN010000163.1:0-5789 GCA_964508615.1 uncultured Pelolinea sp. | reverse complement strand
ACCGTTAAGACGCCCGTTTGCGATCAATGCGTAGTGAGGAATCAGTTCCTGACTGCGCGATTTTGAAATTCCACGGAGCGTTTACTGGAGGAATTTGGGAAACGACGCCGCGCTTGAGCCGGGCGAGCCTGCCCTGCCTGGCTCTGGGGAGGCGGGCTGTTGTAATCGAAACCGGCCAGGCGCTCGCGCGCAATTCTATTGCCCAGCACTTTCTCGATATCGCGGATCATGCTTTCATCCTCCGGCGCTGAAAAGGTAAAGGCTTTACCGGTAGCCTGGGCGCGGCCGGTGCGGCCGATGCGATGGATATACGCGTCAACGGTATCCGGCATGTCAAAATTGATGACGTGTGAGATATCCGAGACGTCAATGCCGCGCGCCACGATATCGGTGGCAACCAGGATATCGAATTTACCATTGCGGAAGCCATCCAAAGCCGCCTGGCGCTGATTCTGGGACATATTGCCTTGCAGCGCGGTAGTATGGAAGCCTTCACTATCCAGCTTACGCGCCAGGTTACGGGCACGATGTTTGGTGCGCGTGAATACCAGCACGCGGTCTGATTTCAAGTCGCGCAGCAGCGAGGTGATCAGCGCGGTTTTCAACGTTTGCGGCACCGGGTAAAGGGCGTGTGAAACGGTTTTAGTCGGAGCGATCATGCCAATCTGCACGGTTACAGGATCATGCAGGATGCTATCAGCCAGTGAGCGAATTTCACCCGGCATGGTGGCCGCGAAGAACAGGGTTTGACGCTGAAGCGGCAGGCGTTTGAGGATGCGGCGGATATCCGGAAGAAATCCCATATCGCACATGCGGTCGGCTTCGTCGAGCACCAGAAGCTCGATATGCGACAGATCGATGGCATTTTCATTGAGCAGATCCAACAGGCGTCCCGGGCAGGCTACGACGATATCCACCCCGCGCCGGATGGCCTGCAGCTGTGAATTCTTGCCAACACCACCATAGACGGTGGTGCTGCGCAAGCGGGTGTGCTTGCCCAAGACGACCGCAGTTTGGCGGATCTGTTCGGCGAGTTCACGGGTTGGCACAACGATGAGCGCGCGAATGTGCTGCGAGGGATTGGCGCTGAGCAGCTGCAGGATCGGCAGCATGAAAGCGGCGGTCTTGCCGGTGCCGGTTTGAGCCAGACCCAAAACATCACGCCGCTTTAAAATAACCGGGATGGCTTGCTGCTGGATGGGGGTGGGGGTTGAATAACCCGCGGTATTGATACCCGCGAGGATACGCGGGTTTAAAGATATTTGTTCGAATTGCATTAAAAAGACTCCTTGACTCTGTAGAGCCAAGTTGATTTCTTGACCCGATAGATGGTGCGAAAAATTTCGCGGTTAATTCGTTAATCCAGTAATTTCTGGATTAAGCTGGCTAATTATACCTACTATTTCATGGTTTACAGGATAAATGTTTTATTAGCGAAATTGCCCAAATAGCGTTGAGTTTAATTCAATGATCTGAAATTTGATCAAATGAATGATTAAATATCACTGTCATTTATTGCCTGTCTGACCCCTTCCACCAAAGCGGTGCTATCCATGGTGACATTGACGAACAGGAAACCCTGCTGGATGCGCTGGCGGGCGGCCTCGGGGTTGGGACAGTAAATGCCCAATGGGAGCTGATGCTTACGGGCGGCAGCCAGGATGGTTTGGAGCGCGTCTTCCAGGATGGGAGAGGGCTGCCCGGAGAAGAAGTCCACGCCCAGCGAGAGCGAGAGATCGAGCGGGCCGACCAGCGCCATATCGAGGTGGGGCGTGCTGAAGATTTCGTCCAGGTGATCGAGCGCCAGCTTGTTCTCCACCTGGATGGCGGCCATGACCTGCTCGTTGGAAGCTTTGGCGTTCTCCGCGGCGCTTTGACGCCAGGTCAGGCCGGCATAGACCGAGCCGAATGAGCGCGCCCCGATGGGCGGCAGTTTGCACCAGGAAACCACCTGGGCGGCTTCCGCGCCGCTGTTGATCATGGGGGCGATGATACCGGCAGCGCCGGCATCCAGGGCGGATTTGATGTTTTCGCTGCTGGATTGCGACAGGCGCACCACCGGCTGGGGACCGCCGGCCTCGCAGATGGCAGCAATCATATGAGTCATGGTTTCCAGCGAGACGGGCGCGTGTTCCATATCGATGACCATAAAGTCCAGCGGCAAGCGCGCCAGCAGGCGCGCGCTATGGACACTGGGGATGGTGAGCCACAGCCCGCGGGCGGGCTGGCCGGCACGCATTTTTTGCAGGATTTTGTTGTTTGCCATAGAAAGGATTATATATGGAAAAAGACGGAATCTGCGTTTACTCCGAGGTAGTAGGCGCTTGAATTTCCAGATATTTTTTTATCTTCCGCTGGGTATTGATTAGAACAAGAAACGAAAGATGGAAATAAGTCTGCCAATTTGATTGATCCAACCCTCCTTGACAAATGTCATATTTGTAGTAAATTTTAGTCTTAATGTTTACGAACCAATTCACTGTTGAATTCCTGGCTAAAGCTAAACGAACGATGGTTTCGTTCGTTTAGGTTGCCGGCATTCAACAGTTTGACTTGTCAAGCAGGAATTAAAAAGATATAAATCAAATCAGTCTTTTGAAAATCTGAACAAAAATGCCCAAGGCAACGCGGGCATTTTTGTTTTTATAAACCTGGAAAGCAGGAAATCTGGTTTATGGAAGGAACATTGATGGTTGAGATTCTGGATTCTACATTAAGAGAAGGGGAACAGACACCCTATGTCAACTTTATGATCGACGAGAAAGTGCAGATTGCGCGCCTGCTGGACAGCATCGGTGTGGAGATGATCGAGGCAGGCGATCCGTGCGTGTCTGCCAATGTGGCCACGGCGATCCAGCGTATTGCGGCGGAGGGTTTGAAGGCGGAAGTGGTGGCGCATTCGATCGCGAGCTACCAGGCGATTGACAAGGTTAAGGAAAGCGGCGCAAACCGGGCGGCGATCTTTTTTGCCACTTCGAAAATTCATCTAGAGGCAAAGCTGCATAAAACACAAGCAGAGGGACTGGCTATTATTATCAAACACATCACGTACGCGCGCAGCCTTGGCTTGAAGGTGCGCTTCACGCCGGAGGATGCGACACGCACCGATATCGGTTACCTGGTGGAGGTCTGCAACGCGGCGATCGCAGCGGGCGCAGACCGCATCAGTTTCGCCGATACGCTGGGGATCATGCAGCCGCATCTTTTTTATGAGCGTGTGAACATCCTGCGGGAACGACTGCTGCCCTGCAAGATCGATTTGCATTGCCACAATGACTACGGCATGGCGCTGGCCAACGCCATGGAAGGCATACGGGCCGGGGCGGATTGCATCCACACCACTGTCAACTGCCTGGGAGAGCGCACAGGCATACCTGACCTGGTGGAAACCATCATCGTGCTGAACAACCTGCTGGGGATCGAGAAATATAATTTGAAACCATTGATGGAGTTATCCAATTACGTCGAAAAGATCACCGGATTCTTCCTGGCGCCCAACAAACCCATCACTGGCCAGAACGCATTCACTCATAAGAGCGGCATCCACACCAATGGCGTCCTGAAAGACCCGCGTACTTACGAACCCTTCGATCCAGCGCTGCTGGGGCGCGAACGCAAGATCGTGGTCGATAAATATACCGGAAAAAGCGCCGTGCATGCCCGCCTGGATGAATTCGGGATCAAGGTCAGCGAAACTGAACTGGAGGAGATCGTGGCAGGGATCAAGGAAGCCGGCGACCAGCGCAGGCAGCTTTTCGATACCGACATCATCGATATAACCGAGAAGGTCACCGGGCGTGAACTGGACGTCATTCCGCACGATATCAGCGCGTTGATCATGCTGGAGGTGGAATCGCACTTTTTTACGTCACTCATCGTGCGGCGGCTGCGCGGTTTCGAAAAGGTCAACCACGTGTACGAGATATCCGGCGATTTTGATATCAGCGCCCTGGTGAGCGTGGAGAACGTGGTGGCGTTGAACAACTTGATCGATGAGATCCGTACGATCAGGGGCGTCAAGCGCACCGAAACGCGCCTGGTGTTGAAAAAATACAACGGAAACAGTGAATGAGGTAAAGGAGAAATCGTGGGCACATTAGTTGAAGAAATATTTTCGCGCAAGGCGGGCAGGCCGGTAAAGGCGGGCGAGATCGTCATTTTGGATGTGGACTTCATCATGAGCCACGACAATACCACGCCGCTGGCGATCAAGGCGTTTCGCGAGATCGACAAGCCGATCAAAGATAAGAACAAGATCGTGCTGCATTTCGACCATGCTTATCCAGCCCCGAATATCCTGGCGGCGGAGAACCATAAACTGATCAGCGATTTCGCCAGCGAGGAGGCTTTACCCAACCTGTTCAAGCAGGGCGTCTGTCATCAAGTGATGATCGAAGAAGGTTTCGTAAAACCCGGAGCGGTCATCATCGGCGCGGATTCGCACACCAACACCTACGGCGCGCTGGGCGCGTTCGGAACGGGCCTGGGCTCCAGCGAGATCGGCGCGGCCTGGGTGACAGGAAAATGTTGGTTCAAGGTTCCCGAGAGCATCCTCATCAAGCTCAACACCAAAACCCAGAAGGGCGTCTTTGCCAAGGACGTTATGCTTTTTATTGCCGGAAAGATGGGCATGGACGGCGCGACCTACCGCTCGGTCGAGTTCGGCGGGGATTACATCACCAATTTGCCTGTGCATGAAAGGATCATTTTTTCGAATATGTCCACCGAAATTGGCGCGAAATGCGGATTGATCGCGCCGGACGCGATCACGCTGGATTACCTGAAAAAGGAATGCAAGGTAAACGGGAAACTCGAGACTTTTGAAGCGGTCGATGCCCGATATGAGCAAGTGCTTGAGATCCAGATTTCAGACATCGGACCGCAAGTTGCCTGTCCTCCGGACGTGGATAACGTTAAACCAATTGAAGAAACAGCCGGATTGAAACTGGACGAGATCTTCATCGGCACGTGCACCAATGGGCGTTTTGAAGACCTTGAGATCGCGGCTGCGATCCTGGCGGGCAGGAAAGTGCATGCGGGCACACGCGTGATCGTAACGCCAGCCAGTGAAAAGATCTACCTGAAAGCGCTGCAGGCGGGACTGATCGACAGCCTGATGAAAGCTGGCTGCTTCGTGAACGGTTACGGCTGCGGCGCGTGCATCGGGCGGCATGGCGGTATCCTGGCGGCTGGTGAGCGCGCCCTGACGACCATGAACCGCAACTTCATCGGCCGCATGGGCAGCCCGGAGGCTGAGATTTACCTGGCCAGTCCGGCGACCGCGGCAGCCAGCGCATTAAGCGGCGTGATCAGCGACCCGCGCAATCATGCGGATGCGTTTTAGATTAAAGGATATAAGGACAAGGTCATGGGAAAAGCCTGGAAATTTGGAGAAAACCTGAATACGGATGAGATCATCCCTGGACGGTTCAATATTACGACCGATCCACAGGAGCTGGCCAAGCACGTTTTCTGTGAGATCAGGCCGGATTATGCGGAAAACGCGGCTGCCGGTGATATTGTCGTGGGCGGCCGCAATTTCGGCTGCGGATCCTCGCGCGAGCACGCGCCGATCGCGATCAAAGGCTCCGGCGTCAAATGCGTAATCGCGCCATCCTACGCGCGCATTTTCTTCCGCAACGCGATCAATATCGGGCTGCCGATCCTTGAATGTTCCGCGTCAGCGGATATCGAGGAAGGCGATGAACTGGAAGTGGACCTCGCCATGTGATTTATCGTGAATCTTAGTAAAGGCAGACGATATCTAGCCAACCCCCTGCCGGATTTTG
>CAZDUN010000162.1:0-5792 GCA_964508615.1 uncultured Pelolinea sp. | reverse complement strand
TCCACGACTTTCTTTACCTCGTGAGCGGCAATAGCTTTGCGCGCGAGATCTTGCGCGGGCGCATCGACAGCCTGGTGAAAGAACAGCAGCGCCTGGAATTCCTGGCGCACATCAGCCGGGGATAACCCTTCGTCAGGCAGCGGCAGCCGGCGTCGTTTTGAAATCATGCTATACTGTGAAAAGAACCAGGCCTATGGATATGCAATCCGACGACAAGGATGAGATCTTTTGTTCCAGCTGCGGGCGGCCGAACCTGCCGGAAGCAGTCAAATGTTGGTATTGTCAATCCCCTTTGAGCCAGGAATCACCTGAAGCTGAAAGCCAAAACAATATGGATCCTCATCCCGAACAACCCCCCGCTCCGCAGGCCGTGCAGCCCGCTCCCGCGCCTGATCCAACTGAGGAAGTACCCGAATGGCTGCGGCGCATCCGCGAGAAAGAGCAAAAAGATCGCGAAGCTCAGGAAGCGCGTGACCAATGGCAGCAGCAGGCGCTCTTCGGCAGTTCCGCTCCAGCCGAACCGCCTGCCCATCCGCGCAAGAAAGAATCCGCCCGCCCTGAGCCGCACAAAGCGGCGGACAGCGCTCGTAAAGAAAAAGAAGTGGAAAAAGCGGTTACCCCGCCAGTGCTGGCGCCAGTCCCCACCAGGCAGCCGCCGGTGAAAAAACCTGCGGTCAACGAAGAAGAAACGCAAGATGAAGACCTGGGTGACGCGGATAAAGATCTGCCGGATGGATTCATCAAATTCGATTCAAAAAGCCGGTAAAATAAGCATACGCCGAAATTAAAAACTCGAGGGAAAGATGGAAAATAACAAGAAGAACAACAGCACTTTGGAAGAGATCCTGGCGGAGGATAACGCGGTTGTCCGCAAGAAAAAGGGCAAAGGCTGTTTTGTGCGTTTTCTGCTAATCGTTACCCTCCTGGTTGTCTTTTTCTACGGGTTTTTATATGTTACGCAGTATCTGGCGGATCTGGAAGCCGAAGCCAGGGTGCGGGCCATCATGACGTTGAATGCTGGCTCCGCCGCGGAAGCCCCGCTTGAAGCACCCACTGAAGCGGTTGAAGAAGCCCTGCCCACCGAGACGGCCGACCCGGCCGTGGAACGCACGGCCACCATCGCCGCCCAGCTGACCAGCGTGGCGGAATTCCAGGCTGCTGAAACACCCACAGAATAAACGTAAAAATTCTGATTTGGGAATAACAATTTAACGCGGGGGAATTATGCTAGGTGCCATTGCAGGCGATATGATCGGTTCGCCATATGAATATATGGGTTTCAAGGGGATGGATTTTCCATTGTTCTCGGAAAAATCCTGTTTCACCGATGATACGGTTTTGACCGTCGCGGTGGCGGACGCGCTGCTGCACCGCCTGGATTTCGCGCAAACCCTGAAAACCTACGGGCGGCGCTACCCCGACGCCGGTTACGGCGGTTCCTTTTTCAAGTGGATGCAGTCGGATTCTCTGGAACCCTACCGCTCGTGGGGCAACGGCTGCGCCATGCGCACCAGCCCGATCGGCTTTTTCTGCGATGACGCAACCTCCCTTTTACAGATTGCGCGCAAGTGCGCCAGCGTCACTCATAACCACAGTGAAGGCATCAAGGGTTCGCAGGCCGTCTCTTACGGAATTTACCTGGCCAGGCAGGGGGGCAGTAAAACGTTGATCCGCGAAGAGATCTACCGCTGGTTCGGCTACAACCTGAACCACTCGCTGGATGAACTGCGCCCGGCTTACCGCTTCGATATTTCCTGCCAGGGTACGGTGCCGCCGGCTTTCATCGCTTTTTTCGAATCTGAGGATTATGAAAGCGCCGTGCGCAACGCGGTATCGCTGGGCGGCGACGCGGACACACTGGCCTGCATCGCCGGCGCGCTGGCGGAAGCTTTTTATAAAGAAATCCCCGCCTGGATCGTGGCCGAAACGCGCCGCCGCCTGCCGGATGAATTTCTAATAATCATTGACGAGTTCTACAAGGCAATGGATAAAAAAGCCTCCCGCTGATCGGGCGGGAGGCATTGGTTATACTACGTTGGTGGCAACCGATTCGCCGTAAGCCAGTAGGGCTTGCAGCATCTCGTCCGTGCGCCCTTCGGCATACACCCGCAGCACGGGTTCCGTCCCTGATGGGCGGATCAGCAGCCAGGAATTATCATCCAGAATATATTTGACGCCGTCCTTGGGGGAAACTTGAGCGATCTTCACGCCGCCGATTTCCTGGGGGGCGCTGTTGATCAGGTAATCCACCATCTTGTCTTTGGCCACCGGGCGCTTGAGGCGCTGGTCGCGGCGCGCGTAAACCGCCGGGCCCACGTCCGCCAGCAGGTTGCTGACCAGTTCCGAAAGCGTCGTGCCGGATTCGGCTACGATCTCGGTCAGCAGCAAACCCATGATGATGCCGTCGCCTTCCGGGATGTGCCCCAGGAAGGAGATGCCGCCCGATTCCTCACCGCCGATCAACACCTGTTCCTTTAGCATGTAGTCCGCGATGTGGTTGAAACCCACCGGGGTTTCGTGCACGGTCAGGCCATAGCGCTGCGCCAAAAGATCGACCATGCGCGTGGTGGAAACCGTGCGCACCACCGATCCCGTTTGCTTGCGTTTCTCAGCCAGGTAGCGCAGCGCGAGCGAGATGATCTTGTGCGGGTCCACGAATACGCCGCGCTCGTCCATCGCGCCGATGCGGTCGGCGTCGCCGTCGGTTGCCAGGCCCAGGCTGCCCTTGCCCATGCAGATCGCGCCGGAAAGCGCGCTAAGGTATTGCGCGATGGGTTCCGGGTGCACCCCGCCGAAACCGGGGTTCATCTCGTTGCGGATCTCATGGATCTCGCAGCCGGTGCCTTCCAGCATCCCGCGAATCACGCCGCGCCCCGCGCCGTACATGGAATCGACCACGATGTACTGCGGGTTTTCCGCGATCACATCGAAATCGATCAGCTTGCGCAGGTGCGCGTGGTATTCGGGGATGGGATTGAAGCGCGTAATCAAGCCTTCCTGGCGCGCCAGGTCGTAATCGATCAGGTTGGGGCCGCGCCCCTGGGCTTCGTTATCGTTTAAATAGACTTCCACTTTTCGGCAGAGTTCCGGCAGCGCGGAACCACCATAAGCTGCTTTCAGCTTGACGCCGTTGTAGCGCGGCGCGTTATGCGAAGCCGTGATCATGATGCCGCCGATGGCGTGCAGATTTTTCACGGTATAAGAAACCACCGGCGTGGGTGTATCCGCCTGGCACAGCAGCACCTTGAACCCGTTGGCGGCCAGCACACGCGCCGCTTCGCGCGCGTATCGGTCAGAAAGGAAACGGGTATCGAACCCCACCACCATCAAGTTGGGGTCTGGCGGCGGGTCGATCACCATGCCGTTCAGCCAGCCTTCGGAATTAACCGCGTCGGCAATGGCCTGGGTGACATTGCGCAGGTTGTGAAATGTAAAAGTGTCGGAAATGACGGCTCGCCAACCATCGGTGCCAAAGTTAATGGGCATTAATTGCTCCTTTAGTATAAGTTTTTACAAAAGAAATCCCCAAGGTTGACCCTCGGGGTTTTAAAAAATCCCTTTATTTAAAACGAGTCCATGCTTTCAGCGAACGCATGCCCGCTATTATAACCCATCGGTCAGCTTAGTGTAAAATTACGCTTATGTCAACATTGCCGAAAAGAAACCTCTTCCTCCCTGCTTTCATCGTGATTGCCGCGGCCGCGCTGCTGATAACCGCTTGCGGCGCCAGGCAAGCCCAGGCTGAAACCCAGGAAGCGCCTCCAGTTGAAAATCCCACCGCTACGCCCATCCCACCTGATCGGGCAGTATTGGTCGCCCCGGCCGACGCGGACGCGGGCATGCTGGCTGAGGCGCAAACCGTGCTGGCGGAATTGACTGCCTCCGCGGGTCTGGAATTTGAAACCCGCGCGCAGGTCACTGAAGCCGATCTCACGCCGGATGTGAAGATCATCGTTTTCCTCAGCCACCCGGATAATCTGGGCACGCTGGCTGCCAGGGCTGGCGGGACGCAATTCGTGGCCGTCAGTCCGCTCGATTGGACCCCGCCCGCTAACGTAACCCTCATCCGCGTGAATGAGAACGATGCGGCGTTCCTGGCCGGTTACACGGCAGGCATACTGGCGCCCAACTTTCGCGTGGGCGCGCTGTTGGCTGCCGAGAGCACATCCGTCAGCCTGGCATTCGAGAATGGCGTGCATTACTACTGCGGGACCTGTTCCGCGTTGATCAATCCGCTGAATTCCTACCCGATCGTCAGCGTGCAATCCGCCGGCAGCGCGCCGGAAATCTGGCAGGCCGCTTTTGACCAGCTCAACCTGAGCAAGATCAATGTGCTCTATATCGCCAACGAAGCCATGTCATCCCAGCTGCTGGCTTATCTCTCCACCCAGGATGTGGCGCTGATTGCCAACCAACTGCCCATGGAAGGCGGCCAGCCGCGCTGGGCGGCTTCGATCTATTTGGACGCCATTTCACCCATTCGGGAAATTTGGAACGATCTGCTTTCCGGGGTCGGCGGGCGTATCATCAATGCCACCTATAAAGTCAGCGATGTCCAGCCGCTCGCTGTCAGCGATGGCTCGGTGTGGCTCAGCCAGGGCAAGCTGCGCCTGGTGAATAATATGATCGAATTGCTGCGCCAGAACCAGATCAACACGCAGTCGGTGAATTGATCAGCTTTTATCTATACTTGATAAGACATCTTAAGCTTTTGATCAGAATAAGAGAGTGTAAATATTTTCTTCGACTTCCTCGATGCATCCCCATTCTGTCTTTGTAAGGCTCGCTCCCTGGGCACCTGCCCTCAGCGAAGCGTGGGGTGTCGAAGGGCGGGCCGATCGCGAAGCATTCCCTCGGGAAAAGTAATCTCAATCTCATACCAGTAGATCGCGTCGTCGCTGACGCTCCTCGCAAATACATTCCCCAAACTGACTTTGCGAGGCCCGCTCCCTGAGCCAGTCGAAGGGCGGGCCGATCGCGAAGCATTCCCTCGGGGAAAGCAATCTCAATCTCACGCCATAAGATTGCTTCGTTATAGGCGCACCTCGCGAATACATTTCCTAAACTGACTTTGCGAGGCCCGTTTCAACGAGCCGAAGCAATCTCACGCCATAAGATTGCTTCGTTATAGGCGCACCTCGCGAATACATTCCCCTACGGGTAGGGTGGGATTCTATTCCCGCCAAAACAGCTTCATATTGAATCCCGCATTGCTGATCACGGAGTATCCTCCTGCAGCTCTCCAACCTAATGTCATGTTGAGCCCCATAGGGCGAAACATCTCGGCCAGAACCATGCATTTTTCAGGTGCAAGTAGTTACTGAATTCGCATCATCCCCAGCCTTCTCCATGCGGGAGAAGGAGAAGTTTCCCATGAATTACATGTATTGAATTTAATTATCTTAAAGTATCCTTGGCTAAGTGGGATTACCAGCCGAGATCCTTCACTCGCCGTCCTTCGACAAGCTCAGGACAAACGCTCGTTCAGGATGACAATTCTGCTGGAATTCCCCTCATCCCCATAATCCTCATAAATAACAAGTGCTGAATTCGATCATTTATATTCATTATTTAAGAAATCAGTGCAATCTGCGGCTAAAAGTGCTTTGCCTTGGTATCTCTTTCTTGAGACTCGCTCCCCATGAATTCCGGCATGCTGGCATGCCCGGGCTGTGAGATACCCTCACGCTTGAGCATCTTTCCGATGGTGATCAGGATGATGCGCAAGTCCAGCCAGAACGACCAGTGATCCACGTACCACACGTCCAGCGCGAATTTCTCCTCCCAGGTCA
>CAZDUN010000161.1:0-5886 GCA_964508615.1 uncultured Pelolinea sp. | reverse complement strand
AAACGGCTTTGCTGCGAACGCGCATGCGCGCTGCTGGAATCGAAACCGGTGGCGATGACCGTGATGCGGATTTCGTCACCCATGGCTGGATCGATCACCGCGCCAAAGATGAGGTTCACATCCGGGTGGGCGGTTTCTTTGATAATCGCCGCGGCGTCATTGACCTCGAACAGGCGCAAGTCGCTGCCGCCGGTGACGTTGAAGAGGATGCCGCGCGCGCCATCGATGGTGATATCCAGCAATTCGCTGGCGATGGCCATCTCGGCGGCTTTGCGGGCGCGGTCTTCACCGGTAGCGCGCCCGACTGACATCAGCGCCGCGCCGCCTTCGGACATGATGGTGCGCACGTCGGCGAAGTCGAGGTTGATCATCCCGGGGACGGTGATCAGCTCGGAAATACCCTGAATGCCCTGGCGCAGGACGTCATCCGCCACCTTGAAGGATTCGTTCAAGGGGGCGCGCTTATCGACAATCTTGAGCAGGCGGTCATTGGGGATCACGATGAGCGTATCGGTCTGTTTCTTGAGATTCTGGATTCCCATTTCGGCCGATTGGCTGCGGCGCGAACCTTCGAAATTAAAGGGGCGGGTGACCACGCCGATGGTGAGGGCTTCGATCTCGCGCGCAATCTGCGAGATGATGGGCGCCGCGCCGGTGCCGGTGCCGCCGCCCATGCCAGCGGTGACGAAGATCATATCGGCGCCTTTCAGCACGGCATACAGCTCTTCAGCCGATTCTTCAGCGGCGCGCTTGCCGACTTCCGGGTTGCCGCCCGCGCCCAGACCGCGCGTGGATTTTTCACCAATGCGCACGCGGGTGGGCGCATTGGACATATTGAGCGCTTGACCATCGGTGTTCACGGCAACAAACTCTATGCCCTGAATACCTTCCTCGATCATGCGGTTGACCGCGTTGCAGCCGCCGCCGCCCACGCCCACCACCTTGATGCGGGCGAAGGACTCCATCTGGTTCTGTTGACTGTTTTCCATTTTCTCCTCCGTTCTTTTACAATGCAATTCTTGTTCCAAACCAATTATTCCGCCTAAGGCAACAGCCGGTTGGCAAAATCCTTAATCTTCTCCCATAAATCGTTGGGAACCGGTGGGGTCTTTACGACTTTGGGAGTGAGCGATTCATCCATCAAGAGCGCCCAATATAACAGGCCCACGCTGGTGGAGTAAGCCGGCGAGTATAGCTGGTCGACCAGGCCGAGCAAGTTTTCCGGCTGGGCGATGCGCACCGGCAAGCCGAGCACTTCAGCAGCCAGGCGGCGGATGCCGGGCAGCAGGCTGCTGCCGCCGGTCAGCACCACGCCCGCCGGCAGCAAACCGTCATAGCCGGAGCGTTTGATCTCCTGCAGGACGAAGCGGAAAATTTCCTCCACGCGCGCCTCGATAATGTAGGCCAGGTCGCGCCGGTTCATCTGGATGGGGTTATCGGAACCAAAGGAGCGCACGCTGAACAGCTCCTCGCTGCCGACCTCATCGCGGATGGCATGGCCGTACTTTTTCTTGACCTCTTCGGCCTGGGTAAGGGATAAACGCAAGCCGTGGGCGATATCCGAGGTGATCAGGCTGCCGCCCACCGAGAGCACCATGGTATGCCAGACGTCGCTGTTGATATAGATGGCCAGGTCGGTGGTGCCGCCGCCGATATCACAAACCATCACGCCCAATTGGCGCTCGGTTTCGGTCAGTATGACTTCGCCGGAGGCCAGCGGGTTCAACACGAATTGAAGCACCTGCACGCCGGCTGCTTCAGTGGCTTTGCGGATGTTTTCCACGGTGGTCTCGGCGGCCGTGATGATGTGGGCTTCCACATCCAGGCGGTAGCCGTGCATGCCGACCGGCTGGCTGATGCCATCCTGGCCGTCCACGCTGAAGCCGCGCTGGATGACGTGGATCACCTCGCGATTGTGGGGGATAGCCACGGATTGGGCGGCCTCCAGCGCGCGGCTGACATCCGCCTGGCGCACGATGCCGCCGGTCACGCCGGCGGTGCCTTTGCTGTTGATGGAAGAGACGTGCGAACCGGCCAGGCTGACCCAGGCCGAGCGGATCTCGTAACCGGATGAACGCTGGGCTTTTTCAACCGAACGCGCGATGGCGATGGTGGCATTTTCGAGGTCCACCATCACGCCGCGTTTCATGCCGCGCGAAGGCTCGATGCCGATGCCCATGATACGCAGCTGGCGGTCTTCCTCCACCCTGGCGACCAGCGTGCAGATCTTGGTGGTTCCGATATCAATTCCGACAATCGTTTGATCTTCCATAGTCTCTAATCCACACGATAATAAGGCGCGTTCAAAAACTCGACACTAACCAGGCTGGGTTCGATTCCCTGCTGCTCCAGATTACGCACGATGGTTTCATACATGACCATTTTGTCGTTGATATTTTCCAGCTTTTGTCCAACGAAAACATCCCAGCCGCGCGAATCGCTCCAACCCAGGCCGCGCTGCTTTTGATAGAGCAGGATTTTTTCATTCGGCATCCAGGCATTCAACTGCAGCACGCCCAGCAGCAGATTGCTGTCAAGATGCTTGGCTTGGGCGAAGAAAGCCAGATCGGACAAGCCGGGTTTATTGATGGATTTATCCTGCACGATTTTGGTGATGGCTCCGTCATCGCTCAAGTCTGCATTCATCTGATAAACAGGCAGCGAGTCCGCACTGATCGTCAGCATTTCAGGCGCCAAACCGCGCGCCGGGATGAGGTAACCCTCGGTATCCACCCAAATGGTCGATTGCGCCATCTGCCAGGCGAACATTGGCTGGCGTTCGACCGCGCTGATGGTAACGCGAGCGGGCAGCGAGACGCGCACTTGAATATCGCGCAGCTCCGGAAAGGCAGCAGCGATGGCATCATGGATTTCCTGCGGCTGCACGGCAAAGATATGCTGTCCGATCACGTTCACTTTGGCGAGCACTTCTTCCTGCGTGAGGCGCTGCAGCCCGCTGACCTGGATGGCGGAAACCATATAATCCGGCGAGCGCCAGGCGGTCAGCAGCAGGTAGGAGAAGAGGCCGACCAGCATGAAGCTCAACAAGCGCCAGCCGGGTCTCAGGCGGCGCTTGACCGCCGAAAAGCCTTCATTACCAGAGGCATCAGCGCCGCGAGCATGAACCTGAGCGCCATGCGCGCGCGGTTGAACCACCGGAGGGTCGATCGCCCGGCGCACAGCCTGCCGGACGGAACTCTGGCTTTCCTGGTTCAATTTGCGGCGTACGATTTCTGAACGCCTGCGCGCTTCGCGCTCATCCATGCTGACTAATCTCCAAAGGTCCTTTTACTTTTATTGCGCTCCTGTTTGCGTTCGAGCGCCAGATCGATCAATTTTTCGATCAGGGCGGGATAAAGCAGCCCGCTGGCCTCCCATAATTTGGGGTACATGCTGATCGAAGTGAAACCGGGGATGGTATTGACCTCGTTGATGAAAAGCTCATCGGTATGGCGGTCCAGCAGAAAATCAACGCGCGCCATACCGGCGCAATCGATCGCCTGATAAGTGCGCAAAGCCAACTCCCTGACCCGGGCGGTCAATTCCTCCGAGATGGGGGCGGGGATGAGCAGGCCGGATTTGCCATCGATGTACTTGGCGTTATAGCTATAAAATTCATCCGAGGGGATGATCTCGCCCGGAACGGAGACCTGGGCCTGTTCGTTGCCCAAAACGCTGACTTCAATCTCACGGGCGTCGATGCCGCGTTCCACCAGGATGCGGCGGTCGTAGCGCGCGGCTTCCAGCAGACCTTCGTAGAGGTCGGAGCGGTTCTTCACCTTGGTGATGCCCACCGAAGAACCCAGGTTGGCGGGTTTGACGAACAACGGGTAGGCAGCCACATTTTCCGCGCGGCGGATGATGGCGTCGATGCCGGTTTCCACATCCTTGCGGGTACACACGATCCAATCAGCGATCGGAATGTCGTTGGCGCGCATGATGTCTTTGAAGACGGATTTATCCATGCCGACCGAGGAGCCCAGCACCCCGGCGCCCACGTAGGCGATATCAGCCATTTCGAAGAAACCCTGCAGGGTGCCATCCTCGCCGAAAGTGCCATGCAGCACCGGGAAAACCACGTCTAGTTGGGTAAGAGGCGAGATGACCTCGCGGCCGCCCTCGCTGGCGCGTTTGAAAAGCACGCTGCTGCCGGGTTCGGGCAGCAGGAACACGCGGTAAAGACCCTGCGTGGAGCCTTTTTCCAACGCTTCCAGCACATGCTCACCCGACCACCAGACACCCTCGTGGTCGATGGCGATCTCGGTAACTTCATATTTACTGCGGTCGAGCACGGAAAGCACCGAACGGGAGGACATCAATGAGACCTCGTGTTCACCCGAACGGCCGCCTAAAATGATTCCCAATTTAATCTTTTCTGCCATTATTTCACCGCCTTTGAATCTGGAGGGTTTTGTAAGAAATCCGGAAGGCCGCCCCAGTCGCCGATGGCCTCGATTTCCGGAATGAGCGCGATGCCGAACTGCTTTTCCACGGACTGCCTGGCCAGCACCAGCAGATCCAGGATATCCTGCGCTTTGGCGCCGCCCTCGTTGATGATGAAGTTGGCGTGTTTGGGGCTGATGATCGCCCCGCCGATTTTCTTGCCTTTCAAACCGACGGCTTCGATCAGCCGGCCGGCCTTATCATCCGGCGGGTTGCGGAAGACCGAACCCATGCTGGCGCCGGGCGGCTGGTTGCGCAGGCGGCGCTGGCGATAAGAATCTACGGTTGTCTGGATCTGCCCGGCATCGCCGCCGGCTACCTCGAACAAAGCTGAAAGAATCACCGCATCCTCGCCTTCCCGCTTCAAGCGGCTGGCGCGATAGGTAAATTGCAGTTCCTCGCAAGTCCAATCCGCGCGGCCGCTGCGGCGGTGCAGCACATCCGCCTTGACCAGACTGTGGCAGGTTTCCTTGCCGAATGCGCCGGCATTACCGTAAACCGCTCCGCCGACTGTGCCCGGAATGGTAGCCGCCCATTCCATGCCGCCCAGCCCGCGCAGCGCCAGCTGGCGGCCGAGGTTGATCATCAAGGCGCCGGATTCCGCCCAGACCGTAACGGGCTGGTTGTGAGCGTTGATCTTAATATTGTGGGCATGATTGATGATCACCACGCCGCGGATACCCTTGTCGCTGACCAGCAGGTTCGATCCGCTGCCAAGCACTAATAGCGGCACATCCAACTGCCATACTTTCGAAACCATTTCCGCTAATTGGTTGGCAGAATGGGCGATGAGCAGCGCGTCAGCCGGACCGCCCACGTTCATGGTGGTGAAGTTGGACATCTGCACGCATTCCTGCAGGTCGCTGCCGAAGAGGTCGCGCAGGCTTTCCAGCGTTTTCTTATGCATGCGGCGCGCCTCCTTTCAGATGGTCGAGCACCGCACGGCTGATCTGGTCGGCATCACCGGCCGAGAGCACCAGCAGCACGTCACCAGGCAGCAGATGCTCGATCAGATAGGCCGAGACATCCTCTAAGGCCGGGATGTGGCGGACGTCAGCATGTTTCATTAAATTAACCACCTCAAGGGAAGAGAAATCCTGTTTGCCTTCGCGCGAAGCGTAGATCTCGGTCACAATGACATGATCGCAATCAACAAAAGCGTCCTTGAAATCCTGCATCAATTCGCGCGTACGGCTGTAGGTATGCGGCTGCCAGACTGCCCAAATGCGCCGGTCAGGGTAGCGGCAGCGGGCGGCGGACAGAGTGGAGCGGATCTCAGTGGGATGATGCGCATAGTCATCAATAACTGTGATGCCACCAATCTCGCCCTGGATGTCGAAACGCCGGCCGGTGCCGTAAAAATCATTAAAACCATGTTTGGATTTACCCAGGGCAAAACAATAAAATTGTATAAATCCATGGCACCCGGGGGGTTTCTGGGGT
>CAZDUN010000160.1:0-5886 GCA_964508615.1 uncultured Pelolinea sp. | reverse complement strand
CCCGATGCTCCTTTTTGTCCAGTCGCTTCGTCTCACATGTTTCTGAACTTATTCAGCCGCGAATCCATATATTTACAAAAATCTTATATAAGATGATTTAATTCCCTTTTCCGGCTGGCAGCACTTTCCAGGGCTTCCTGCGCGGCAGTCAGGTTGGCTTGGCTGTCTCCGCCGAACATCAGGGCCAGTTCTACTTTACGGCGTTCATCGACCAGTTCCTCCACGTTCGTCATGGTGCGCCCGTCCTGCACCTGTTTGTAAACATGGAAATGATGGTTGCCATAAGCGGCTAACTGCGGCAGATGCGTGACGCACAGAACCTGGTGGCAGCTGCCCAGCTGCCAGAGCTTTTCACCCACCATCGCGCCGATGCGTCCGCCGATGCCTTGGTCAATTTCATCGAAGATCAGGGTTGGAATAGTGTCCGCTTTAGCCAGCACGTTTTTTAAGGCCAGCATCAGGCGCGAAGTCTCGCCGCCGGAGGCGATCTTCACCAACGGCTTCAGCCCCTCGCCCGGGTTGGGCGCGATCAGGAATTCGACTTGGTCGATGCCGTGCTCATCGAACCTGACCCGCGAACCGTCTTCCAGCGGCAATCCGGTTTCCGCCGCTTTATATTGGCTATCCACTGAAAAGCTGGCGCCGGCCATTTGCAGGTCGGCCAATTCCTTTTCGACCTGTTCGCCCAGCAGCACGGCCGCGGCTTTGCGCGCTTGCGAAAGCGCCAGCGCTTTGCTGGCGGTTTTAGCCAGTTGATCCTGCTCCACGATTTCCAGTTCCTGTATGCGTTCTTCAGCGGTGGTGATCTTGTTCAGTTGGGCGCGCGCCTTATCGGCAAATTCGAGGATAGCCTGCTCGTCCTCGCCGTATTTACGCTTGAGGGTGTTGAGCAGCGCCAGGCGGTTTTCAGTCTGCTCCAGGCGCTTGGGATTGAATTCGATGGCTTCCAGGTAGTTTTGCAGTTCGCGGCTGACATCCGCGCTCAGGCTGGAGATGCTCTCGCATTGGTCCGCCAGCGCTTCCAGGCTGCAGTCGATGTTGGCCAGGTTCCTGACTGCGCTGACCACTTCGCCCAGCATGGAATTGATGGCCGGTGCTTCCGGCGAGTCTTCCTCCAGCAGGCCGTAGGCCTGTTTGGCCAGCGAGGAGAGTTTTTCAGCGTTAGCCAACCGGCTCAATTCTTCACGCAGTTCGCTTTCTTCCCCCACGCGCAGCTTGGCAGCGTCGATTTCCTGTATCTGGTAATTCAGCAGGTCGCTCATGCGGGCGGCGTCGGCTTCCGCCTGGCGCAGTTCATTCAATTCCTGCTGGGTGGCTTTGAGCGCATGGAAATGCTTTTGGTAGTCGCCCAACGCGTCACGGTCATCGGCAAAGCGATCCAGTAAATTAAGATGCTGGCGCACGGTTAGCAGGGAAAGGTGTTCTGATTGGCCGTGGATATCCACCAGGAAACTGCCGATGTCTTTCATCAATGAAACATTGACCACCCGCCCGTTAATGCGGGCGATGTTGCGGCCTTCGCGCCGGATCTCGCGGTTGAACAGGATCTCCGGCTCGCCCTCGTATAACCCTTCACTTTCCAGCAAGCGCGTGATTTCATCCTTGTGTTCTTCCGGGATCGCGAACAGGGCTTCCAGGTTGGCGCGTTCCACGTCCGCGCGGATCATGCTGGTTTCCGCCCGGCCGCCCATCAAGGCATCCAACGCGTCCAGCAGGATGGATTTACCTGCGCCTGTTTCGCCGGTGAAAGTGGTCAATCCCGGCGTGAACTTGAGTTCGAGCCGGTGAATGATGGCGAAATTCTCGATGCGCAGTTCTTTCAGCATTCGCTTATCCGAGTTTGATACCGGTCAGGCGGTAATATACCGAGCCCGCTATCAGGATGGTAAAAGCTGCCTGCCAGATCAGGGGCAGCAGTGCGTAGAAATTAAAAACTCCGGCTTGCAGACCGGCCGCCACGGATAAAAGACGCATGATCAGCAGCGGCAGGCTGCCCAGTACAGCAGCGATGGTGGTGGCGTTGAACAGCGCCCGTGAACGGCGGTTGCGGATCAGTTTTTTGATGGCTTCCACGATCAGCATGCCAACGAAGGGCGCGGCGAAGATGGTGAAGAAACCGATGAAAGAAGGGATATAACTGCCCAGGTATGCCATCCCGACTGCCAATACCACCGCAATGATGAAATCGCCGGCCTGGGCGTTATTGAAGACCTTTTGCTGCCCGCGTACGCATTCCTTGCAGCGGTAACCGGTGGGGGTCAGCACGGCGCATTGCGAACAGATCGGCCGATTGCACTTATTGCAGCGCAGCATGGTCTCGCGGCCGGGGTGTTTGTAACAGGTGAGTGTTTCGTTATCAGACATTAATTTCTCGCTGGAATTTTTCAAAATTATAACTCTGGCCGCGGTCTCCCAAAAAAACTAATGCGTTGGTTTCAGAGATGGATTCTGTTCCATGAAGCGGTTGAGCGTTCGGTAAAAATAACCCGGGTCATGAAAGCGGATGTAACGGGAATTCAACTCGCTGGCGCTGACCAGCACCGAATCGCTGTCTTCCATGATGACCGGGATGTGGCCGTCCACGCTGAAAACCGCCTGGTGGGATGTTTTCACGCAGATGGTTACGCTGGCGCCTTCATTGAGAATGATGGCCTGATCAGGAGACAGGTGCGGCGCGACCGGGACGACAATGATGTTGCGCAGGTCAGGCGGCAGAATGGCCCCGCCGGCGGCCAGCGCGTAAGCGGTGGAACCGGTGGGCGTGGCGGCGATCAAGCCGTCGGCCACGTATGAAGCCATGTGGTAACCGTCCACTTCCGCGTCCAGCCGGATCGGGCGCACGTGCTGACCGCGGCATACCACCACGTCATTGACCACCAGCCAGCTGCCCCGGCTGACATTCTGCCGGAAGTGTTCGGCTTGCAGCAGCATGCGCTCTTCGATACGGTATTCGCCTGTCAGCAATTTAGGCAGGTATGCTTGCCACTCATCCCGCTGCAGCTCCATTAAAAATCCGAATGAGCCCAGGTTGACGCCGATGATGGGCAGTCGCGCGGAAGCACACAAGTGGCTGGCGCGCAGCATGGTGCCGTCGCCGCCCAACACGATCAGCGCTTCGAATTCTTTCTTTTTGATCCGTTGGCGCAGCGTTTTATCATGGATGGCGCTCACTGCCTGCATAGTCGCGCCCTGTTTTTCGATAAATGCGTGGATTTCGCCGGAAAGCACCTCGGCTTCCGGGATTTGCGGATTGAAAGCGATGGCAAATCTTCGCAGGGATTGGCTCATTTGATCTCGCTCCAATTATAGCGGTTATTTTAATGGTCAAAGCCGCTGATCGCAGATCGCGCGGTAACCGCAGCGAGCGCAGCGGTTGGCATGTTCGTGCGAACGGTGCGCTTCATCCTGCTCTTTCAGCATGCGGATCTCTTCCAGCACCTCCAGCGCCTGGTTTTCGATATCCGCATCGTAATTGACGCGGAAAGTGCGGTTGCGATAACGCAGCAATCCGTATGGCGGGCGTTTTCCATAATAAGCCTGCACCAGCAAGCAATACGCCGCTACTTGCAGACGATGGCTTTCATAAGGCGCCGGCGGCGCCCAGGTGCTTTTGACTTCCACCGGGATGATGGCCTGGTCTTTGCGGATCAGGTAATCGGGTTTGCCGGTCAAGCCCAATTCAGCGTCGTAAAGCGGCTGGGGAGGCTTGCCCCAGCGGCCGCTGTCGGCATAGATAATTCGGCCATCCGGCAGGCCGCTGCGTTCCTTGAGGTTTGCGGAAAGCCAGAAGAATAGCACTGCCAGCGCGATCAGCGCCAGGGGCAGGATGGTGGTAAACCAGCCGGGCAGCGCCATCATGTACTGGCCTGGATGCCAAAAGTGATGCCGAGAATAACCAGGGCGGCAATCAGAATGAACCAGGCAGCCGAACGCAGACGATCAGAAAAACTGGCTTGCAGCCAGTGATCGCTGTGAAATTCGCTGCCGTCCGCCAGTTCATCCTGGTTGAGCGGTTTGATCTTTTGGCGCTGATACCACCAGGCTCGCTGGCAGTAGATGAAAGCTCCGATTTCTGATGCCCGGATGGTGCGCTTACCCCTTGGCATGGCCGTTAAAACGGTTTTCGAAATCCTGCAGCGATTGCTGCAGGCGCTGCTCGCGCAAGCTGAGCGTGAGGTCGGCGCGCGTGCGTTCAATGATCCCGCGCACCAGGTCGGTTTGGCGCCGCAAGCCGTCGGTGATCGCGTCGGGATAATCCAGCGTGACCAGCAGGGCGTAGATATCGTCCATGAAGGTCAGCAGGCGCTCGGCTTCATCGGAATAGCCCTGACGCAGGATATCCAGGCAGCGCCGGCGCAGTTCACCGATGGTTTCTGCCAGCCCGCGGATGTAAGTGGCAAACTCCACTCCCAGCTCTTCGGGCATGGGCAGAGTATCGTTGCTGATGATATCGATGGTCAGGCGCGCTTCCACGTATTCCTTCAGCGCGTCCTGGGTGTATCCGGAGAAATAAATCTCCGGATACGGTTTAACCGATTGCTTGATATCGTCCACGATCGTGCGCCCGGCGCGCATGTTCTCTTCCGCAACATCTTTTTCACCGCGGTGGATGGCGCGGATGGCGGTAGCGGAGCAGCGCGTCAGCGCGCGCGTCTGGTTCAGGGCGTTCTCCCTGACCTGGTGGCGTGCTTCAAAATTCTGATGCGTTTTCTCAGATAAGCTGTCAAAAAAAGTCATTGAAAGTTATTTTCTCGTTTCGTTTAGAAAGGAATATCCTCGTCATTCATCTCCGGTCCTTCTTCAGCGCTCTCCGCGCCTCCGCCGCTGCGCGTGGAGGAGAGGAAGCGCACATTGCGCGCGAATACCTCGTAAGAAGCGCCGGTGGTGCCGTCGTTGCGGGTGAAGATGCGCGGGTTGCCGGTTTCACGATCTGGCCGCAGTTCTCCTTCGATCAGAACCATGCTGCCCTTTTGCAGGAAGTTATTGGCATTTTCCGCCTGTTTGCCCCAGACTGAAACGCGGAACCAGGTGGTCTCTTTTACCTTCTGTCCGTTGGTGTCGGTGTACACGCGGTTGCTGGCGACATTTAATGATGTTACCGCGTTGCCGTTGGGTGTGTAGCGCATTTCAGGATCCCTGCCCAGATTTCCGACGATGATGATTGTGTGAAAGCTCATGTTTGCATCCCTTTCCTTGATTTATACCTTGGTCTTTAATTATAAGATTATTTCTGAAAACCATAGTGAAATCCCCACATGGGTTACAATGTTATAATCTTTGCTCAGGTGAATGATATGATAAAAAAACCCTTGCAAGCGTTAGGCTTGTTTTGCATCGCGCTGGTCAGCATGTTGGTCTTGCTGCCGGTGACTGCCAGCTCTCCGCTTCCGCAAATCAACCTGTCCACCCCCACCCCGGGAGCGGACGGCAGCATCATTTACATTGTCAAAGAAAATGATACCTGCACCAGCATATCCATGCTGATGGGCATCAGAGAACAGGAACTGCGCGACCTGAACAACCTGCAGTCCAACGCAGATGGCGACGATTGCAGCTTCTTGTGGGTCGGCCAGGAATTGATCATCCGTGAAAAACCACAGGAAACCCCCACGCCCACCCCGCAGATCACGGCCGAGCCGACCGCCACGCCCTTCAAAGGCAACGGTACGATTTGCGTTTACCTGTTCAACGACGAGAATGGCAACGCTTTGGCGGAAGAAACTGAGTTGCCCATCGCCGGCGGCGCGGTCAGCCTGATAGATCGTCTAAGTATGATCAACGAGACCGGCACAACGTCTGATACGGGCGATTCCCTGTGCTTTCCTGATATTCCCGAGGGCGATTACAACATCAGCGTGGCCATCCCGGAAGGCTACAACCCGACCA
>CAZDUN010000159.1:0-5899 GCA_964508615.1 uncultured Pelolinea sp. | reverse complement strand
GCCTGCATCCAGGATCATGTATTACAGCTTAGCTTGCCGGCCGAGGAGCACCTCTTCATCCACAAAGTTCCACTCGTTCTTGTCTAGCTTTTGAATTTCAAGCACGCGTAGGTCCGCCAAAGCACTCAGGCAGTATCTCAGGTTAAGTGTTGCAACTGAAATCTTCGCGCTCTGATTTGAGGAATATTGCTTCGAAAGAATCGTGAGGCTGGCGCCTTCCCCTAATACGATAAAACCCGAGACGGGCAGCACGGAATTTTCTGTTTGCGGACCGCCTGTGATTTCCAATGGCAAATCGATACGCGCGTTTTCAGGAACGTACAATAAAAATCCATGCTGGCTGGCGCCGGCTGTAAATGCAGCCAGCTTGTCGTTGCCGGTCCCGGTGCATCCGGATTTCATCATTTCCAGGATATGGGCATGTTTATTAAATGCGCCTTCCAGGTCGCTGAGAACCATGCCTTTCTGCGCGGCTGATTCGCTCAACCAGATTTCAATGGCATTTTCGTGAATCTCAATACGCCCGCTGAAATCATTGTCATTTTTTATGGCCCCTGCGCGGTAATCCACTTTCGGTTTACCCGCCAATGCATACACGCCCTCGGGAAATTCCCTGGCTGCCAGCCTGCTCCAGTTTTTTTCGCGGGGGTCAGGCAGCGGCAGGGATGCATAGTTTTGCAGCGCCTGCTTTTGGTAGGCGCTAAGCAAATCTTCGCCACGCTTGCCGTATTCTGTTTCTGCTTTGACCGTAAAATCGGTCAATGTTGAGAATAATCTATCCATGTGCGTTGTTTCCGGTTATCCCACCGATCCTTCCATTTGTAATTGGATCAGTCGGTTCATCTCGACGGCGTATTCCATGGGCAATTCTTTTACCAACGGTTCAATAAACCCGGACACGACCATGGTGGTTGCTTCTTCGTCCGAGAGGCCGCGGCTTTTCAGATAAAAAAGCTGCTCTTCGCTGACTTTGGAGACCGAAGCTTCATGCCCAACCGATACCCGATTTTCAGCCACATCCATGTTCGGATACGTATCCGATCGCGAAAGCGGATCAAGGATCAACGCATCGCAGACCACGCTTGAACGCGAATTCCGGGCTCCATGCTTTATTTTCAGCAGTCCCCGGAAGGATGACCTGCCGCCATCTTTGCTGATCGATTTCGAGGTCACTTTGCTGGAGGTATTGGGGGCCAGATGGATCATCTTGCCGCCCGCGTCCTGTATTTGGCCTTTCCCGGCGAATGCCATGGAAAGGATTTCGCCATGCGCGCCGGGTTCCAACAGGATGCAGGAGGGATATTTCATGGTGGTCTTGGCTCCCAAATTGGAGTCCACCCATTCCATTGTCCCGCCGGCGTAAACCATTGAGCGCTGCGTTACCAGGTTGTAAACGTTGGTTGACCAGTTTTGGATAGTGGTATAGCGCACGCGCGCGTTCTTTTTTACGAAAATCTCGATCACGCCGCTGTGGAAAGAATCGCGCGAATATTGCGGCGCGGTGCAGCCTTCCACGTAATGTACCTGCGAACCTTCATCGGCAATGATGATGCTGCGCTCGAATTGCCCGATGCTGGCCATATTCAATCGAAAATAGGCTTGTAACGGGAGCTCAACCTTTACTCCCTTCGGCACGTACACAAACGAGCCGCCCGACCAGACCGCGCTGTTCAGCGCCGCAAATTTATTATCGCTGGGCGGCACCGCTTTGCCGAAATACTCGCGAAAAACATCCGGGTGCTGGCGCAGCCCCTCTTCGATGCTCAAAAAGATCACGCCCTGTTTAGACAGTTGTTCCTGGATGCTGTGATAAACCATTTCCGATTCATACTGCGCGCCCACACCCGCCAGGAATTTCTGTTCAGCTTCCGGAATGCCCAGGCGTTCGAACGTGTTTTTAATCGTTTCTGGCACCTCATCCCAGGTATTGCCCTGTGTGTCGGAGGGTTTGACGTAATAATACAGGTCATTCAGGTCAAAGCCGCTCAGGTCCGGCCCCCATTTCGGCATGGGCATGCTTTCAAATTGTGCCAGGGCTTTCAATCGGAATTCCCGCATCCATTGTAGTTCACCCTTCATTTCAGAAATCTGGCGTACGATAGCGGAATTCAATCCCTTTTGGGTTTTAAATACGTAATTTTCCGGTTCTTTGAATCCGTATTTTTGCGTGTCTATCTCACTAAGAAATTCGCTGGAATTTTGGTCTGCCATTTGGGTGCCTTGTTAAGATTATATTTTTCAGGCAGCATTGATGGATTTTGTCCACTCATAGCCCTCTTTTTCCAGCTTCAAAGCCAGCTCCGGCCCGCCGGTTTGCAGGATCCTGCCGTCCACCATCACGTGCACCACGACCGGCGTAAGATAATTCAGCATGCGCTGGTAATGCGTGATCACCAGAACGCCCAAGCTTTCGTTTTTAAGGCTATTGATGCCCTCTGCCACAATGCGTAGAGCGTCGATATCCAGTCCTGAATCGGTTTCATCCAGGATCGCCATACTGGGTTCCAGCATGGCCATTTGCAGGATTTCCACGCGTTTCTTTTCACCACCCGAGAATCCGTCGTTCAGATATCGCCCTGCCATGCTTTGGTCCATTCTTAGAAAATTCATTTTTTCAATCAGCATCCGGCGGAACTCCGGAACCGGAATACCCTTATCCTCCGGGTTTTTTGCCTTGCGGTGAGCGTTCATGGCCGTGCGCAGAAAATTGGCTACTGTGACTCCCGGTATGGCCACCGGGTACTGAAAAGCCAGGAACAATCCCAGTCGCGAGCGTTCTTCCGGCTGCATGTCGATCAGGTTTTGGCCGAACAGTTCGATCTCCCCGCTCTCAATCTCATATTTCGGATGACCCATCAGGGTATAAGCCAGCGTAGATTTTCCGGTGCCATTCGGCCCCATGATGGCATGCACCTGGCCTTGCGGTACATTCAAATTAACGCCCTTCAGGATTTTTTGTCCCTCAATATTTACAACCAAATCTTTCACAATTAGACTTGCCATTGAACAAGAAATCTCCAATTTTGTTAATTTCAGTCATAAATTTCATTTTATTTATTGACCGCGTTGAGTATACCACAGCCGCGCCTTATGGTCAATATTTATTATAATAATCATTAATATTGACATCCTGCAGCCTTGTGATATACTAGTGAAAAATATCATAAAAAGTAAAAATAATATGAAAAGCACACGCGATAAAGTACTTCAAACCCTCGCCAGCAACCCGCGCTCAACCATCATGGAAATCGCCGATTCGGTGGGTATCAACGCCATTTCAGTGCGCCACCACCTCACCAGTTTGCAAGCTTCCAGCCTGGTTTTAGCAGAGGAAGAGCGTCACGGCGTCGGTCGGCCGCGCCTGGTGTATTATCTCACCGAAAAAGGCATGGAAAAATTCCCCACGCGTTACTTTCGCCTGACGAATAACTTGCTCAGCCAAATTAAAGAATCCCTGCCTGAAGAAGAAATCAAAGGCATTTTTCGTAAGATGGCGGATCATATTTCTGAAGAATATCAGCCTGTGCTGAAAAACCTCTCGATCGAAGAAAGACTGGACTTGCTGAAGGATGTCATGGCTCAGGAGGGTTATGACCTGAGCTGGGAGAAGAGCGGCGAGGATTATTCCATCAACGAGATCACCTGTCCTTTTTACCAAATTGGCAAAGAGCATCCGGAAGTCTGTCTCTTCGATAAGACTCTGGTAGCCAATATGCTGTCCATTCCCGAATCCAAAGTGAAACACATCCGCAAAGCTGAAAACCATTGCGCATTTGTTATCAATAGCAGCGACATCAAATGACCGAACAGGTAAATAATCTCCCGCATTGGGACGCTCAGGAAGAACATCCCGATTTATGCGAAAAGGCGCGTGAAGCCCTGCGGGGTGTGCATGACCCGGAGATCGGCATGGATCTCATTCAATTGGGACTGGTGCGTAATCTCAGTCTTGGCAACGGCAAGCTGAGAATTGAGATGATCCTCACCACCCCTTATTGTCCCTACGCGCCCATGCTGATGGAATCCGCCCGTCGCCAGGTGGAAACCGCCACCAGTTATCCCACCGAGGTTGTTTATGGCAAAGAAGTCTGGGACCGCAGCATGATGGAAGATAGCACCGCTTTTGATTGGGGTTTATTCTAAATTTAATATATCCATCGAACCCACGCTTCAATTCATTTTTAGATGGTTATCCATTGGTATTGAAAAATTTCTTGATATTCCACCAAGAACATTTGCGGAGCTGTTAGCATGATCTTGATTCAATGGCCGGACACTGACGCCAGTTACAATCTCGCCGCTGAAGAACATATCTTCAATCACCTGGACAAGAATCAGGATTACCTGCTGCTTTGGCAAAATCGCAGCGCGGTGATCATCGGCCGCCACCAGAACACCATCGAAGAGATCAACCAGGATTACATTCGCGCGCATGATGTCCAGGTGGTACGCCGGCTTTCAGGCGGCGGCGCCGTTTATCATGACTTGGGCAACCTGAATTACAGCCTGATCATTAACACCCAAAAAACCCTGTATGATTTTAAAACTCTTTCACTGCCGGTCGTTCAGGCACTGCAGAAATTAGGGGCTAACGCTGAATTCACCGGACGCAATGACTTGGTCATCGCGGGCAAGAAAATTTCCGGCGCTGCCCAGATGATCAAGCAAGGCCGCCTGCTTCACCATGGCACCTTGTTGTTCCATTCCGATCTGGAAATGCTTCAAAAAGTGCTTTCCGTTAAAATCGAAAAAATTGAATCGAAGGGCATAAAATCCGTGCGCAGCCGCGTGACCAACATCTGCGACCATGCGCCGGCGGTCACCATCGCGGATTTTAAAACCGCGCTAAAGCAGATCCTGGCGCGCGAACGCGGCCTCGCAGAGCAAGCACTTTCTTCAGCAGATCAGACCGCCATCAACGCATTGGCAAACGAGCGCTACCGCACCTGGGAATGGAACTTCGGTCAATCGCCTGAGTACAATATCCGCAAAGATTACCGCTTCGATGGCGGCGGTTTGAGCATTTACCTGGTGGTCAACAAGGGCGTGATCCAATCCATCCGCTTTTTCGGCGATTACTTCGGCGATGGTGATATCGCCGAAATCGAAACCGCCCTGCAATCGGTGCAAATCCGGCCGGAAGCCATCAGTACGGCCCTGGCGCCGTTTGAGATTCCTCAGTATGTTCATGGGCTGACAACCGCACAACTTGTCCATTATATTGTCGATTGAAACCGGCATTTTCCTCCACTTTTAGAGAGTTTGAAATAAGTTTCCAAATCCGTATAACTAAATAGATACTGTTTCATTGCAATGTAACATATTGCAAAAAAAGCGTTTTTAGAAAATATTCACTGAATTAATTTCGTTTCTTGGCAGGCATGATAATCGAGTGATCTATATCGTGAGGCAGGCATGGAATTTTTACCTCGCTATGAATGTAATTATTGTCATTACGACATCCGTTACCAAAAGCCAAAACTAAATTCCCTCTGCCCTTGCTGCGGCCATGTCATTTCGGGTTTTATTACGATACCGGCAGAGGTGAAAAACCCGGCCTTGGTCTGGCAATCCTGATGGCTTTGTTGGCGTTGGCGATACCAATTTTCCCGGGCTTGGCTGCCATGATGATTGCGCGTAAAACCGATTCATCAGCCGCCCGCGTGGTTTGCTGGATCGCGATTGCCTTCAATCTCCTTCAATTCATCATTATTCTTTATGCCTGGATTTTCTAGCAAGGTGTCGTGCAGCGATCACTGGCTCAGTAGGCTAATGAATCTATTCTCTATCTTGAGCTTGATCAAATTCTGCCTTTCGCAATAATTGATCTAAATCTTCTTTTCCCATTTTTGATTATTCAGCTTGGCAACCGGTTTTTCTTATGTATAATCAATACTGT
>CAZDUN010000158.1:0-5993 GCA_964508615.1 uncultured Pelolinea sp. | reverse complement strand
TAAATGACCATTATTATGATCGTCAGCAAGGCTTGCCAATAAGTGCAATAATCCATATGGCCTCCTCCTGCTAATGTAAAGCCAACCACTTCTGCCAGCCATACCGATCCGAACACCTGAATGATACCCAGGATGAAAGTCGCGATAATCGTCCCACGCACGCCGCCATAGCGTGATGCCAACGCCCCCAGGGTACACCCGCCGCTGAAAATCGGAATGACACTGGGAATGGTTACATAAGGCATTCCGATCAGGATTTGCACGCCGATACCGGCTACCATTCCCAGCACTGTGAAAATCAGACCCAGAAGCGCGGCTTGCGGCACATAAGCCCAAAACGCCGGAACATCCACCGCCGGCACGGCCCCCGGTACAACCACTTTGGCAAAGCCTTCAAAAGCCGGCAGCAGCTCATCCAGAAACATACGCACGCCAAACAACAGCACGGTTACTCCAGCAGCTGTATTAATACCCTGAATAAAGGAAAAAAGAATATAGTTTTTCTCACCGGAAAACTTCGCGCCGACCTCCGGTCCCGCCAGAATGCCGATCAATGTGTAAAGCGACGCCATGATCAGACTGTACGATACCACGGAGTCCTTCAAAATACTTATCCAACCCGGAAATTCCAGTTCCTCGGTATTTTGACGTGTATCCCCGCTCCATTTCGCGATCCAGAATGCCAGCCATCCGAAAAATGCCATATCATGGCCCAGGGTGATGTTGTCCTCACCGACCAGAATCTTAAGCGGTTTTTTCATCAACGCCGGCCAGAACCACCAGTAAAATGCCAACAAGAAGACCGGCAGCATCACCGCCTTCCAATCCGTCCAACCGCTAATCGCGTAAATAAAAAAAGTGACCAGCACGGTATCCGAAAACATGATGTGACCAGTCAGATAAACAACTTTCAGGCGAGTAAAGCGGGAGAATAATAAGTGCAAAAGCCAGGCCATTACCATGATCAACCCGATCCGGCCGACTAGGGGCGTGTCGGCCATCCGTTCCAGTCCTTCGGCCACGCCGGTCCAGGGATCAGCCACACGCCCTTCCAGCCCAAAACGATCCACCAGCATGTTCATGACCGGTTTGGATGAATTCATCAACAGATCAGCCGCGACCTGCACCAGGCGCACTCCCACGATCGTTTTCAGCGTGGAAGCGAGGATATCCTTGGGTTCTTTCCTTAGAAAGATCATTCCGAGCAAGACGATCAGGCCTAGGAATATGGATGGCTCGCGCAGCACCTGGTTGACGGCAAAATCAATGAATTGCATCCGATTGAACTCCTCTGTTTCCTTCCATATCAAAAATAATCCCACCAGGCTGCAATGCGATCTTCATCTGGTGGGATTAACACTCTCAAGTTATCCATTACTGCTTGTCAACATGCACCATGGATTATTTTCCATAGCAGTTCCAAACCTCACCAAAGATTTCGGCTTCATTCGGCGCCAGCGCTTCAATCGGTTTGGAAACCCAGGTAACGTTCATGAAATGTTTCCAATGCACATTCTCGCTGGTGATATTCCCGCCCCAGGTGCCGCAGCCCAGCGTGAGGGTAAAAGGCATGCCGTTGTTGTAGTTGCCGCTGTTGCCCAGGCTGTGCGCCTGATTAACCAGCATGCGGCTGACCTTGGCACGCATGGCCAATTCCAATATATGGCTGTCGCTGCTGGTATGGATGCCGCAGGAATGGCCGCGCCCGTTCAAGGCAGTGATGTTCTCCACCATCTGAATGGCTTCTTCGAAATCGTTGTATTTCCAGACCGTCAGGACCAGCGATAATTTCTCCTTGCAGAACGGATCATCGTCTCCCACGTGCTTGCCTGCCACCATCAGGAATTTAGACCCGGCCGGAATTTGCAGCCCGGCCATATTTGCGATCTTCTCGACCGGTTGGGCAACGATATCCTTGTTCAGGTGCAAGCCATCCGGCCACATGGTTTGCTGCAGCCGCGCGCGTTCTTCTTCATCGCACCAATACCCGCCTACCGCTTTCAGATTTTCCAGCATGCGATCGTAAATACCCGCCTGGAGAACCACCGAATTCTCGGAAGAGCAGGAAGTGGCATTATCGAATGTTTTTCCCTGGCAGATCTTATCCGCGGCCGCCGCCAGGTCAGCAGTCTCGTCCACGATCACCACCGCGTTGCCCGCGCCCACGCCATAGGCTGGCGTTCCGCTGGAATAAGCCGATTTGACCATCGGCCCACCGCCTGTGGCGACCACCAGATCAACCTTGCTCATCAGTTCCTTGGAAAGTTCCACGCTGGGCTCTGCGATGGTCTGGATCAAATCCAGCGGAGCGCCAACTTTGCGTAATCCTTCACGTAAAGTCTCAACCACCAGCGCGGCAGTCTTTTTGGCATGCGGATGCGGCGCGAAGATGATAGCATTGCGGCATTTCAACGCCGGCAGCGCCTTGGAGGGCAGGGTGGCTTCGCAGTTGGTGACCGGCGTCAATGCGCCAATCACGCCCACCGGTTTGGCAATCTTAATCAAGCCTTTTTGTGAATCTTCCTCGATCACGCCGACGGTCTTGACTCCCTGCATATCGCGCAGGGTGCCGAGGGTCTTTTTTTGGTGTTTGAGCAGTTTATGCTCATACACCCCCATCCCGGTTTCATCCACCGCCAGGCGGGCGATCTGCTGCGCGTTCTCCGGCTTGTATGTTTCCCAGCCAACCGCCGCAACCATTAAGTCCACGCGTTCCTGCGGCCAAAATTCGATTTCCTGCTGGGCTTTGCGCGCCCGCTGGATCAATTCATCGATGCTGGTCTGCATATCACGCCTTCTTCACATCCGGGTTGGGCAGCATGAAATCGCGGATCACGCCCTGCAATTCATGGTACGAATCGATAAAACCGCGCAAAGTGCGCACCGCCGCGCCATAGGAATCAAATTCTTCGATCTTCAAGCCATCCTCATCATAAGCTTTGCGGAATTCCGCGAAATGGCTGTAAAGAGAATCAACGATTTCCGGTGCTACCGGGTTCTGCATGCGTTCCTTGACCTCGATATCCGAGTTGTTGAAAAGCACCTGCCAGGCATAGGGGATGGTTAGCACCACATCCCCGCCGATCAGTTCGGACCAATGCATGTGATGGCGGTAAGCCGCGGCCAGCAGGCGCGTGCGGTATTTACGCTCCCGGTAAATGCCGTAGGCCTTCTTGAAACAGGCGATGCCGGCCCAATCCAGGTTGCCCGGTGTAACCGTGATGCCTTCTTTCTTGGCAACCACTTTCATCCAGTCGTCCGTGCGTCCAACCATGATCGTACAGACGTGGAACATGTTATCGACCGGTTTGCCTTCCTTTTGGCGGCGGTTCATGCCACGCTCGAGCGCCTCGGCCACCGCGATCGATTGCGGCACAGTGAAGCACACGGTGGCGTTGATGTTCACCCCGTTATACGCCGCCTCTTCAATGGCCTGGATGCCCGCTGCGGTCACCGGGATCTTGACCTGGATATTGGGCGCCAGGCTGTTGAAGTGAATCGCCTGCTCAGTCAATGCCTGAGCATAGCGATAGTTGGCCGGGTTGGTTTGCACCGATAAGCGGCCTTTACGGCCTTGTTCCCTTTCGAAGACCGGCATGAGCAAATTTGCACCTTTGACGCCGATTTCCTCGAAAATCTTCCAGGTGATCTCCACCTCCGTCCAGTCAGGGTTTTGCCGGATTAATTCATGAATGCGGTCATGCCACAATTCCATTTCCTTTCTGATTACTTCCAGAACAATGGTGGGGTTGGATGTTGCGCCTACTGCGCCGTGGCTGATTGAATAGGTCAATTCCTTTACCGAACAGGAATCATTCCACAGATCGGTTTGGGTAGTGCAAACCATCTTATGCAATGGGCTTTTATATTCATTAGACATTTTCATACTCCTTTTTTCAATGGTTATCCAGCGTTCACTTGTTCCCAAAATTCCGCGGTCTTGCGCATGGCCGTTATATCATCCGGCAGGGGAAGGATTTCCGCCACCAGCGGCCCCTGGTAATTTATCTTCTCCAGCGTATTCAGGATCGCGCGGAAATCGATCTGCCCCGTACCGGGAGCCTGGCGGATGTTATCGGCCACATGGATATATCCCAGCCGAGCGCCGGTATCCCGCAGCGCGGATAACGTATCTGCTTCCTCAATATTCATATGGAAGGTATCCAAAAGCAGTTTGACTGAATCCACGCCCACATCCGCAAGGAAATCAAGCCCTTGCCTGGCAGTCAGGATCCAGTTCATCTCATAGCGATTGATGGGCTCGATAAGCAATTGAATGCCCTGCTCTTCCGCAAAAAAAGCGCATTGCCGCGCAGCTTCAACGCCATGCTGATAATTAACCTTGCGAGACTCACCTTCTCCCGCCAGGAATCCGCGGATACCCCCAATAATGACTGCTTCTGAATGAATGGATTTAGCCAGCAAGGTGATATTTTTAAAATGCTCAACAGCCAGATTGCGTTTATGGTCATCATCCGACCCCAGACACAGGCAATCGAACAAACAGGCTTGTCCGGTAGCCAGACCGGATATTTTTAAATTCAATTTAGACAGCTTTGCATTCAAAATCTGCGGATCCACATCATCCACAGAACGGATACTCATTTCAACATAGCCAAAACCCATTTCACTTGCTCGCTCCAAACCTTCTTCCAACCTGCCAGCGAACAGCAAGGGGCCAAACTTGGATGGCCGTGGGGATAAAGATACTCCTGCCCGGTTGTATTTTTTCACTGCTTGACTCTCCTTTTCAATTCATGATTGCACAGCGATTAACGAAGCTGAAAATGATTCCAGGTTGAAATTGGATAAATTGTTTAATTCCAGGCTGGCGATAATGGTCGAACGAATTCGCGTGAATGAATTTTTCTAAACTCCTCAGGTTTCGGGGCTGCCGCGGAAGAACCCGCGATCAGCCCCTTACCCATATGATTCGCTCAAAAAGCTGAAAGTTCAGCTTTTTTCAAAAGTAATTTCTTACTTCAAGAAATCAGCCACATTATCCTTGGTGACGAGCGTTGCGGTAGTTTGAATGCGTTCCGGAACTTCCTTGCCAGCCAGGTAATCCAGCAGCGCCTGAACAGCATCGCCAGCTTGCAGCTGAGGATTCTGATGGCAGGTCGCAAGCATGCGTCCCTCGGAAACAGCGTTCAAGGCATCATTGTTGCCATCGAAACCGAACACCATGGTGTCAGCCAGTCGGCCGGCGGCGTCCAAAGCCTCGATCGCACCCAACGCCATTTCATCATTGCAAGCGATCACTGCGGTGATTTCGGGATATGCCTGGAGCAGGTTTTCCATGACGGTCAAACCCATAGCGCGCTGGAAATCAGCGGTTTGGGAAGCCAGGACTTCGATGTCCGGGTATTTCGCCAAAGTGTCATCCACGCCAGCCTTGCGGTCAATGGCAGTTTGGGCGCCAGCGGTGCCTTCCAAAATGATGACCTTGCCGGCTTCGCCGATGGTCTTTACTGCGTGCTCAGCCAGCATGCTCATGGCATCATAGTTCTCGACAGCCGAGAAAGTGATGAACTCGCCGCCAGTAGCTTTGGTGTTCGCCAATGCAACCGGGATGCCGGCTTCGTTGGCGCGTTCAATAGCGGGCACGATACCAGTCGAGTCGACCGGGACCAAAACAATACCATCCACTTTTTGGGCGATCAGGTCATCAACCAGGCGGGTCTGTTCTTCCAGGTTGTTGGCTTTGGTGGGCGCCAGGTAAACCAGTTCCACGCCATTGGCTTCCGCCACGCTCAAGGCACCTTCATGCATCATTTCCCAGAAGGGATTGTTCAATGCTTTGGTGACCAAACCAAAGGTCAGCGGTTCAGCGGGCGCGGCAGCTTCTTCCGCGGGGGCTTCTTCAGCAGCAGCTTCCTCTGCGGGAGCTTCTTCTGCCGGGGCTACTTCAGTTGCCGGTTGGCAGGCCGAGATTAAAACACTCAGTGCGATTGCCAAACCGATAATCCAAAGTAATCTTACTTTTTTCATCT
>CAZDUN010000157.1:0-6040 GCA_964508615.1 uncultured Pelolinea sp. | reverse complement strand
TCGCCAGCCAGTTGTCCTTCTTCTTTGCCTGCCACAACAACTTGCTGGAAGAGGTGGCCAAATTCCGCGCCGCGCGCCGCATCTGGGCGCGCCTGATGCGCGGGCGTTTTGAATCCCGCGATCCCAAATCGCAGATGCTGCGCTTCCATACTCAAACCGGCGGCTCGACCCTGACCGCCCAGCAGCCGGAGAACAACATCGTGCGCACCACCATCCAGGCGCTGGCCGGCGTGCTGGGCGGCACGCAGTCGCTGCACACCAACAGCATGGACGAGGCTTTGTCCCAGACGACCGAGAAGGCCGTGCGCATCGCCCTGCGCACCCAGCAGATCATTGCCAACGAGTCCGGCGTGGCTGATTCGGTTGACCCGCTGGCCGGTTCATACCTGGTGGAGCAACTCACCGACGAGATCGAGCAGCGCGTGAATGCCTACATCGCCCGCGTGGACGAGCTGGGCGGCGCGCTGGAAGCCATCGAGACAGGCTTCATCCAAAACGAGATCCAGGATTCCGCCTACCGCTACCAGAAAGCTGTTGAAAGCGGGCAGGAGGTCATCGTGGGCGTGAACGCTTACCAGATCGAAGAGCAGTTGGAACTGGAAACCATGAAGGTGGATCCGGCGATTGAAGCTTCCCGCCGGAAAAATCTGGCGGATCTGCGCGCCGCGCGCGACGCGGGCAAGGCGGCCGAATTGCTCGGCCGGCTGGAAGCCGCCGCCCGTTCGGATGAAAACCTGCTGCCGCTGTTCATCGAGTGCGTCCAGCACGACCTGACCCTGGGCGAGCTGTGCGGCGTGCTGCGCCAGGTGTGGGGCGAGTACCAGCCACCGGTATGGGGTTGAAATTCTGCATGACCAAGGAGAAAAATGGCTGAAATCATCAAGATCAATCATGTGGCTGTCGCCGTGGAAGATATCGAGGCGGCTCTGCCTTTCTGGCGCGACGCGCTGGGTTTCAAGTTGGATCACATCGAGGAAGTGCCCAGCCAGAAAGCCAAAGTAGCCTTTCTGCCGGTAGGAGAGAGCGAAATTGAACTGGTGCAGCCCACCAGCCCGGATACCGGCACGGCCAAATTCCTGGCCGAGCGCGGTCCCGGCATCCATCACCTATGCTTCGAGGTGCGCGATATCGAGGGCGTGCTGGCTGGGCTCAAGGCAGCCGGCGTACGCCTGATCAATGAAACTCCGCTGGAACTGGAAGGCCGCCGCATGGCCTTCGTGCATCCCAAGAGCACCGGCGGCGTGTTGATCGAGTTTTATGAGATCATCGCCTGAAAGTGCTGTTATAAGAAAAAATTTCCAAAACCCGCGTCTGAATTATTATTCTGAACCCCGTGGCGTGCCTGCCCTTTGCTTAAAGATACAAGGGCGGGATTCCAATCCCCGTCACTTAATTATTTGTCTTTGCGAGGCCTGCAAAGCAGGCCGTGGCAATCTCAGGCTAATTATTATCCTGCTTCCCTTCTTTCAGATCGCTGCATTTGCAGGGAAAATTCTGTTTTAAATTCCGCGTTCCCCCAAGTTCGAAAAACCTCACGATAATCTGGCCGAGATGCTTCATTTCGCTGTCCCTCGACACCCTACGCTACGCTGAGGGCAGGCGCTCAGGACAAGCGCTTGTTCAGCATAACGGCCTTTTGTATTCGCGAGCGGCGCAGCCGCTTGGCGATCTTGTCTTTCTTGGAGCGGGATTTCTATCCAGCCAAAAAAAAAATTCCTCAAATAGGTTAGTAGTGAACAAGCCGGTGATCATCCGGCTTGTTCTTTATGATACTGGCTTATAGATTAGGCGATGCAATCTATTCCTTAATCTATTCCATAGATGTACACTGATTCTATTCGATGTACATAGATAAATCTTATACCTGAAAGAATCTGTGTTTATCTGGCGTTCTTATCTGTGCCATCTGTGGATGGTTTGTTAAAGCCCGCGCTTTTTTTTAAATTACAAAAAGCCCGCTACTCTACGGTGAAATCCAGGTAACCCTGGTATTCATCATTGACGTAAATCTCCACCATGTAGCTGCCGGCCGGCCACAGGCTGTCGTTGCTCAGGTTGAAGGTCATGGAAGGCTCTCCGGTGAAATCCGTGCGGGCCAATTCGGAATTTGCTTCCACACCCTCCGCATCCACTGCGAACCATACCGCCGTAACCTTGGTGTCGCTCTGCGCGCCAACTAACTCGACCACGGCGTAGAACACCTCATCCGCGGCGTAGCTGGTGACCTGCTCGGGCACGTCATCAGTGAAGCGCGCCATGTAAGCCGAATCGACGCTGATCGCTCCGACGGCAGCCGCATCATCCATGCTGCCGGCTGCATCACCTGCCACCGTGAATTCCAGCGTTTCCTTCAGCTTGTCGTCGATATACAGTTCAACGACGTAAGAACCCGCCGGCCACAGGTAATCATTGCTGGCCTCAAATGTGATCTCGCCGCCGCCTTCGTATTCCGTCTCCAGCAGCACCAGGTTCTCGTCCAGGCCTTCCGCCTGCACGGCTTTCCAGACTGCCTTGGTGATTGTGTCATCCGGCGCGTTGGCGACCGTTACCAGTAGGTAGAATACTTCGTCCGGTGTGAAAGCGGTGGTGGCTTCCGGCGTGCCGTTCACGTCATGCGCAGTGTAGGCTTCCTTGATATTCGCGGTAGTTGCGCTGAAACTGCAGGCTGCGCTGATTAAGAGAAGCACCCCAATTGCAGATAAAAACAATCGTCGCTTATTTTTCATTTTTTCTCCTTCAGTATTATTTTACATATATGGAAAGTATATATTAAAAATTTTACGGGGATTATTAACAGTTTATTCATTATTAAATCTGTGAACCAGGCTGCGTGTTGGAACTCACCGTAAAGCGATTGGGATGCGTTGCTTCTGGTGTAAAAAAAGCCAGCGTTTTGAGGCGCTGGCATTTATCATAAATAATTATGCAATATTGCGAGAGCTTAATTCACGCTGAGCATGCGCGCGTCTTCCGCTTTGGCCACTTCCACGCCGCGTTCGAAATTGACCCTGGTCAGCAGGGCCATGCCCGCCAGGAAGTAAACCACCAGCGAGAAGATCGCCAGGCGGCTGTTGTTGGTAAGCTGGTTGATCAGGCTGAAAACCGCCGGCCCGATGACGGTGTTGAATTTTTCCGATACACTGAAAAAGCCGTAAAACTCGGCCGATTTGCTCTTGGGCATCATTTTCCCGATCAGCGAGCGGCTGAGCGCCTGGCTGCCGCCTTGCACGGTGGCTACGCCGAAACCGAGCAGCAGGAAGTGCCACTCCTTGGTCATGAAGTAACCGATGACCGCCACTACGGTATAGATGCACAAGCTGACGTAGATGGTGCGTTTGGTGCCCAGTCTCTGCGGCAGTTTGCCGAACAGCATGGCGAAGGGCGCGGCCACGAACTGCACCATCAACAGCGTGCCGATCAATATGGTGCTGCTGAATCCCAGGTCGCTGCCGAAAGCAACCGCCATGGTGATGATCGTTCCGATGCCGTTGGCGTACACGAAGAACGCCAGCAGGAACAAGAACAGGTCCTTGAACTTGCGGCTATCTTTTAACGCTTTGAAAAAGCGCGTGAAACCGGCTGAGATGACGTTGAGCTTTTCTTCGCCTTTCTCGATCTTGCGCGCCGGTTCTTTCACGTGCCGGAATATCGGGATGGAGAAAGCCGCCCACCAGACCGCCACGCTGGCCAGGCTGAGGCGCATCATCAACGCGGTGGCGTCCGCTTCGTTCATGTCCGGCAGCAGGCTGGGTCCGGCAAAGATCATGGCCACGTTGATCAGCAGCAGCAAACCGCCGCCGATGTAGCCCATGGCATACCCCTTCGAAGAAACCATGTCCATCTCGTCCGGCTCTGCCACGTGCGGCAGCAGCGCGTCATAAAAGACCAGCGATCCGGCGAAGCCAACCGTCCCCAGGATATACAGGACGCAGGCCAGCAGCCAGTCGCCGGGCGTGCGGATCAGGAACATCAACGCGGAGGAGAGGATACCCAGCGCGGCGAAGCAGCCCAGAAAGAGTTTCTTGGAACCGCGGAAGTCGGCGATGGCGCCCAATACCGGGCTGATCACCGCCGCGATCAGGCTGCCGATCGCCACCGTGTACCCCCACAGGGTCAGCGAGTTCTCGCCGGCGATGAAGGCGGCAAAGTAATTGGGCAGCACGGCGCCCATCGTGGTGGTGGCGAATGCCGAGTTGGCCCAATCATACATCGTCCAGGCGCGCACAGCGCGTTTTTTGATTTGATCTTCCATGTGAGTTCTCCTTGATTATTGCGTATAGTTATTGTTTATAATGAAGAGAAAACCGTCAAACATTTCAATCTGATTTTAACTGTAAATAACCATCTGAAAGGTTAAAGCCCTATTAAGGAAAGACCGATGAGCATTCATTCTTCGCGCCTGCCCATCACCACCGGATCCGCCAATATGAACAGCCGTCCCCATTCCTTTACCGAACCCCTTTCGATGCAGGTTTGCAGCACCAGGTGGTGGCTGCCGGTATAGACCTGGCGGAAGACGTCGTTGACGTTGCAGCGCTGGCCGGTATCCAGGTTGATGAAATCACTGCGCGGGCTGCGCGGGTTGAGCGCCTGGAAATGCAGGATTTGCCGCACCCGGTAGGGCTGGCTGCCGTGGTAGCCGTTCATGGCGAAAACCAGGTCGCCGATTTTCAATTCGCTGAAATATCTCCCGCCCAGGTAATTATGCGCGATTAGGCCGAGGTTGCCATACTGCGCTGCCATTTGAAAATTGGTCACCGTGCCGGTCATGTCCGAGACATATTCCGGTTTGCCCGCCGGCTGTTCTACCACGTGCAGGATATGATCCTGCCCCAGATAGATGGCGTTGACGCTGCTCAGCACCTGCTTTGGCGCGAAAAGTTTGCGGAAGGAATTCCGCAGCGTGCTGATGTGATTCTTAATACTCATGGGTTTATTGTAGCATCGCTCAAAAGTGGGCAGCGGTTGGGACGAAGAGCGGAATGTGATTTTCATTATTCCATTAAATGGCGTTTAAATACTTAAATCCGAAATGAGCCTATGCTATAATTCGTTGGTTGCAAATGCAGCCAAATTTGCAGTTTTGTATCAATATTCAGTTACATTTTCACTACTTGGAGGAGATATGAAAAAATTCTTGTTCGTTGCATGTTCAGTGCTGCTCCTCGCGGCGGTTGTATTAAGCGCCTGCGGAGCCAAAACTGAAAAAGTCACTGTGGCTACCGATGCCACCTTCCCGCCTTTCGAGACCGTGGATGAGGCGACCAAAGAGCTGACCGGCTTCGATATTGAGTTGATGAACGCGGTTGCCGCAGCCGCCGGAATGGAAATTGAATGGGTCAATACCCCCTTCGATTCCGTCGTCGCCGGCGTTTCCGAATGCCAGTACGATATGGCCATCGCCGCCATCACCATCACCGAAGAACGCATGGCCACCATGCTGTTCTCTGACCCCTACGTGGACGCCGGTCAGATTGTGGTGGTGAGAAAAGACGAAGCCGCCATCACCAGCAAGGATGACCTGGCTGGCAAGATCGTGGCTGCCCAGCTTGGCACTACTGGCGAGATCGAAGCCCAGGCTATTGAGGGTGTCGAATATAAACCCTACGATACCTATGATCTGGCCATGCTGGACCTGATCAACGGGCAGGTGGATGCGGTTATTGCCGACAAACCCACTGCCGATGCTTTCGTCAGCATGCATGCTGACGACCTGATGACCGTGGGCGAGGCTTTCACCGAGGAAAAGTACGGCATCGCCTTCTGCAAGGATAAATCCGATCTGCAGGCCAAAGTCAACGAGGCTTTGGGCACCCTGGTCGAGGACGGCACAGTTGACGGTTTGATCACCAAGTGGCTAGTCACTGCCGCTGAGTAAAAAAGGTACAATAAGCCTGCGGTATTTCTCTACCGCAGGCTTTTTTTTACCCAATAGCAGATATGCAAAAACCCGATTCGAACGTTCAGTCTGGCCAAAAATACGGTTTTCACGCGCGTCTTAAAGAAATCGACCAATGGTGGCTGCTGGTCGCGATCGTTA
>CAZDUN010000156.1:0-6050 GCA_964508615.1 uncultured Pelolinea sp. | reverse complement strand
GGCAGACCCGAAATATACACCAAAAACTGTACTGACTAATGAGCTGACACCCGGAATTTATGAGCTCGTCTTTACGAATTTGTTGGGAGGTGTGATCCAAAGGTACCGCGTTGGCGATTTGATCACAATTGAGGCATTAAATGACGAAGAGATCCATTGCGAATTGCCGCAATTCCGGTTTTATTCCAGGGCTGATGATCTAATCGATTTGAGCAACATCGTGCGGTTTACGGAGAAATCAATCTGGCAGGCGATCGACGCGGCAAAGCTCGAATATGTGGATTGGACCGCCAAGAAAGAGATCATGGACGGGAAACCCATTTTGCATTTATATATCGAGTTCAAGTCCTCTGATCACCGCCCGATTGATGAGCTTGAAGATGCGATTGAAGAAAAAATCGCCCTCATCCATCCGGATTATAAAGGTTTGAACGAGATCGTGGGAGACCATAATTTCAAACTATCCGAGCTGCCTTTGGGCGCCTTCAACCACTTCATTGAAAGCCGGCGGGCTGAAGGGGCTGACCTGGCCCACCTGAAACCACCGCACATGCAGCCAAAAGACCATGTCTTTGAGAAATTGATCCATCTGGGTTAATTATTTTATGCAGGATATTATCAAGATCGGCATCCCTACAGTAGCCATTGCTTCTTATTTGCTGCTGTATCTACTTGTCCTTTTTACGAAACCGCAGAACACTCTCAAGCGCCGGTTTCGTTTATATCTTGCAAGTATGGCGTTGTGGTCAATCACCGCATTACTTGTCCTGCTTGATTTCGGTAATACACTGGTATTGTTTAGGGCGATGACAACCTTCGCTGTAGCCTCGATGATCGCCTTATTCTTTTTCACGCAGGCTACTTTGATCAAAAAAATGCCATATGAGAATTGGGTTTATATCTATGGCTTTTTGGCAATTCTCATCAATCAGTTCACAAAACTGGTAACGCCCAGTGCTGAAATTGTCAACGGCTCGGTTAATTATGTATTCACGCCCTGGGTTGCGGTGGTTGCCGGGCCAAGCTACATTGTGATCCTGGTCTGCCTGGTCCAATTACTGCGTAGTGCCAGGCAATCCAAAGACGAGAGCGTGATAACCAGGTTCGGCTTGTTTGTCCTTGCGATCGGATTCGTTTGTCTGGGGGGTGGTTTGAATTTTACGCAATTGGGTCAATACCCGGTCGATATTGCCGCAAATACGATCGCGGCGTTTATCTTCACCTACGCGATTCTAAAACACCAATTGCTCGATATTAAAGTTGTGATCCGGAAGAGTGTTATTTATTTTATCCCCACACTTATCGTCGGAATGGTGTATTACCTGATTATCTTAATGGTTTTGCAAGTTTTGCATGCAAAAACAACCGGCCAATTGTTTTCCACATCCCTGGTAATCTCAATCATCGCTGCGCTTATTTTGCAGCCTTTCCGGGATTCGCTGCAAAACTGGATCGACCGGATTTTCTTCCGCGAGCAATATAACGCGGTCAGGATGATCCAACGCGTCAGCGAAGCCGCTTCATCGGTGATCGACCTGGGGCAGCTTTCCGAGATGATCATCGGTGAAATTACCAAGACCCTGCACATTCAAAGGGCAGGGCTTTTTCTGCGCCAGAATGGCCGCAAGATTTTTATCGTTTTTTATCAGACTGGCATGAAACTGCCGCCTCGTACGACCATCGCAGCTGACCATCCTTTGATCGCCTGGTTATCCACGCACGAACATGTCATCAACCAGCAGGAAATCGACACGAATCCCAAATTCCGCTCCATCTGGGGGCAGGAAAGAGAAGTTATTGATGCAATCAACGCGGATGTTTATATTCCCCTGATCGCCAAGGGTGAATTACTTGGTTTCATAGCTCTCGGACCAAAGCGCTCGGAACAAATTTATTCCTCCGAGGAGAAACAAATCCTGCTGACTTTATCGCATCAGGTAGCCGTGGCAGTGCAAAACGCGCAGCTTTACGCGACTGCCCAGCAGGAGTTGGTCCAGCGCAGGGAGACCGAACAACGGCTGCAATTGCAGCTCAAGCGTTTATCAGCTCTCCAGAACATTAATATCGCCATCACCACCAACATCGACCTGCAGATTCCATTGTATTTATTGCTTGAACAGGTGACCGACCAATTGGAGGTGGATGCCGCGGACGTCTTGTTGATGGATGAAGAGAACCAGCAGCTATTTTTTGTGGCTGGCCGCGGTTTTCAGACCGACGCGCTGAAATATACCAAACTGGATGTGGGTGAAGGCCTGGCTGGCCATGCGGCCGAGATCATGGATGTGGTCCATATCAGTGACCTGGCGAATGAAGATACGTCGTTGAGACAATCACCGCTGCTGGCGGGGGAAGGATTTGTTGCTTATTATGGCGCACCCCTGATCTCGAAAGGAAAAGTCCAGGGAGTGCTGGAGTTATTCCATCGTTCTCCGCTGAATCCGGATGAAGAATGGGTGAGCTTCTTGAATACCTTAACTTCCGAGACGGCCATCGCAGTCGATAACGCGCTGCTTTTCCGCGACCTGGAAAAATCCAATCTCGACCTGGCAGTAGCGTATGAGACGACCCTGGAAGGCTGGGCACGCACGCTTGAATTGCGCGACCGCGAAACGCAAGGCCACAGCCAGCGCGTGCTGGATATGACGCTGCGCCTGGCGCGCAAACTTGGCTTCACCGATGAAGACCTCATCCATGTTCAACGCGGCGCGTTGCTGCACGATATTGGAAAAATGGGAGTACCGGATAGTATCTTGTTGAAGGAAGGGCCGCTTAGCGAGGAGGAATGGGAGATCATGCGCAAACATCCTGTTTACGCATTCGAGATGCTTTCCACCATTCCTTTCCTGAGAAAAGCCATTGACATCCCGTATTGCCACCATGAAAAGTGGGATGGCAGCGGTTATCCACGCGGATTAAAAGATGAAGAAATTCCACTTTCTGCCAGAATTTTCGCGGTTGTGGATGTATGGGATGCGCTGCGCTCTGACCGCCCCTATCGGCCGGCCTGGACGGATGATGATGCGATCACCTATATCAAAGAACAATCAGGCAGGCATTTTGATCCGGCTGTCGTAGATGCATTTCTGGATATCCAGCGCATCGACAAGCGTAAAAGCCGCGCCAGGTAACCAGACTTTTATTCATCTCACCTGAATACGAAGATGGGATAACTCTCCCCAGTGGGAGTGAATCCCATTTTTTTATACAGGTTGAGCGATATATCATTATCATGCTGGGTATTCACGCTAATTTCCCGAATCCACGGCCGGGAAAAGCGTTTTAACATATTCTGAACCAGCGCCTGACCGATGTATTGCCCCTGGAATTTCGGCAGGACTGCCAATCGGGCGAGATGGGCAATGGCTTTATGGGAGGTGCTGATCTGGAATCCCACCACTTCACCTTTCAGCACAGCCACGCTGGAGTAGGCTGATTGATTGAATGCGCGGGAGACAACATCCGGTGATTGCGTCCAAATAAATGAAAAACATTCGCGATCGATTCCCGCGACGGTGGAAACATCAGCGCGGGACATTGGCCGGATAATCAGGTCAGCCGGCCATTTTTTTTCGATTTTTTCCAGATTCAGATGTTTCCATTTTAGCTGCACCACTCGTTGATGAATTCTCCAATCGCATCGTTCGAGCAGGTCTTGCATCCAATCAAAATAGGCTACGGCAGCTATCACCAGGCGCTCATTTGCAGAAGTGGATTGATCCAGAAACGCTGAGAATAATCTTTCCCAACGTTGGGTCAGGTTGGAAAAATCACGTGACGCGAATACCCTTACCCAATGCGTTTCGCCAGGCTCGGCTGTGCAAACCAGCAAACCGCTGATTTGGGAACCTTCAAACAATACCAAAAAGTTGCGATTTCCCAACCAATCGAGCACAGATCGCCAATCGAGGTGACGATGCACCGCTGGAGCCTGGTCCACAAAAGCAGCGATCTCATTGCGGTCGCTTTGTTCAGCAATACGCACATGAGCGCCCATCATCAAGCCATCCTGGCTTTTCAATGTTCAGTCCTTGGGGAAGGAATCCATAATCTGCCGCAAGGAATCGGAGAGGCTGGATAGATTCTCACGGTTGATCGTTTTCAAACGCTGGGTAAAGAGGATGAACTGTTGATTATCGGGGGAAAGCGCGAATTCCCGGCTTTCTTCGGCCAGTTGATTGAAGCGCCGGCTGTTTTCCATTTCTGTTTGCCAAATTCCAATCGGGCTGTCTTTATCGAAAACATCATCCAGGGATAAACCAATTTCCGGACAAATCTTTTGCAGGTCATTGAAGGTGATACCAAGATCACCGTGTTCATATTTTTTCAGGCGGGATAACGGGATGGCAGCGGCTTTGGCAACCTCGCTTTGCGATTTGCCCGATTGCTCGCGCGCCAATTGAAGACGGGTGGCAATGATCTCGCGGCGGATTTCCAGGAGCTGCTTCAATTGCTCCGCATCCGGTTCATGGATATATTCCGCCAGGATTAGCGGGTTGAAGAGCGCGGGCAGCGGAATTTTATAAATGTATGAAAGCGACTCGATTTCAGGCAGCGAGGGCACCAATTTACCGCTTTCGTAACTGCGCAGGCGGCCGGGGTTGATTCCCAATAAATAAGCGCATTCGGAGGCAGTTTTTCCGCTGGCTTCGCGCGCAAGCGACAGGCACTCAGCCAGGTAAGCGGATGAGTAATCGGGATTTCCATGCTCGTTAGTGTTCATATTCAACCTGTGCAATTGTTATTTTTTCATTATAGCATTGGGCTTCAGGGTATCCGATTAAAGAGCCAATCGCCATCGATCATCACTGCGGCTGGACGCAGCGAAACCAACTCCTGCGGGCTGCTCCGCAGCGGATCGCGGGTGAAAACGGAGAGATCGGCAATATGTCCTGTTTTTAGCATGCCCAATTTTGCGGAGTTGCCTGAGATCGCATGCGGCAGGCGGATATAGGCTTCGAGCGCATCCGGCAGAGACAAGCACTGTTCGATATGCCAGTTTTCGATTGAGGGTAGCTGGTTTGGCAGCTTGCGCGTCAACGCGGCGTACAGCCCCCAATACGGGTTGGGTGATTCAACCGGCGCATCCGATCCGAAGATCAGCCGAGCGCCGCTTTCACGCACGCTTTGCCAGGCGTAAGCGTGGGCGCAGCGCGTTCCCCAGTGGCGGTCAGCCATGCCGCGATCCGATGGTGCGTGGATGGGCTGCATGGAAGCCACGATTCCCAACGCAGCCAGGCGCTGGATATCCTGCGGATCGATGAGCTGGACATGCTCAATACGCAAAGGCAACGGACTTTTTTGGAGCAGGCCTGAATCCGCGAGCTGCGCGTAGCCATTTATCACTTCCCGGTTGGCGCGATCACCGATTGCGTGAACCGCCAGGCTGATGCCATGCGATAAAGCTTTGCGGCCAATTTCCTGAATATTCTCGCTATTGAGAAAAAGCATGCCGGTCGAGTCTGAATTTTCATATGCAGCCAACATGGCGGCTGTTTGCGGCCCCAGCGCGCCATCAGCGAATAATTTCAACCAACCGATGGCCAGCCGGGAACTGCCCTGTCCGCTGCGCAAACCCAATGCGATGGCTTCGTCCAGGTTAGGGTAGGGAACACCCTTTACAACGCGCATTTTCAGCAGACCTTTGGTTTCCAGGGCGGACAATGAGCTGAAGCAATCCCAGGGATCGAAATCATGCACCGATGTAATGCCGAATTCCAACAGCGTATTCTGGGCCTGCAGCAGCGCTTCATTGCGCGCTGAAGCGTCAGGATGCGGTATGGCGGCCTCGACCACGCGCATGGCGCTCTCCAGGAGAATGCCGGTAAGTTGCCCATCTTCGCCGCGGCAATATTGGCCGCCTGCCGGGTCGGTTGAGGCTGAAGTGATGCCAGCCAGCTGCAGAGCCGCGGAGTTCGCCCAGGCGCTGTGCAGGGATTTATGGGTCAGATAGACAGGGTTAGCCGGACTGATTTCATCCAGCATTTGCCGGGTGCCAATGCCTTCCGGCCAGATGTTATGATTCCAGCCATGGCCCAGCACCCAGTCAC
>CAZDUN010000155.1:0-6066 GCA_964508615.1 uncultured Pelolinea sp. | reverse complement strand
CCTTTCCTGGCAAAAAGGATATCAGATTTTTCATTTGGCTGATGTGCTCTTGAAGTTTGGTCTGATGCGGGACTATATACTTGGGGTCAGAAGTCGGCTGCTCCCGCCGATATGGCTGCTTCATGCCCGCCTTGATGCTTGATTGACTATTTTACAGGTATTACCATCCTCCCGTGGCGGTTGGCTGCTACATTTATCATCTTGATTACCTTCCCGTCACGCCGCAAGATGAGGGTTTTTTTACATATATAGAATTTTGCTTCTCGCAATTCTTTTTACATTGATTCAATCATATTGAGAACCTCCTTAGTGTAAATTTTGAAAAAAAGATCGGGAAAGGCAGATAGCCCATCCCGATCGCTTTATTGTGCCTTGCGGCGCGGTTTAGTACTCGAATGAATCTACCACGTCTTCCAACACGGACTTGTAGTCATCCTCGTACTTGTCTTCGTAGCCGACAGTGAAGAAGAACAGCAGGTTGTCTTGCATATCAAAATATGTGGCGCCGCTGGTCTTGTTTTTATCGCTCCACCAGGTCAGCTTCTCGAGGCCGTTGTCCATCAAAACGTCTTCTCCGATTTTCAGGTCGCTGCCGTACAGCCGGCGCATGTAATCGACCGTGTATTCCCCTTTGAGCAGCGCGGATGTCTCAATGCTGGTCTCGTTTACCAGGGTCTGCACAAAGGCATTCCCATCCGGCGCAGTGTAGGTTTCAATCACCGCGTCCTCGATGCTGGATTCGTCCTTTTCATATTCCCAGCCGGCCGGGATTTCCAGGCTGAAGATCTCTTCCGGTGAGGTGTAATCCATTGTTCCAGAGGAATCAACGACCGGGGCTTCTTCTTCCACAACCGGTGCTTCTTCCGCCACCACGGGCGCTTCTTCGACAACCACCGGTTGTTCCACCTGCACAGGTTCGGCAACCGGCGCGGCTTCTTGCTTGCCGCCGCAGGCGGCTAACAGCAGCGCTGCTGCCACGATCACCAATAGGGATTTTTTATTCATTTTTCTCTCCAATCATTTACTATGGTTTGGTGGTATGACCTTTATACCACTAACAGCAATTATAAGGCGATTTTATATTTTGTCAACCATCATTTCAATAATGCAATGGAGGAGAAAAATCCAATCATTTTTATCAAGCAGAACTGGAATTCATGATACCTGCGGATATCCGCCTAACTCAGGCAAAGGCTTTATGTCAATTACTCCTTGATTCCCCTGCCAAATCCGATCATTCGTAAACCGGCACGATGCGGTAGATCTTGTCATCCCCCGCCCGCGCGCTGCCGCGCCCGTCGCGGTTGCTGGTGCTGAAGTAAACCAGGCCATCCGGCCCAACAGTCACCTCCCGCACGCGCCCCAGGCCTTGCACCAGCCATTCGATATTCGTGACCTGCGCAGGATCATCCGGCGCCAGGGTCAGCGCCGCCAGGCCCTCCCCGCGCAGCGCGCCCAGCAGCAGCTTGCCTGTGAACATGGGCAATTCATCACCCGGGTAAACCAGGATGGCGGCCGGGGCGATGGCCGGCGTGAATTGCCGCAGCGGGTTTTGCGTGCCCGCGCGCGTTTCATCATGCGAGACCAGCGGCCAGCCGTAATTGGCGCCCGCCAGGATCAGGTTGACCTCATCCCCGCCCTGCGGGCCGTCGAAGCCCGAAGGCCCGTGTTCGCTGGCATACAGCAGGCCGTTCTCTGGGTTCCAGCTGATGCCCTGCGGATTGCGGTGGCCCAAGGAATAAACCGCCGATCCCTGAAAAGGGTTATCCGCCGGGATGGAGCCGTCCGGGTTGAGCCGTAGAATCTTGCCGGCCAGGCTGTCCAGCTCCTGGGCGGCCTGCGGCTGCAGGGCGTCGCCGGTGGTGACGTACAGCTTGCCGTCCGGCCCGAAGCCCAGCCGGCAGCCGGCGTGGTATTTCGCCGAGGGGATGTCATCGATGATGACCGCGTCCATTTCGATGCGTTCGCCCAGGTCGCGCAGCCGCGCCACGCGGTTCATCAGCCCGCTGCTGCCCGAATAGGTATAGCAGGCAAAGATATAGCGGTTGCTACCATAATCCGGGTCAAGCGCCAATCCCATCAAACCGCTTTCCTCCACCGCGGCGATATCTAACAATGTGAATAAAGGTTCATCCCGCAGGCTGCCCTCCACCACCTCGCGGATGCGCCCGGCCCGCTCAGCCACCAGCAGGCGCTCCGCGCCGGTGAAGGCGATGCTCCAGGGTACTTCCAGATTCCGAGCTACGATCTCCAACTCCCAATCGATCACGCGCGGTTGGGTTGCAGCTGTTTCAACGGGAGTGGGATCTGCGCGTGGGATCGAGTAGGTGGTGGGCGTGTAAGTGCTGGTTGTCTGGCTGGCCGCGGCCGGAGCGGGCATGCAAGCGGCTATACTGACCACAGCTGCCAGAAAGATCCCATGGAATTTGATATTCATGCTGTTGATCCTTATGATCATTTTAGGCAGGATACCGCGCGGGCGCGATTAACGATTCATCAGAACCTGCCTGACCGTTGGTCAATCTCAGAAAAAGGGTTGATGTAAAATAAACAAAGTGGACTTGATTTGCAAATACTACCTGGATATTAGTTACAAGGAGGAATCATGTCGTTGATCGATCAAATAAAAGAGTACGCCCAAAGCATTTCCGCTGAATTCAAGGAGAAAAAAGGTTCAGGTGAGATCAATCTGGTGATCGCAGAACGCAAAACTTTCCTGTCCAAAGAAAAGCTTGCCTACCAGGCGCGTTTCCGCCTCGATGAAGCCGCCAAAACCTTGAGGTTCACCGAAATGCTCAAAGAAAGCTCCTCCGGCATGGACACCGGCATGGGCTTCAAGACCGAAAGCTTCAAAACCGGCAAAGGCGGCCAGATGGAAAGCTTGATCGAACAGCAGGCGGATCAATTCGGTAAAAAGTACGCATACCGTTTCGATTTCAAAGCAGTGCGCGGGAAAATCGAAGCCCTGGCCAAAACGGCCGGTTACGATTTCCAATACCAGATCACCGCCAAGGGGCTATAAACACCCAAAGCAACCTTTAGTCAGTAACCAGTTTTTATTTCGATTTTAAATTTAAAAAGGCCTATCACTTGATAGGCCTTCGATTGCATGAATATTTCGCTGGCTTTATTTTTCGCCCAAGAGGGCGGCTGGCACGAACGGGAAAGGCACCAACTCGCTCAAGCGCTTTTCACCCAGGTAGTTGCCTTGCGCGTCGCCGCTGATGATCAGCATATCCAGCCCGAACTCCAGCAGCACCTGGCGGCAGATGGCGCAGGGATAACCCTCCTTGGTTCCCGGGCCGATTACGGCCATCGCCTCGATTTCGCGCTCACCTTCCGATACGGCTTTCCAGACCGCCACGCGCTCCGCGCAGACCGTCCCGCCGTAGGAAACGTTCTCGATGTTCGTCCCGCCGTAGATTTTTCCGCTCCTGGTCAGCGCCGCGGCGCCCACCCGGAAATTCGAGTAAGGGCAATATGAGTTTTGCGCCGCCTTCACCGCGGCAGCCAGCAATTGGGTCTTTATCTCATTATCGATCATGGCATCATCCTTTCAGGGAAATTTATTATACATAGAATCCCCGCGTTCTATCAACGCACATACCCAGATCATCGATTTAAAACTGCGGCACGGCAACCACTCTCGCCGTGCGCTCCTCCCGCGTTAATACCGACCAAAATGGCGAGGGTTGGTGAGCGGCTAAAGCCCAACGAAAAGCCATCAGTGTCCATCTGTGGTTAATCTTCTTGTCGCGCAAGAATGCGCGACCTACATCACTGTCTCCCTGAATGAGCGCCAGTTGTAGGGTGGGTTGGTGCTTTTCCAAGCCACCAAAGGAGCTCGTGAACATCCCCGCTTTCGGTTTATAAAATAGCGAGAGCCGGGGAGGGGTAAAAGCCCATTGAAAAAGCCATCTGAGTCCATCAACCATCAATATACTATCTGTGTTCATCTGTGTTTTTTTTAATCACAATAGGCAAGTCTGCATGTTCTTCTCAAGCAGACCTCCCGCGCGTTTCTCCCTCCCCATTTCGAAAAGCGGAAATGGGAGGGCCGGGGAGGGGTGAGTGCCATAATAACGAGAGCCTGGAAGGAGTGAAAGCCCAACGAAAAGCCATCTGTGTCCATCAGTGTCCATCTGTGGTTAATCTTCCTGTCGCGCAAGAATGCATGAATTACTTTCACCCTGAACGAAGTGAAGGGTCCCGGCCGGCATTTGGGTAAGGCCAGAGCGGTGTGATTTTCAAAAAAGACCATCTGTGCCATCTGCGTCAAAAAAAAACATCAATCCCATTCACGCGACTATAATTAGACCGAAAGGGGTACTCATGGCCAAAAACACACCCACAAGCATCCGCAGCCTGGTGATTTATGAAATCTACGTGCGCAGCCACAGCCCGCAGGGTACCTTCGCGGGTGTAACCGCCGACCTGCCCAGGATCAAAGCCCTCGGGGTTGACCTGATCTGGCTGATGCCCATCCACCCCATCGGGCAGCTGAACCGCAAGGGCACGCTCGGCTGCCCCTATTCCATCTCAGATTACTACAGTGTGAATCCCGAATACGGCAGCCTGGCTGATTTCACCACGCTGATCCAAACTGCCCATGCACTGGGCCTGAAAGTAATGATCGACGTGGTCTACAACCATACCGCTCACGATTCCGTTATCTCGCGCGAACATCCGCACTGGTATCACATGGATGCTGCCGGCCGTCCCGTTACCACCGTGCCGGAATGGAGCGACGTGATCGATCTGGATTACGCCCACCCGCAATTATGGGATTACCTGATCGAAGCGCTGCGGTACTGGGCGCGCCTGGGCGTGGATGGCTTCCGCTGCGACGTGGCTTCTCTCATCCCGCTGGATTTCTGGCTGCGGGCGCGCGCCGCGGTGGCTGAAATTAACCCAGATTGCATCTGGCTGGCGGAATCGGTGGAAGCGCGCTGGGTGGCCGAACGCCGCGCCGCCGGGCTTTCCGCCTGGTCGGATGGCGAGCTTTACCAGGCATTTGACATCACTTACGATTACGATGTCTTCGACGCCTGGAAGAACGTGCTGGAAGGCAAACTCGCTCTGAATTTCTACATGGACTTTCTGCGCTTGCAGGATTGCATCTTCCCGCGCAACTACGCCAAGCTGCGCTTCGTGGAAAACCACGATAACGAACGCATCATGGCTTTCGCGCCCAGCCGTGCCCAGGCCCTGGCCTGGACGGCATTCCAGGCTTTCAACAAGGGCGCCTGGCTGTTGTATGCCGGCCAGGAATCGGCTGTCTCGCATCTGCCTTCTTTGTTTGAAAAAGAGCCGATCGCATGGAATGATTATCCTCTGGCGGATTTCATGCGACGCCTGAATGCGATCAAAAAAGACCCCGCATTAACGGAAGGTGAATTGGTATGGGTGGGATACGAGCCGGCTGTCCTGGGTATCTGGTATGCCTCCGCCGGCAGCCTGGCCGGGGTGTTCAACGTTAATGGACAAACTGGTCATATGCGGGTGAGCTTGCCCGACGGCGATTACCGTGACCGCCTGTCCGGCAGGGTTGTTGAGGTGCGCGGCGGCAAACTGACCATTCCCGAGAGCGCAGTGATCTTCCCCTGCGCGCTGGCTGAACCGCCCCAGCCCTATCCATCCGTAATTCTGTAGTCGTCAGCAGTTCAATCTGCGCGAAATCCTGCGCGCCCAGTTCGCCCTGCGCATTAGAACACGGCGAAGGATATCCCGGAACGTTGTCAAGATACCCGTCGCGCTAAAAACTTCAACCGTTTGCGCGCATGTGCTTGGCGCGCAGGAAAGCGTTCCTTTTATCGCGAATCGATGTGCCGTCGCCCCGGTAAGGCTTTATGTTGTCGCAGGTTTCGAATTCGGCGCAAGTCGCACAGAAATCTTTGCCTTTCGTCTTTGCGCATGCACGGATTGCACAGCATGCGCAATCCGTGGCGATAAGTTCCACATCGTCATACTTACAACCCAGGCAGACAAAATCGGTCGCGTCCATTTTCCCGTTGCCAAACTCTTCATTCATTTTTGCGAGCAGCGTCTCATCGCCTGTTATCGTCC
>CAZDUN010000154.1:0-6077 GCA_964508615.1 uncultured Pelolinea sp. | reverse complement strand
GAGATTCATCCAAGTCCTTTATGGATTTGCCCCTTCGGTGCCGAATAATCGGTCTCTTCCCAAGGTTCGTTATTTACTTCAATTCTATAGACCTAGGGGTAAAGTGTCAAGCAATTTGTAAATTCAGGTATAATGGGCGAGCATAAGAATTGGCAGCGCCTGAGTGAGCTGAATACAAAAATCGGCCCACTGACGAGGAGAGGGTTCTTCACTGCGAAGTGAAGTTAACCGGAACTTTCCGGGAAAATCGATCGATCGGCGGATGCCCTCCAGGTAAGCAATCTTCCTGACCAATTCCCAAATTACTCTATTCAACCTGCCGGTGAACAGCCGGAAGGTGGCATTGCGTATGCCAACAATACACCATGGAGGTAGATATGTGCGGAATTGTAGGTTACATTGGCGAGAAAGAAGCAACACCCATCATCCTGGAAGGATTGAAGAAACTGGAATATCGCGGTTATGATTCGGCCGGCATTGCTGTATTGAACGAAGGGAAGATCGAAATCCGCAGGGATTCCGGAAAGATTTCTCATCTGGAAAACCTGATTACCCGAAAACCGTTGAAAGGCAGCCCGGGTATCGGCCACCCACGCGGGGCAACGCACGGCGAACCCAATGAACGCAATTCACATCCACACGTAGGCTACAAGGGGCAGGTGGTTATTGTTCATAACGGCATCGTTGAAAATTACCTGGAATTGCGTGATGAGCTTCTCTCCGAAGGGATTCAGTTCAATTCCGATACTGATACTGAAACCATCGTGCACCTGATCGAAATCTACCTCGCGCAAGATATGAGCCTGGAAGAGGCCGTGCGCAGCACGCTGAAACGCATCAAAGGCGCGCATGGCATTGTGATGCTCTCAACCCGGGAACCTGAGAAGATCATCTCCGCCAGGATCGGCAACGCGGGCGGTGTGGTGATTGGCCTTGGCAAAGGCGAGAATTTTATCGCCTCGGATATCCCTGCCATCCTGGAACACACCAACCGCATGGTTTTTCTGGATTCGCACCAGATGGCCATATTAGGAAGAGATCACCTGAGCATACAGACCATCGCGGGAGAACCGGTTGATTACAAGATCGAGACCATCAACCTGGATCCGGTTTCTGCCGTGAAAGGCAACTACCGCCATTTCATGCAGAAAGAGATCCACGAACAAGTGCGCTCCTTGACCGAGACATTGGCTGGACGTATCGATTTTAAAAATAACTCCATTTCCATTCCCACGTTGAATCTTGACAAAGTGAATTTCGAGACATTGAAAGGTATCAAGGTGATCGCTTGCGGCACGGCCGGCCATGCCGGACAGGTGGGAAAGTTCATGATCGAAAGTATTGCCAAAATACCGGTGGAGGTAGATATTGCCTCTGAATTCCGCTACCGTGATCCGCTGGTGGATGAAAACCACATCGTGCTGGCCATCAGCCAATCCGGCGAGACGGCTGACACATTGGCCGCCATGGAAGAAGGCCGCAGGAAAGGCGCGCACATCTGGTCGATCGTGAATGCCATCGGCTCGCAGGCCATGCGGCTGGCGGAAGGTTTCATTTCGATGCAAGCCGGCCCGGAGATTGGCGTGGCTTCCACCAAAGCTTTCACCGCTCCCCTGGTGGACCTCTACCTGTTGGCGGTGCTCATGGCCGAAAGGAAGCATCTGCTGAATAAGGAAGAACACTGGAAACACATCGCCGAGATCAGCAAGATCCCCGATCTGGTGGGCACCTGCCTGGATCGCGAAGAACAGGTAAGAGAGGTGGCTGGCAAGTATAAAGATACTGAACACATACTCTACCTGGGGCGCGGCATCAATATGCCGATTGCGTATGAAGGCGCGCTGAAGCTGAAGGAAATCTCCTATATCCACGCCGAGGCTTATCCGGCGGGTGAAATGAAACACGGGCCGATCGCGTTGATCGATAAGAACATACCGGTGCTGGCGCTTATGCCCAAAGACCAGTGGTACGAAAAGATGCTCAGTCAGGTGGAACAGGCCAAGGCGCGCGGCGGGAAAGTCATCATTGTGGCAACGGATGGCGATGAACAGGCCAGAAACCTGGCAAATGACGTGTTATGGATTCCAGCGGCCAGCTGGATGATCAATCCAATCCTTGCGGTCATCCCGCTGCAGATCATGGCCTACCATATCGCTGCCATGCGCGGGCTTGACGTGGACCAGCCGCGCAATCTGGCCAAATCCGTTACGGTCGAGTAGGCCCTGCGCCCGGGTAAAAATAGATGCCGCCAACCTCATCCTGATACCAGGTATCCAGGCCAGCGGTTATCGTTGAAAGCAATTGGCTGGCGGTATCTCCGTAATAATTACGAAAATCCGGGTATAGTAGTATCAGCGCAGCGCCTTTTTCGCGCACCCATTTTTCACCATAGCCGTTGTGGCTGCCGAAAGAATGGTTAGCAAACTGGTCGATCTGGATGGGAAAACGGTTGGTGTGGTAGAGAACAAAGCCGGCCGAGTTGGATACCATGCGTTGATCTTCAGGCAATGCTTGGAGCGCGTCAATGATCCCGGCTTCCTGGTATTGGCGCGCGGAGTAACCGTGCCCGTCGCCGCCCAGTTCTTGCGCGAAGCGCCAGGATTGCAGGAACGAAAATCGCAGGCAGACCAGCATCACCAGGATTGAGATGGCCAAAGGAAAATATTTTTTATAAGAAGATAATGCCGCAAGCGTCAGTGCGGCCAGTATCGACAACAATGGAATAACTGGCGCCATCATACGGTCAATGATATCGATTTGCGGGATGGTGATGCTGTGTGTAAAGGCAATGAATAGAACATATGCGCATAGCATAATTAATGCAATCTTCAACAGCATTTTTGCTGATCCATTTTGGCCTATATCGGAATGATGTAAGTATTTCCGATACAAAAACACCAGCGCGACCAGGAAGACGATCAGGAAAGACCATTGACTGACCTGGTCAATAAAAGGTGAGGCATAGATTCCGTAGTAAGGCAGCCAGGTTCGAATAACCGAGAATTCAGCCAGGAGACTTCCGAGCAGGCTGCACAGAATTGAAAAATCGAGGTTGAAACTTTTTCCCCCGACTTTATCGAAAGCCAGATATAAGCGCAGGAACCAAACAGCAGCCGGTAGGAGCGCCACGATTGCGTACAATCCGCTCATGAGGAAACGTTTTTTCAGATCGCTTTTTGAAAGGACAAAGAGAACGAGCGCATTCACTGCCACAAACAGCGTACCCGCATAGCGCGTGATTGGCATCAGGCTGGAAAACACAGCCAGCAATATCCATTGTGCGGGTTTCCGGTTTTCCAGGTAAACGATCACCAGCAGAAAAACCAGGCACAACAGCGGCAGGAAAAGCGTTTCAGACATCACGCCTGAGAAGACTTCCAATAGGACCGGTGAAACCGCGCATAATGCCATGCCCAGTAAAGCGGATAAATTGCTGCGCGTTGCCTTGAAAATCAATGCGCCCAGAATTATCAGGAAGCAGATGAAGAGGAAAACATTCACCGGTCGTAGAAAGATCGCCGGATCGCCATCCTGCCCGGTGAAAAAGCTGAGGAAAATCGGATAGAACGGCGGAAATTCAGTCACATGCGTCAGGCTGTCGTTCGAGTTGATAATCACAAAACCCAATCCACGGCTGAAGTTACGGGCAGCACTGATATAAGAGGCTGAGTCGCTGAATGCCCACGGTCCCCAGCGAGTGGTTTCGATCATCAGCCAACCACCCAGAACGGCGGTGAGAACTGCAATCAGAACAAATACAGTCCAGGAACGGTTGAATGTTTTGATCACTTATCCTTTTAGCATTATCTGGTAGTTTTCTTCAGCCCAATTGCGGATGGCTTCCCAATCGCGGAAATCCGATTTTCCATGGTCTTTGGACAGCGTATCCTTCATGGAAAGGATTACTTTTTTAAAAAGAAAATTGAGTTTTTGGAAATCCTCGCCTTCGGTGATCGCGGCGCCGCCAAACAAACCCACGGAGACGGGTTTGATCGACGGATATTTCTCGAGCGTCTTGTTGACCCAACCTGCAGTTTCCTTGCGGGCGCGCGGATTTTCATCCGACATATTGGCGCAAACAGCGAAGACAGCCACGGGCATGCTGGAAAGTTGTTTTTTGAATTTGCGTAAAAATCGGTTGAAGGTTGTGTTGATTTGGCCAGCGTGGATGGATGAACCGGCAAAAACGGCCTGGTATTCAGCAATGCTTTTTATTTCCTTTACGGGTGAAACTGTAATTTCAACTTTGTGCGTCTGTAACTGTTTCGCTATTTCATCAGCAACCTGGTGCGTTGCGCCTGCCCAGGTGGAATAGGCGACCAAGATTTTTTCCATTTTTTGTACCTCCGAAATCCAATTTGTGATTTGCCGGATTTGATATCAGTCTGACCAACGCGACCGGCCGGGATGCTAAGATTATAACAAAAGCGGTCAAAAGCAATGTGTTAGAATTGCTTGCGGTTAACTGAAATCGGTTATTGAAGATAAAATAAACCAGATAAAGATATATAAATGAGCGATTCAATCAATCAAGAAAAAGTACTCGAGATTCTCCGCACCGTGATGGATCCGGAATTGAAAAAAGACCTGGTTACTTTAAATATGATCCAGGATGTTGAAGTGAATGACGGGGTGGTTCGATTTACCATTCAATTGACCACCCCTGCCTGCCCCTTAAAAACAAAAATTGAAAGCGACGCACGAAAGGCATTTGAAGGCGTACCAGGGGTACGTGAAGTAGTGATCAAAATGGACGCGCGCGTGCCGCAGAATCAGAAGATTACCGAAACAATCGATCTGAAAATCAAGAATATCATCGCGGTGGCTTCCGGCAAGGGCGGCGTGGGAAAGTCCACCGTGGCGGTGAACCTGGCGATCGCCCTGGCAAAAACCGGCGCGAAAGTGGGCATCATGGATGCGGATATCTACGGACCCAACGTTCCCACCATGATGGGCATCAATCAGATGCCCAATCCGGAGAACCATAAAATGATCCCGGCTGAGAATTACCAGGTGAAAATCATTTCCATCGGCTTTCTGGTCAAACCGGGGCAGCCTTTGATCTGGCGCGGGCCGCTGCTGCATTCAACCATTCGGCAGTTTTTTGTGGATGTGGAATGGGGCGAGATCGACTATTTGGTGGTCGATTTGCCACCGGGCACGGGTGACGTGCAATTGAGCCTCGCGCAGCACATCCCCGTTACTTGCGGCATTATCGTAACCATGCCCCAAAAAGTATCCCTGGAGGACGCCAGCCGCGGTATCGAGATGTTCAACAAGCTGAATATTCCCATCGCGGGCGTTATAGAGAATATGGGCTCCATGACACTTCCGGATGGAAGCACGCTGGATGTATTCGGCGAAGGGGGTGGAGAAAGCATGGCTAATGCATATGGATTGAACTTCCTGGGAAGAATCCCGCTGGATCCGCAAATTCGCATTCTGGGTGATTCGGGCCAGCCGATTGTCATCAGTCAGCCGGAATCAAAACCGGCTTACATCTTTAACGAAATTGCTTGTGAAATTGCTTCATTTATTTCTCAGTTGGATTTAAAGGAATCGTAATGGGAGAAGAGCAAAAAGGCGAGCTACCGGTGATTGTCGGTATTCGCTTTTCCAAAATCGGAAAAAATTATTACTTCGACGCTACCAAAATTGGCGATGTCAAGATCGGCGATCGTCTGGTTGTGGAAACCAGCCGCGGTTGGCAGTTGGGCGAATTGGCTGAAATTGTCACCAATCCGGAGATATTAAAGAACGCGAGCTACAAAGCCGTGGATCGGCTGGCTACACCGCAGGACCTGGTCAAGCATGAAGAGCTTTCACAAAAAGCTGAGCAGGTTTTGCAGGATTGCAAACAGGAAATCCACAGCCAGAAAATCGGGGATGTAAAGGTCATCACGGCAGAATTCAGTTTTGATGAAAGAATACTCTCTTTTTTGTTCACATCGGAAAGCGAAGACTCCCCAAATCTGAACCAGATTAAAAAGGCATTAGGCAAGAAGTACCCGAATACCCGCATCGATTTTCATAAAATCGGACCGGCATCCCCTCCAATAAAAATGGATAACGGACAG
>CAZDUN010000153.1:0-6158 GCA_964508615.1 uncultured Pelolinea sp. | reverse complement strand
CCCTTCCGATGACAGCTTGACGCTGTCTCGGAAGGAGTATCTCCGCCTGCCGCTCCTGCGGCAGGCTACGAAATGACAATATTGTGGCGGGATTGGAATCAGGTTCTACAGGTATGGGGTAGTTATTAGGCCGAGATTGCCACAGCCCGCGGACGAACATCCGCGGGCTTCGCAATGACAATTGTGAAGGGGGCGGGATTATGAATTCGCTTGACGAAAAACTGTGGCAGGCTGCTTGTACCCCTTCCGATGACAGCTTGACGCTGTCTCAGAAGGAGTATCTCCGCCTGCCGCTCCTGCGGCAGGCTACGAAATGACAATATTATGGCGGGGCATGGAAGGATATCAAAATAAGTAGTAATGGGGCTTGTGAAGATAATTTACCAGAGCGATGGATTGGGTTAAGATTAGCAATTGAAAGCTAATAAAGAAAAGGCAGCCCAATATGGATGAGATCATTAATCAACTGATGCAATGGCTGGATGAAGGGAAACAAGCCGCGGTGGCGGTCGTGGTAAGGAAAAAAGGTTCCGCCATGCGCCCGGTGGGGGCCAAGCTGGCGGTCTGCGAGGACGGCGAAATGGCCGGTTCGGTCAGCGGCGGCTGCGTGGAAAGCGCGGTGATCACTGAAGCACAGGAATGTATGCGCAGCGGACAGCCCAAGCTGCTGCACTACGGCGTATCGGATGATACCGCCTGGTCGGTGGGGTTGATGTGCGGAGGGGAAATCGACATCCTGATCCTGCCGGTTCTGACTCATAAAGAATACAGTTTCGACCGGATCATCATTCAAAAAATTGGAGCATTGCAGCAGGAACGCAAGCCGTTCATGCTGCTGATGCATCTTTCCGAAAAGTATTTTGGACAGTCTTGTATTTTGGAGAGCGAAGCGGGAAAGATCGACCAACATGCCGGGATGTGGATTGAAAAGAATTTATATCCCGTGCTGGAAGAAATGGCAAGAAATGAAAGTTCCGGTATCCTGGCCACGCAAAGCGGTGAAGTATTTGTGGATATCGGCAATCCATCGCCGAGGCTGATCATCATTGGCGCAGCGCACGTATCCATCGCGATTGTCGGGATGGCAAAAATCATGGGCATGTATACCATTCTGATCGATCCACGCAAAGCGTTTGCTAATCGGCCGGGCTTTTCCAGCGCAAATGAATTACTGAACGATTGGCCGGATGAGGCGCTGGAGAAAGCCGGTGTAAACACCGAAGATTACGTGCTGCTGCTTTCGCACGATGACAAGCTCGACCTGCCGGCCGCGGAAGCCGCGCTGCGCGCCAAAGCCAAATACATCGGCATGCTGGCATCGCGCACGACGCGTGAAAGGCGTTTTGGATTGCTGGTGGAGCGCGGTTTTTTGCGAGAAGAGGTGGAAAAAATCCACGCGCCGATCGGAATGGACATCGGCGCGCGGACACCTGAAGAGATCGCGTTAGCGATACTGGCGGAAATCACTGCTTTCCGCTACGGCAGAATCGCGTAATCGCGCAGCGCAGCTTACGCGTTTTCCTCGCGGCGGTAATGCTTGACCGCCTTGGACATTTCCACCAGGATTGAAAGCAGGGTGAAGACCAGGATCAGGATCAGAAAGAGGTTGACCCATTTTGCCAAATGCGGGTTGAGATCCAAAGGTAAAACCCGCCAAAAGATGTACCCGGAGATGAACGAAAACACGTTGGTGAAGGCTTCCATGAAATGGCGAAACCAGCGCCGGTCAAAGAACAGAAAAACGACGTTGGTGAAAACCGTAACTGCCAGGGACAGGTTGATGGCCCACAGGCACTGCACGAAGGAATCTTTTAGCCAGGGGATATGCCAATTCAGCAGGTTATTGGCGACGTAGATGAGGGCGATGTTGATCAGGATGGTGACGAAATAACCAAACTTGCGTTCGGCCGGGGGCGCCTGCCGTTTTTGTTCATGATGTGCCATTGAAAAACTCCTTATGAATCCTGTATATCCAAATATCAATTATTTTCAATATTTTAACAATATACGAGGTTCGCGTGAAGAAGTTGCCGGTTGGAAGGACTTGCAGTTTACTCAATCACCAGTGTAGATGATGGCTTGCTTGCCCAGCGCTTCCCAGCGTTGCATGAACTCGGAAGTCTTGACGTTGTAGGTCCATTCGCTATCCACCACCGTTACCGTGGAGGCATTGTAACCGATGATGATCCAGGTGTGTTCAAAGCGGGCGACTGTGGTGGTATTGCCGTTGGAGGCGGTGTACTGCATGGTGTCGATCTCGAAGGGCATATTCACGATCCAGGCGATGACCGGCTGGCCGTTAGCAATTTCCTTTTTAATTCCTTCGAAATCCCAATCGCGTTTGGCTTTGGCCGGCAAGCCGTATTCCTTCAGCAGCGTGGCCACCGGGGCGGCATGCACGCCGTAATCATCTGGCGGGAATTGGCCCATGGCGCCGTTGATGTTGCCGACAAAACCGGATTCGGGATCATCCGAGCGCGGCAGCCGGTCGATGAATTCCATTTCGTCAATGGAAACGCCGAAGAATTGCGCCCAATTCACGGCTGATTGGGCTTCGCAATCCAGCGTGTAAAGTTGGGGGGTGCCGCGCAAGGTGCCGACATAGGAGGAAATGGGGATCTCATCGCTTTTCACTTCTTGTTTTTGGGGCGCGGCTTGTTCCTCGGGCGAGATGTAAGCCACCTGGAACATGTCCGTTTGCCCGGCGGGAGCGGGCGTGGCTTGCGGAGCGGGCATGGGCGTATATACGGCGCCGGGCTGGAAGGGGGTGGGTTGGGCGGCCGAGAAGATGGCGGCCGGCTCCAGCGCGGCCAGTTTGCTGCCGCCGAGCATGTTTTTAAAAAACGATGAAGACTCAGGGTAAACAATCATGACCATGCTGGTAGCCAACAGGCACAGTAAAATGCCCAGGACGATACCCGTTAGGGTGATCCAGGCTGATGATTTTTCAGGGATGGAAGATTTTGCATTCATCACGCTTCAAGGTGCAATATTCTTGCCAGGAATAAGGTTGGCTTGTTAATAAACGATCCAGGTGCTGTAAACGTTCCCGCAATTTTCCATAACCCTGGCCATAGATAAAGCGGGGTACAAGTGAATGCTGGCGTCAATAGAAAACCGCAGGCACATTCCTACGGAGTACAGGTGAATACCTGCGGTACAAGATTAGCAAATGCCTGCGCTACATGAATAGTGAATATCTGCGCCACCGATGAGGAATTTTATAAAGGCGAATTCTTAAATATCAGCAGCAGCAAAGAACTGAAGAAGCACATGGATATAAAGATGAAAGCAGACAGCATGCCGTAGTGCAGCAGCGGGTTAATAGAACCCTGGGGATAGATGATCTGCAGAAGACTCCGCACCAACCACAAGATACTCGACATGGACAACATGACGATCAATGAAAAACGGCCTGGCGACAGGTATAGAAATAACAGATTGGCAATGCCGATCAGCGCCAGGCAAAGCGAAAAGAACACGTTGATCGCGCGAATGGCCAATACCAGTTCGGTTGCCTGCGGAGAGATGTAGGAGTACCAGTCCCAATGCCTGGGCACAAAGAAGTGCCAGACACCAAACAAGATCGTGCAAATGCTTCCGAATGAAACGAGTATTTTTATCACGTAGCATACCCTAAGTAAAAAGATTTACGGGATTTATATAATCTTTCAATTGCATTCAATTTTAAAGCAAATTTCTCCGCGTTCTTTAGATCTTCAGCATTGGGCCTGTTTCTATTCATCCCTCCCAGGAATTTAAGGAAGCTGTTGGTGTTAAACCCTTTGCAGCTGAATTCGCCTACGATGTTGTAACCTTTTAACCGCAAGATCTCACGCAGACACGTATGATCGTTGGAGACTTTTTCATCCCCTTGAATCGCGCTCGTCGAAAAGATAAAACATCTTTTTCTTTGTTATTTATATATCTACATGGCTTCTTCGGATGGGGTCTCACTGTCGTCGGCCGCGAACATGGGCAATCCGCCGCCCATGGCCTGCTCGCGCACGGCTTTCTCCACTTCGGCCAGCAGCTCGGGGTTTTGGCGCAGGAATTCTTTGGCGTTCTCGCGGCCCTGGCCGATGCGGGTGTCGCCGAAAGAGTAGAAAGCGCCGCGCTTGGTGACCACATCCAGCGCGGAACCCAGGTCGATGATATCACCGGCGCGCGAGATGCCTTCATTGTACATGATGTCGAATTCGGCGGTGCGGAAGGGCGGTGCGACCTTGTTCTTGACCACGCGCACGCGCGTGCGGTTGCCGATGATCTCGGCGCCGGATTTGATGGATTGAATGCGGCGTACGTCCAGGCGCACGGAGGCGTAAAATTTAAGTGCCATGCCGCCGGGGGTGGTTTCCGGGTTGCCGAAATAGACGCCGATTTTCTGGCGCAGCTGGTTGGTGAAAACCACGGCGGTGCGGGTCTGGTTGATGGCGCCGGAAAGCTTGCGTAAAGCTTGCGACATCAGGCGCGCCTGCATGCCCATGGTGGCGTCGCCCATGTCGCCCTCGATCTCGGATTGGGGCACCAGGGCTGCCACGGAATCGATCACCACCAGGTCGAGCGCGCCGGAGCGCACCAGGGTTTGGACGATCTCGAGGGCCTGTTCACCGGTATCGGGCTGGGAGATCAGCAGGTTTTCGATGTCCACGCCGACCTTGGCGGCATAAACCGGGTCGAGGGCGTGCTCCATATCCACAAAAGCGACCGTGCCGCCCATTTTCTGGGCTTCGGCGGCCAGATGCAGGCAGAGCGTGGTCTTGCCGGAGGATTCCGGCCCAAAGATCTCGGTCACGCGCGCGCGCGGGATGCCGCCGACGCCCAAGGCGATATCCAGCGAGATGGAGCCGGTGGGGATGGCCGCCACTTCCAGGTGGCGCGCTTCACCCAGGCGCACGATGGAACCCTCGCCGTAGCGCTTGGTGATGTCATCCAGGGCTTTGCTGAGCACAGCCTTGCGGGCTTCATCGGTTTTGGGGGAAGGCTGCTCGGGAATCTCGGGTTGGGGGGAATTGGCATTTTTTGCGGGCATAGGTCATCTCCGGATGGTAGCTGATTGATGAATAAAATTATACATTGCATATTATAGCATAAATGTTCTAAAACATTAAATCGAATTAATCATAACGAGCTGTTCGGTGTTTAAATAGAAAAGACTGCCGTTTTTCTCAATAGCAGTCTTATTAATTATAGAAATTTGATTATCTTTGAAAAGATTTCAAAGGTATCAATCGCTGATTCCCTGTTCGATTATTCAAACAGCGATTCGTGCGGGTGCTTTTCATCCAGTTTGGCGAGGGCGAAGGAGGCGGCCGCGCCCAGCGCGAACATCAGCGCGCACACGACGATGGTCCAGCCGGACACGCCGCCGGGGATGATGGCGATGGTCGAACCGATCACGATGCCGAGGATCAGGTGATACATCAGGGCATAGGCATGCTTAAACAGCCAGGAGAACAATTTAGCCAGGATCACGATGCAGACGATCACGCCGATCGCGATCGGGAGGATCACGCCCAGGTCGAGCTGCTTGATGCCGCTGGCCATGGGCTGGTAGAGGCCCAGGTAGATCAGGAAGTTGGAAGGGCTCATGCCGGGAACGACCAGGCCCAGGCCCATCAACAGACCGCCCAACAGCCAGATGGTGAAATTGGGCGTCAACGTGACATTGCTGACTGTTTCCATCCAATGCATATAGAAATAAGTGCCAACCGCGATAGCGGCCAGCAGCAGCCAATGTCCAGCTTTGCGCCCTTCTTTTCCGGATGTTCTTAGTAGAGAGGGGAAGGTGCCCGAGATGAAGCCGATGAACAGCCAGGTGAATTGCGCGGCGTAATTGGTGAAGGCATAATCCACCACCGCTGAAAAAGCGACCACGCCCAAAACGCCGCCGATGCCGACCGGCAGGAAGTAACGCACGTTCTCGATGAATTTAACGCGCAGATTGGCCAGGAAGCGCAGCATGGGCTCATAAATTCCGAACACCACCGCCAGCACGCCCCCGGACAAACCTGGTACGATGGCGCCGATGCCCACCAGGGCACCTTTGAGAAGGCGAACAATCCAATCCACCAGCGGGTTCAGGGCAGCCGGGGATTCTGCCGGCTTGTTGACAGGTTTACTCATGATTCTTTATCTCCATATTATTCAGGTAAAAA
>CAZDUN010000152.1:4259-6160 GCA_964508615.1 uncultured Pelolinea sp. | reverse complement strand
GGTGAATTGGGAGCCGTGATAATGGAAAGCGAATCGTTTGCTTACCTGGTCGCGCCGGTGCGCCGTCTGGCCGGCCTGGATATGCCCATTCCGTACAATCGCAACCTGGAATACCACGCGGTTCCACAGGTGGAAAACATCGTGGAAGACGCGCGCAAATTGGTCAAGGGACAATACTAGGAGACAGGCTTTGGCAAAAGAAATTATCATGCCCAAGTTCGGTTTCACCCAGGAGGAATCCGAAATCCTGGAATGGTTGAAACAGGAGGGCGATACCGTTGAAAAAGGCGACCCGATTGCGGTGGTCAGCACGGATAAGATTTCCATGGAAGTGGAAGCACCGGAGAATGGCATCCTGGGCGGTATCCGCTACAAAGCCGGCGACGTGGTGCCGGTAACGAACATCATCGCTTTCGTGCTGCAGCCCGGCGAGCAGGCGCCCGAAGCAGGCGCGCTGTCGGCGCCTGTCAAGGCTGCCAAGGTTGCCGAGGTGGAAGCTCCCAAGGCCGGAAAAACGGTCGAGCAGGTCGAGCAAGCCGCGGGCGTATCGGTTTCACCGGTGGCGCAGCGGCTGGCTGAGGACAAACAAGTGGATTTGAGGCTGGTGCAGGGCAGCGGCAGGGACGGCCAGATCACGCGCAAGGACGTGGAAGATTACCTGGCAGCCCAAATTGCGGGCGGCGGCAAGGTGAAAGCCACGCCGGCAGCGCGCAGGGTTGCGCAGGAAAAACAAATCGACTTGCGCACGCTGCGGGGCAGCGGCCCCGGCGGCAGGATCCAGGCCGCCGACGTCGCCGCGGCCAGGCCGGCTGCGCCAGCTGGCCAGGCCACCCTGAGCGGTTTGCGGATACTGAAAGAAATCCCCCTGATCGGTATGCGCCGCACCATCGCGCAGAATATGCAGCGCAGCATGCAGGAAGCTCCGCACATGTTCCTGGAAGTGGATGTGGAAATGGACGCGGCGGAAGGATTGCGGCGGCTGGCCAACGAGAACAAGGTCGCGGGGACGCCCAAGATCTCCGTGACTGCCGTTATTGTCAAGGCGGTTGCCCAGGCATTAAAGCAGAACCCGATCGTCAACAGCCAGTTCAGCAGCGAAAAGATCATCCTCTACGCGGACATCAACGTGGGTGTGGCAACAGCGCTGGACAACGGTTTGATTGTGCCGGTGATCCATAACGCTGACACGAAAGACCTGGTGCAAATCTCGCGCGAGGTCAACGACCTGGCGCAGCGCGCACGCGAGAACAGACTGCAGCCGGATGACCTGGCCAACGGAACCTTCACTATATCCAACCTGGGTATGTTCGGAATCGACCGCTTCACAGCCATCATCAACCCACCGCAATCTGCCATTTTGGCTGTCGGCAAGATGAACCGCGTCTTCGTTCCGGACGAGCACGACCAGGCAGTGCTGCGCAACGTCGTTGCCTTTTCACTGAGCGCTGACCATCGCGTCATGGATGGTTCACAGGCTGCCAAATTCCTGACCGACCTGAAAAATAATTTATTGAACCTGGGAGAGATTGTGAAATGAGCAAAATCATTGCAGACCTGTTACAGCCGGATTGTGTGCTGCTGAACCAAACCTTTGAGACCTCCGAGGAAATCATTCGGGCGGTCAGCGCTGAATTGCACAAGGCCGGCTACGTGAAGGAAAGCTTCGCGCAGGCCGCAATCGAGCGCGAGAAAAACCTGCCCACCGGCCTGCCGCTGGCGGGCGGCCTCAATGCCGCCATTCCGCACACCGAGATCGAACACGTGATCAAACCGGCGCTCGGCATGGTCACCCTGGCCCAGGAAGTCAAATTCCAAAATATGGTGATGCCCAGCGAAACAGTACCGGTGCGATTGGTTTTCGTGCTGGCTCTGGAGCAGCCCAAGGCGCAGATCGAGATGCT
>CAZDUN010000152.1:0-4249 GCA_964508615.1 uncultured Pelolinea sp. | reverse complement strand
ACAACTACTCGATCTTCTCCTTCGATATCAAGCCCAAGGGTTTTTCGGTCATCGAGTTTGACGGGTACGTTACCGATGAGACCCTGCGCCAGGTGCGCGCCGTGCTGCAAAACCCCGACCTGGTTCAACGGCTGTTGAAAGCGGAAACTTTCGAGGAAGCCACCGCGGAATTAAGAAAATAACCGGACAGGAAAATCCATTTTTTCTCACCAAGCAGAAACGGGATTGTCTAAACAATCCCGTTTCTGTATCCTTTCTCCTCTATCTTTTTTGATGTTTCTTTGTGATGAAACAACCATCCCGCTTTGGATTCACAAATGTGATTGTTTGGTAAATTTGTGAAAAATCCCCCCAAATAGGTCATAATTAAACAGAACTCATTCGATTTGTTAGTGTTTATTAAGCCGAACGCATGAAGATTCTATTGAAATCATTCGAGTCAATAACACGAAGCTATCAGAAATCGGATCACCAGAATCCTGTCAATGCAGGAAATATTTTCGCAAATATAAAACCTTTTCCCCTTACTACAAAAAGACTTTCCACTTTCGCGCGCGGTAGATGCGCGGTGGAACTTTCAGAAGCATAGGTCTTTAACACTGTTAAAAATTGGACTTTGCGATGGTTCGTAATTCCTGGAGAAGCGATTCGTAAGCGATATTCAGCCGAATGCTGCCCGATTGAAAAATCAATAAATCAGCATACAATATGAATATGCTTACCTTCAAAAAATCATTATGTCATAAGGAGAAAGAAAAATAGTGGATACACCGAAAAGAATCTTAGTCGCCTGTGGAACAGCCATCGCTACCTCGACCGTCGTAGCCAAAGGGATCGAGGAAGCTTTGAAAGAACGCGGCATCCAGGTGATCACACGCCAATGCAAGGCATCGGAAGTGAGATCGCTGGCTGGTGACGCTGACCTGATTGTGACCACAACCCCGGTACCGAGCGATTTGGGCGTACCGGTAATCCAAACTCTGGCATTCCTGACAGGAATCGGAAAGGAGGAGGTTATCGAGCAAATCATTCAAGAGCTGCAAAAGTAACACAACATTATTTAGAAAATTAATCAATTCATAACTGGAGGTATAGCATGGAAGTCTTTTTGACGACTTTAAAAGCCGTGATTGATAATCTCGGCGCAACCGTAGTACTCCCCATTATCATCTTCTTCGTTGCTCTTATTATGGGAGCAAAGCCTGGCAAGGCGTTCCGCGCCGGCGTGACCATCGGTATTGCCTTCATCGGCATCAACCTGGTGATCGGCTTGATGTGGGGCACCCTTTCCGGCGTAGCCCAGGCAATGGTGACCAACTGGAACATCCAGCGTGACGTTGTAGATGTTGGTTGGCCTTCCGCTGCCGCTATCGCATTCGGCACCGATGTCGGCTTGTGGGTGATCCCGATCGCGATCATCGTGAACCTGGTCCTGTTGGTTCTGCGCGTCACCAAGACTCTGAACATCGACATCTGGAATTTCTGGCACTTTGCCTTCCTGGGTTCGATGGTTTACATGGTCTCCGAGAACCTGACCTATGGGTTGGTTGCCGCAGCAATTGCCGCAGCACTGGCCCTCTTCCTGGGCGACTGGACTGCCAAAGCAGTGCAGGACTTCTACAAACTGCCTGGCATTTCCATCCCGCACCTGACCACCGCCCCCGGCGTTCCGTTCGCCATCTTCACCAACTGGCTGATCGACCTCATCCCCGGCGTCAAGAACTGGAAAGTCGATCCTGACACCATTCAGAAGCGCTTTGGCGTCTTCGGCGAACCCGTCATCCTGGGTTTGGTTATCGGCTTGGTCCTGGGCGCCATGGGCTACTATAATGCTGAAATGGCTGCAGTGAAAATCCTGCAGACCGGCATGAACCTGGCTGCCGTTATGCTGCTGCTGCCCCGCATGGTACAAATCCTGATGGAAGGCTTGATCCCGGTTTCCGAAGCTGCCCGCGAATTCATGAAGAAACGCGCCAGCGACCGCGAAATCTACATTGGTTTGGATTCCGCCATCCTGATCGGCCACCCCGCCGCGATTTCAACCTCGCTGGTGTTGGTCCCGATCATCATCCTGCTCAGCATCGTGCTGCCCGGCAACCGCGTTTTACTGTTCGCTGACCTCGCCATCATCCCGTTCGTCGTGGCAATGTTCGCCCCTCTGATGAAGGGCAACATCTTCCGCATGATCGTGGCTGGCATAATCGAACTGGCTGCCGGTTTCTACATCGCCACCAACATGGCTCCATTGTTCACGGGCGCCGCGCAGAATGCCGGCTTTGCCATGCCGGAAGGCGCTTCATTGATCACCAGCATTGGTGATGGTTTCCTGTGGCCGCAGTTCGTCTTCACCAAGCTGGTCGCCGCCCTAGGCGTGATCGGTCTGGTGGTTGTAGCTGCTTTGCTGGTCGTGGCCTGGCTGTTCTACCTGAAGAATCCCGCAAAATGGGAAACCGCAGCCGGCGCCCCCGCCAAGAAGTAAATTTTAGTAACTTTAATATTGTTTGAAAATTGTGGCGGCCGAAAAGGCCGCCACAATTCTTCACAAGAGGATTTATCCATGATCTATGCATTCATTCGGGGATATATCGGGGGATTCGGGCGTATGCTGATGGATTTCTACATCGCGCACAGCTTAGTGATTAATGCCATTATCCTGTTTTATGGTTTATGCGTGTATCTGGCGCACATGAGTTACCTGAAGGCCTATGGCCGCATTCTGGAAATGCTGGGCGTTAAAATTGATCATGACGGAAAAGGAAAAACCACTCGTGCCCATGCCAGCCTGGATTACAACAGGGTGAATTGGGAGGACGCGGGGCAAGCTTACTGGTTCCCGTTAATTTCTCCGCCCAGGAGTTTTGGCGTGCGGCTGAAAACACACGCTGCTTTGCGCAAATTATTCAGCGAAGAAAATATCACACACATGCTTCAAGCAGACCAATAGAAAGGCATCCATGTCCGTTATTCATCGCTTCAATGGGAAAGAAAAGTATTACAGCTGGGAAGGCGTTCCGGTGCGCGAGTATGATGAAGAATTCATGGGGGTTACGCGTCAGATTATCATCGGGCCAGATGACGCTTCCAACAACTTCCACCTGCGTTACTTCCGCCTGGAACCCGGTTCACACAGCCACCTGGAGAGCCACCCGCACGAGCACGGCGTGATCATTCTGCACGGCCGGGCACGCGTGCAACTGAATGACGAGTCCTTTGAATTACATCCTTATGATGCCATTTTTATTTCCGGCAACGATCTGCATCAATTTACCCCGATCGGCGATGAAGCGCTGGGATTTTTGTGCGTGATCAAAGATAAAAATTCAAAATAAGGATTAGGGTTCATGCCGGCTTTAACGCGCGCGTGGCGATGAAGATGGGCATGAACTCGGCGATTTTCTCGTCAGGCGCTGAATCCTCGTAGAACCCGATCAAGTGAAAACCCGCTGCGAGCTGACCGCCAATCTGGTCACTGAGCAGATGGCTGAACTCGAGCGGTTCATCTTTAAAACGCCTGATCCGTTCGTCTTCTGACAGGCTATCCAGGTCGGAATAGGGTAAGCTGTATTTGACCTGGTAAATGCCCTGCTCGGCCAGATCGAAATCGAAGCAGTAATTCACCGGGTTCAGAAAACCGGCAATCAGCGTACCGCCAGGTTCTAGAACCCTGAATGCTTCCTTCCAAACCGGGCGGACGTCCGGCACGAAGCAATTGGAAACCGGATGCACAATGAAATCGAAACTCGCGTCTGTAAAGGCGGACAGGTCCGCCATATCACCTTCGACCAGGCGGATGAGCAGGTTTTCGCGCTCCGCCACCTGCCGGTCGCGCTCCAGTTGGGCGGGGGAGTTATCGAGGACAGTTACACGCGCGCCGGCCGCCGCCAGCAGCGGACCCTGCTGCCCACCGCCGGATGCCAGGCACAGCACGCGGCAGCCTTTTAGAGGCGGGAACCAGTCTTGGGGCACCGGGATCTGCGGTGTGAGCAGGATGCGGAACTGGCCATCACGCGCGGCGGAAATTTCCGCGGGGTTGACCGGCACCGTCCAGGGATTGCCTAGCTGCACTTCGCGATTCCAGGCTTGTTTGTTGTAGCGGGTGATTTCCTGACGAGAGGGCATCATAGACTCCTGAGAAATGGTATCATGGGAAACAAGCTGCAATTATACAGGAGACGGGATATGCTGCACATCATCAATCAATTGAAATTCACACGTTCGGAATTCAGACGAGGCTTCAGCGGCGTCAGCG
>CAZDUN010000151.1:0-6188 GCA_964508615.1 uncultured Pelolinea sp. | reverse complement strand
CGATGCTCCTTTTTGTCCAGTCGCTTCGTCTCACATGTTTCTGAACTTATTCAAAGACGAATGACCGAAAGTCGGCAGTTTTTCCTCTAAAAATTTTTTTCCGCTAAAATAGAGGGCTATGCAGACGATATACATGGTACGCCACGGCACCACCGAATGGATGGAGCTCCACAAAATCCAGGGCGCTTCCAACAGCCCGCTCAGCCCGCGCGGCCGGCTGGAAGCCCAAAAGACTGCCCAGGCGCTCGAGCGGATTAAATTCGACGCGGTCTATTGCAGCCCGCTGGGGCGCACGCGCGAAACGGCCGCGGTTATCTGCCAGGCGCGCGGCTGTCAGCCGGAAATCATCGCGGATTTACGCGAGATCGATTTCGGCTGGCTGGAAGGCGGCCGGGATTTCAACGCCCCCAACGGGAAATTTAAATTTATTCAATACATTGTTTTGCTGGCCAGGTTCTTGCTGATCCAGATCAGCGGCGAGCGTTTCGCGCAGGTAAAAAAGCGCGCGGCCAAAAGCTGGCAGATCATCCGACAACGCAGCCCGCGCGGGACGATCCTGATCGTCGCGCATGGGGTGCTTCTGCATTACCTGATCGGTGGACTGCTGAGCGCGGAGGAGCGCAAGCAGCGCGGTCGCTTCCACCTGCAGCCATGCAGCATCAGCGAGCTTGAGATGGATGATGAGGGCCATGCCCGGGTGATCCGCTTGAACGATACACGGCACTTGGCGCCGGAGCAGCGCTAAGAACGGCGGGTTGGAAAAACACCAACCCACCCTACAAGGCAGATGCCCTGTAGGCGCTGACGAACCCAGTGAGGATCGCGGAGCACTCCCTTGGGAGAGAATCCCGGTTGGCAATCGAGACCCTTCCTCAGGAGGATGCTTAAAAGGCATACAGGTGATATTTTACCCGACGGGTATTCAACAGGGATGTAGTTTATTCATTGGGTCGAGATTGCTTCGGCTTGCTGCGCAAACCTCGCAAAGACAGAAAAAAGTTGGAGTAATCGAGAAAGAGAGTATCGGTGGAATCCTGCCCTATACCCCTGTAATGTCATTCCGAACGGAGTGAGGAATCTCGGCCAAAATAGAAACGTTCTTTACCGATAATTGGATTTCCAGCCGAGATCCTTCGTCCCTTCGGGACTCAGGATAACATTAAGATAGAGCATTCCATTATGAGAAATTCTCGGTTAGCATACCGAGATCCTCCCTCGAGAGGGTGTTCCACGATCACTGCGTTACGAGTGACAGACGTCGGGCAATCCTTTTATCTGCCCGACGACTAATTTCGCTTCTAACTTTAGGTCAGTTCGTACTGGCCGGTGTACAGGCGGTAATACCGGCCCTGCTGTTCCAGCAAATCGTCATGGTCGCCGCGCTCGATGATTTCGCCATTCTCCAGCACGATGATGGCGTTGGCGTTGCGCACGGTTGAGAGGCGATGGGCGATCACAAACACCGTGCGGCCTTTCATCAAGGCATCCATGCCCTTTTCGATCAGGCGCTCAGTGCGGGTGTCGATCGAACTGGTGGCTTCGTCCAGGATCAGCACAGGCGGATCAGCCACTGCCGCGCGCGTGATGGCCAGCAGTTGGCGCTGCCCCTGTGACAGGCTGGTGCCATCGGCTGTGATCATGGTTTCATAACCCTGCGGCAGGCGCCGGATGAAAGAATCCGCGCTGGCCTGCCGGGCAGCCTGGATGCATTCCTCGTCCGTGGCGTCCAGCCGCCCGTAGCGAATGTTCTGCATGACTGTGCCGGTGAACAGATGCGTATCCTGCAGCACCATGCCCAATGATTTGCGCAGGTCATCCTTTTTTATCCGCTTGATATCGATGCCGTCAAAAGTAATGCTGCCCTGCTCGATATCATAGAAGCGATTGATCAAGTTGGCAATGGTGGTCTTGCCGGCGCCGGTGGAACCCACTAAGGCGATCTTCTGGCCGGGTTTGGCATACAGGGAAACCTTGCGCAGCACGATCGTGCCGGGTTCGTAGGCAAAGGTTACATCATTGAAGCGCACGTCGCCTTTCAGTTCAACGTACTGCACAGAGCCATCCGGCTGGGGCACCTTCCAGGCCCAGTGGGTGGGATGCACACCGTTATGGCTGACTTCCACGAAATTCTCCATGTCCTTGTTGGCGCCCACCAGGGTAACCGAACCTTCATCCACTTCCGGCAATTCATCCATGACCTCGAACACGCGCTCCGCACCGGCCAAGGCAGCCAGGATGGTGTTGAACTGGTTGGAGATCATGGTGATGGGCATGCCCATCTGGCGCGTGTATTGCAGAAAGGAAGCCAGCGAACCAACATCGAAGCGGCCTGCCACGGTCAAAAGCCCGCCGAGCATGGCCACCGCAGCATAAGAAATATTGTTGAGATTCATCACCACCGGCATGATCACCGCGGCAAAAAAGTTGGCGCTGGTGGCTGCCTTGCGGTATTCTTCATTGCGCTGGCTGAATTCCTGGTTGGCTTTATCCTCATAATTGAAGACTTTCACCACCTTCAACCCATCCACCATTTCTTCCACATAGCCATTCAGGCTGCCAAGGTTCTTTTGCTGGGCTTTGAAGTAATTGCCGCTGCGGCTGGTGAAAAAGCGCGCGAAATAGAACATGACCGCCAGGATGGCCGCCGAGGCGATAAACAGCAGCGGGCTGAGCACCAGCATCATCGTCACCGAACCGACAAAGGTCAGCGTGCTGGAAACCAGCTGTACCAGGCTCTGCTCGAAAGCCATCTGGACGTTATCGATATCGTTGGTGTAGCGGCTCATCAATTCGCCGTGCGTGTGGGTATCGAAATACTTCAGGGGCAGGCTCTGCATTTTCGCGAACAGGTCGCGGCGCATGGTATTGGTCATCTTTTGGGCAATATTGAGCATCAGTTTGCTCTGCCCGTAAGACGCGCTCAGAGCCACTAGGAAAATCACTCCCATGGCGAAGAGCGCGCCCGCCAGCCCCTCGAAATTACCCGGCAGGATATAATCGTTGATCAAGGGCTTGATCAGGTAGTTACTGGCCAATGAGCCGCCGGAACTGACCAACATCATCAGCACAACCAGCAGCAATTGGAGTTTCCTGCCGGCCATGTAAGCCAACAAGCGTTGAATGGTCTTCCTGGTATCTTTGGGTTTGCCGAAACCCGGCATGGCGCCCGGCCCGTGGCGCGGGCCGTCCGGCTGTTGGGTGCGGATCTCTTTTCTGGGCTGGTTCATTGCGACAAAACTCCTTCCTGTTGGGAAGAATGGATTTCTTTATAGATCGAGTTATTCTCCAGCAGCTGCGCATGGGTGCCAATGCCGGAAATGCGGCCGTCATCCAGGACGATGATGCGGTCGGCGCCGCTCACGGAGCTGATGCGCTGGGCGATGATGAATACGGTTGTATCTGCCAGGTTGTGGTAAAAGGCCTCACGGATCCTGGCTTCGGTGGCCATGTCCACCGCGCTGGTGCTGTCATCCAGGATCAAAATCCTGGGCTGCTTGAGCATGGCGCGCGCAATGCACAGGCGCTGCTTCTGGCCGCCGGATACGTTCACGCCGCCTTGCCCCAGAATGGTATCGTAACCGTCCGGGAAGGACATGATGAAATCATGCGCCTGGGCGTCCTTGCAAGCCGTGATCACTTCTTCTTGCGTCGCATGCTCATTGCCCCATAAAATATTCTCGCGGATCGTGCCGGAAAAGAGCGTGTTCATCTGCAGCACGACGCCGATGCCGGCGCGCAGGTCCTGCAGGCGGTAATCGCGCACATCCACATCATCGACCAGCACGCTGCCCGCTGTAGCTTCATATAAACGCGGGATCAGGTTGACCAGGGTGGACTTGCCGGAACCTGTGCCGCCCACGATCCCAATCACCTCGCCGGGTTGGATGGTGAAATTCAGACCGCGCAGCACGCTCTCGCCGCTGCCGGTCAGGGCATATTTGAACGAAACATCGCGGAATTCCACCTTGCCGGCGCTGACAAGCGGCGCCTGCCCGGAACCGGAGGCTGCCAGCACCGCCTGACCGGCAGCCGGATGGTTATCCAAAGCGATCTCCGGTTTGTCGAAGATATCGATCGGGGCATCCAGCACTTCGATGATGCGTTTGCCGCTGGCTTCAGCGCGCGCGTACATGATGAAGATCATGGAGATCATCATCACGCTGATCAGGATCTGGAAGACGTAGTTGATGAAGCTGATCAGTTCGCCAGTGCCCAGCGTGCCCGCGAATACCATCCTGCCGCCCATCCAGATGATGGCGATGGTGGCTGAGTTCAGCACCAGCATCATGACCGGCATATTGAGAATGGCCAGGTTGATGGCATGGATGGCGGCCCGCGTGAAGCCGTCGTTTGCTTCACCAAATTTCTGCTTTTCATGATCTTCGCGCACGTAGGATTTGACCACGCGGATACCAATCAAATTCTCCTGCACCGCGCGATTGATGTTATCGATCTTTTCCTGCATGGCGGTGAAGCGCTTGCCGGCAGTGTTGATGATCAGACCCACGCTGACCACCAGCACCGGTATGGCAATCGCCAGGATCAGCGCCAGTTGGGAGTTGATCTGGTAAGCCAGAAAGAACGCGATCACCAGCATCATGGGCGCGCGCGTGAGCAGGCGCAGAGCCATCATGAAGGTCGTTTGCAGGTTGTTCACATCATTGGTCAGGCGCGTGACCAGCGAGGAAGTGCTGAACTGATCGATGTTGCTGAAAGAAAATTGCTGCACTTTCTCGAAAAGGGAATTGCGCAGATTGGCGGCAAAACCGATGCTGCCGATGGTCGAGGCTTTCATGTTCAGAACGCCGAAGGTGATGGCGCCCAAGGCCAGCAGGATCATGTAAACACCCGTACGAGTGATGAAAGTCACATCGCCGGCCGGGATGCCCGCATCCACGATGCGCGCCATCAACAGCGGCATGCTTAATTCGCAAATCACATCCAGAAATACGAAAACCGGCACAGCTAGGACGTATTTCTTGTATTTTCCAATGTAAACCGATAATCTTTTTAACAACACTTGCCTCCAATCATTTTTCAAGATTTTTCCACACGTAAAATGGATTCTATGCTACTGCGTATTTTATACGGCCTGGTGTTCTTCAAGGTTATGCTGGATGCGCTCCAGGTAATGGCCAAACCTTTCCAAATCTGTTTTGGTAAATTCCAGAAATGTTTTTTCATCCAGTAGTTTAAATGACTGGTGAATGTCATCGATCACCGCGCGGCCTTCATCCCGGATAAACACTCTTGAAACACGTTCGTCGTTGGCATCTGGCCTGCGCTGCAGATAACCTTCCTCTTCCAGGCGCTTGATCACCTTGGTCGCAGCCGCGGGTGAAATTTTCAGCCAATCCGCGATTTCCGAATGCGTCAAGCCGTCGTGTGCGGAAATGAACATCAACATCATCCCCTGCCCGCGGAATATATGGCTCTTCTCCATCAATTGGTCCGCCAGCCTGGCGCGCATGCGGCAGATATTCATCAGTAGATGGCCAAACTTGCCTTTTTCGGATTGGATCATCATTTCACCTGTTTATTATTAACTGGTTAATTAATATCACAAGGCCGCCGAATTGATAAGCGTGGAGATGTTAAACTTTTGTAAGAAAACAAAGGTCGGGTATAATTCGCTGCATCTCCCCACGGGAGATATTTTTTGGAATCTGCCGGCATATGAAAAACAACACAACATCAACAAGAGTCTATCTCATCCGCCACGGCAGCACCGACTGGATCGAACAAGGCATTTTGCACGACATCAGCGAGATTGAAATCAACAACATTGCGCCCAGCCACCTGATCCGTACCAACGACATCAGCGACCTGAATGGGAAAGCGATTTTATGACCATCAAAGCTATCATCTGGGATCTGGAAGGGGTGATCCTGCGTACCAACGAGGGCAGTATTTCGGCATCGCTAGCCAGGCTGCTGCAAGTGCCTGAAGAGCAGGTCAGACCGGCGCTTTTTAGCGACTTCAACGACCGGGTGGATTTGGGTGAATACACGCAGGAAGATTTTTGGGATTTCATCCTGGAAACCCCCGGACTACCCCCGCAATATAAACAACTACTGCGGTATTTTTTGTGTTGGGATTTTTTTCCGGCAATTTTATTTATTTATTTACGGTTTCTGTGACCAGCACTCCGGCGCCACGACGGTCTACGCTTATGGTTCCCCTGCAGG
>CAZDUN010000150.1:2936-6214 GCA_964508615.1 uncultured Pelolinea sp. | reverse complement strand
GTAAATCAGTTTTTGGAAGAGTTCTCTTATATGAGCCTCCCGGCAAATTTTTCGAGCGAATTCAATTATACAACAAGCGTGATAGATGTCAATCGGTTGCTTCCATCTGGAAAATGAACCTCCCCATCCGTCCACGTTGAAAATCCTATTTTACAGGTATTACCATCCTCCCGCGGCGGTTGGCTGCTATTTTTATCATCTTGATTACCTTCCCGTCACGTCTTAGAACCAGAAGCATCCCAACGGTTGGTCTATCATCTTTCGCTGAAAAAATAAAATTACGCTTCGATAGTTATTAGTTTATCTAAGTAGAAACCACACTTGCCTGACTAAGCCGCCTGCCCCAGTATCCAGCGTAACAACAGATAAACCAGCGCCCCTGCCAAACCTGAAAGGGGAATCGTGAGCAGCCAGGCAATCAGAATGTTGCCAGCCACCTCCCAGCGCACTTTGTTCACCCGGTCTGCCGAACCCACACCCAAGATGGTTGAACTGACCACTTGAGTGGTGCTGACCGGTCCGCCCAGCAGGGCAGCACCTAGAATCACGGACGCAGATGCCACCTGAGTGCAAAAACCATGCACCGGGCGTATGCGAAAGAATTTGGCTCCAAGGGTCTTGATCAAACTCCAACCGCCCAGGCTGGTACCCAAGGCAATGGCGCCAGCGCTGGTAGCAATTACCCACACTGGTACCTCAAATTCACGTATATAACCGCTGGTCACCAACCCCAGTGTGATGATGCCCATGGTTTTTTGGGCATCATTGGCGCCATGGCTGAGCGCCAGAGCCATGCCGGTAAGCACTTGTGCATTTTTAAAGAACCAATTGATCTTGAGTGATGCGCCGCGCGCTAAAAAATAAACCAAATTGGTGAAAAGGAAGCCAACCAACAAACCCAAAATGGGGGATAAAAAGATCGCAACCAACACCTTGGTGAGCCCAGCCAAACGGATGGCGTTGGCGCCCATGCCAGCCATCACCGCGCCGATAAGCCCGCCAATCAGTGCGTGCGAAGAACTGCTGGGGATACCCAGGTACCAAGTGATCAAGTTCCATAAAATAGCGCCAATCAAAGCTGCCAGCAGCACAGGCAGGGTCATTAGTTCAGGTGAAATAATCTCAGAACCAATGGTTTTTGCCACTGCCACCCCAAACAGAAACGGCCCACAAAATTCAGCGATAGCAGTCAATACCAGAGTCAGACGGGGAGAAAGCGAGCGGCTGGATATGATGGTCGCCACGATATTGCTGGAATCATGGACACCATTGAGAAGATCAAATATCAGCGCCAAAACGACCAAGACAATCAGCAGGGGTTCCATCCAATGATCGCCTTAAGTGGTTTTCATGATAATATCGGAAATCACATTCGCCGCCTGGTCTTCACGGTCAGCCGCATTGCTGAGATGGCGGTAAATCTCCCTGACTTTCAACATGGTCATGATGTGTTTAATGTTTTTCGGACCTCTGAACAAGTCAGCGATGGCTTCGCGGTAGGTTGCCTCAACGCGATTTTCAATTTTCTTGGCGCGATGGGCATGCTCAGAGGCAACACTCAGGTGCTTGTCTTGAATGCGCAGCACCGCCAATTGCAATTCTTTGGCGGCTTCGTAAAGCAGATTCGCCATTTGCTGCATGTATGGCGTAGGATCAACATCCAAGATTTCCATCTCATCAACCGTGGTATTGGTATAGTCGAGGATATCGTCTATATCACGCGACAGCGAGAAAATATCCTCACGATCCAAGGGAGTGACAAAGGTATTCATTAAATCTTCAATTAGAATACGGCGCGCCTCGTCTGCTTGCTTTTCAGTTTCAGAAATCTGTTTGGCAACTTTCGAATTGCGTTTCTTCAGGTAGCAAGTCAACAGCTCCAGGCCCGTAACGGTAATATTGGTTTGTTCAACCAGCATGGTTAGAAACCGATTGGGCTTGGGCTTAATAAAATCAAAAAATTTCATATCGATCCTCTATTTTTCCAATTACTCCTCAATATCCAGCAAGATGGGCTGGGAGAATGAAATAGATACATCCTGTCCAGGCTCCAATAAAAAATTGGTTTGTGTATTGGCGCGAAGCTGAACTGTGCCCAGTTCCAACAAACAGTCGCTCTTATCACCCAGGTAGGTCTGTCGCAGCACTTTTGCGTGCGTTCCGCCGCTGCCTTGGTAAGGCAGCACCTCAACATATTCCGGGCGCACCACCACCATGGCCTTCTCGCCCGCTTTTTGATAAGTGGAAGTGACAGCGCAAATCAAGAAATGATTCTCCGTTCCGTCATCCAGTTTGACGCGGGCGGTTTCACCGCTGATTTCCATCACGGTACAAGGGATGAAATTCGCCATTCCGATAAAATCTGCCACGAATGCGTTGGCAGGTTTTTGATATACCTCCGGGGCGGTGCCGATTTGCTGAATTTTCCCGTTATGCAGAACCACAATGCTGTCCGACATCGACATGGCTTCCGCCTGGTCATGGGTTACGTACACCACTGTAATTTTCATGCGCCGCTGTAATTCAACAATCTCAAAGCGCATGCTCTCGCGCAGTTTGGCATCCAGGTTGCTGAGAGGCTCATCCAGCAACAGCACCTTGGGCTCCATCACCAGCGCGCGCGCCAGCGCCACACGCTGCTGCTGTCCACCCGAAAGCTGATCAGGCATGCGCTCTGCCAGTCCATCCAGTTTCACCAGGCTGAGCACGCGCATTACTTTATCTTGCATTTCCTGTTTGCTTATCTTCTTAAACTTTAACGGGTATGCTACATTTTGAAAGATATTCATGTGCGGCCAAACGGCATATGATTGAAACACCATACCCATATCGCGCTGTTCCGGTGGAAGGAATATCCCATGATCGACCGATGTGATGGGAACATCGTCCAATAAAATAGAACCCCCAGTGGGGACGGTAAAACCGGCAATCATGCGCAAAGTGGTGGTTTTTCCGCAGCCCGAAGGTCCCAGCAAGGTGACAAACTTACCATCTCTCACGGTCAGATTGACATCACGAACTGCTTTATAATCCCCAAAATTTTTTTCCAGGTTAATAAGTTTCAACTCAGCCATTCAAGCGTCTCCTCAAACCGAATACCTAGAAGCCCATCTGGTTCTTGGTGATCCGGTTGGTAATGAAATTCAAAACTAAAATAATGATTGTGACAATGAAAGCCAGCGCGCCGGAAAAAACCATTTTACATACTGGTTCAAAACAAAAACCCAGTTGCCCAGGGTTTTGTTTTTAACCTTACAAAAAAAAATTTAAATAAAAAA
>CAZDUN010000150.1:0-2926 GCA_964508615.1 uncultured Pelolinea sp. | reverse complement strand
CATAAACCACGGTGCCCAGGGTTTCGTTATTTACCGAGAACAATAAAATGGATAGCGTCAATTCCGTCAGGGCGGGGATGAATGCCAGGAACCAGCCGGCAAACACATTGGTCTTGATGAGTGGTATAACGATGTCTTTAAGGGCGGTCATAAAATTGGCGCCGGAAATACGGGCGATTTCTTCCAGTGATATGTGCACTTGTTCAAAAGCAGCGTTGATAGAGCGCACCCCAAAGGTCAAGAAACGGGTAATATACCCCACCACCAGGATCCAAATGGTGTTATAGATCGACACATTAATTAATGGTAATGGTTTGAGGAATGCCAGGATGAGCGCCAGCGCCACAACAGTTCCGGGAATGGCATAAGGTAACAGAATGAATGCTTCGATGATCTGCCCGCCCTTTATTCGCAGGCGCACCAATAAATATGAAATGACCAGAGAAACCATCACAATTACGGTTGCGGAACCGGCTGCCAGCCCCATACTGTTGAGTACTGCTCGCCGGACCTTGGGTAGTTCAAATAGTACTTGAGAAAAATTCTTGAGCGTCAGATTGTCAAAGGTCATCGGCACACCCAGCGCACGCATCAGCGCTGTCAACAGAATTGCCAACAAGGGAGCGACCACCGCACTCAAACCCAAAAAACTCAAAAATACCACAGCAGGAGTACGCCAGCGCCCCAGGGCGACTTGCTGCGGTTGGGTGCTTTTGCCTGAAATGATGGCGTAACTTTTACCTTTCTGGATCCAGCGTTGCACATTCATCAGCAAGATGGCGATCATCACCAGCAGCATTGATAAGCCCGCTGAAAGCGCCAGGTTATTGGGATTATCGTAATTAAGAATCGTCAGGTAAATCTTGGTCGTCATGACATAATATCGATCAGGGAAACCAATCACAGCAGGAATTCCAAAATTCGCCATCATCGACATGAAGATGAGCAAAAAACTGCCCCCAATACTGGGAATCATTAAAGGCAGAACAATGTCGCGCACCATTCGCCCGATGGAAGCGCCTGAAACGCGCGCGGCCTCTTCAAGAGATGGGTTCATCTGGCGCAGCGGTCCCAGATTTACCATGTAAGCAATCGGATAGCTATAAATCGCCATGACGAACACAATGCCCCATTTGCCGTAGATCACAAAGAGAGGGTCCATGCCGCCGCTGATCGCCATCCACAGCTTATTAATAAAGCCAACAGGCCCTAATAGGTAAACCCACGCAATTGCGCCTATAAAGGGTGGGATAAGATAAGGGACAATCAACAAAGTCTGCCATAACCTCTTTGCCGGCACATCGGTTCGCGCCAGCAACCAGGCAACCAGCACGCCGATAATGGTGGCGCCAACCGAACCCAGAAATGAGACAAATAACGAATTACGCAGAACGGTATAAGTGCTTTTTTGGGTGAGCAGCTCGATATAGTTATTTAGTGTGAATTGCTTTTCAATGGCAAAACTGGTTTTAATAAGCGTCCAGGATGGATAAACGATCAAAACCATAAAAACAATAAAAACGATAATCCCGATCGTGGCTATGATTTTTTGAATGACTTGTTCGGTTTGCTTCCTGCTCTGAAGTGTTTCTGTTTTTTCAGTCACAAATACTCCTTCATAAAAGACCGATTTTTTTGGAGGAGCATCAAAGTGACGCTCCTCCAAATTCACATCATTTACTCTTCAGCAACACCGAAAATCCGCTCGAATTCGCTGCGAATATTGTCGCGATTGGCGGAGATATAGGTCAGATCGGGCATCAAGACATTCAAAGTCGTCATATCAGGAGTACCCGGAGGGGGGTCAATACCTTCGATTACGCTAATGTAGTTTTGTTTCGCAAAAAGTTTCTGCGCATTTTCAGTATACATGTAATCCATGAAGGCTTTTGCGCCGCCAGGATTCTTGGATGAGCTGATGATGCCGATGGGGGTCGGAACCAGCAAAGCACCCTCGGCAGGCCAGATATGGTCAACCGGAGATCCGGCGTTCTTCTGTTCACGCGCCATGAAATCAACCAATTGGCCAATCACAAATTCACCAGAGGCTATCTTGGTGGCAACTGCGCCATTGCCACGCTCGACGACCACATTGTTGGCGTTCAGGGCTTCATAGTATTCAATGCCAAATTCGGGCATGTTCATCAAGGTTCCAACCTGGTTGAAAGCAGCGCCGGAATACAGCGCGCTCGGCATGCCAACCTTGCCCGCATAATCAGCATTCAGCAGATCATTCCAACTGGTGGGCGGGGTGGTAATAACGGCGGTATTATAGGCAACCACATTGAAGATGAGACGGACTTCCTGGTAGCGGTCACCGTTATAGTGGTACTGTTCATCTACCACGTCGCTGCCAACTGGCCGATATTCCATCATCAAATCCTCTTTTGCCAGTTCGGAAAAGAAATCAATATCGGCAAACCAGATGATATCAGCCTGGATTTCACCGGCTTCTTTTTCAGCCTGAATTTTGGCAATGACTTCTCCGGAGCCGGAGCGGAAAACATTCACGGTAACGTCGGGGTAGAGGGTATTGAAATCCGCCACCATCTCAGCCACTTTATCTTCGGGTTCTGAAGTGTAGAGGGTGATAGTGCCAGTCGCAGGTTCGGAAGCAGGAGCTTCTTCAGCCGGCGCTTCTTCTGCCTGAGGTTCTTCAACAACTGTATCTGATGCAGGTTCAGAAGCAGCCTGCGGGGCGCAGCCAGCCACAGCCAATACAACAATCAGCACAACCAACAAAAAACTTAGCTTTTTCATTTGTCTCTCCTTATTTTGAAATTGTTCTTTTTGTACTCTAAAATTGTCTGTGTTTTATTTTTCTTCTTCACTCCTTTCCTATAACTGGTCTAATAGCGCATCGAATTGTTTTCTATTATTTACAAACAGATCGGGTTTATGAAGAAACTCCATTCCCTCGATCACA
>CAZDUN010000149.1:3332-6276 GCA_964508615.1 uncultured Pelolinea sp. | reverse complement strand
GCCATGAGCGGCGCCCACCTGGGCGAGCAGATCGACATCCACGGCGGCGGCAACGACCTGATCTTCCCGCACCATGAGAACGAAATCGCGCAATCGGAAGCTCACACTGGCAAACAGTTCGCGCGCTACTGGATCCATAACGGCATGCTGCAATTGAGCGGCGAGAAAATGTCCAAATCGCTCGGCAATCTGGTATCGATCGAGGAATTCCTGGAGAATCACCACGCTGACGCGCTGCGCATGATGGTATTGAATTCCGGTTACCGCAGCCCGCTGACCTTCAACGATGAGGTGATCGGCCAGGCGGAGCGCGCGCTGGAACGCCTGCAATCGGCGCTTAAACCGGCCGCGCCCGACGCGCCGGGATTGGCGGACGAAGGCTTGCAGGCTCTGGCCGACCAGGCCGCGGCCGCCCGCGCGGGTTTCGAAAGCAGCATGGATGATGACTTCAACAGCGCCGGGGCGCTGGGATACCTGTTCGAACTGGTGCGCGTCATCAACCAGGCGCGCGCGGATGGCGCCAGCGACGCGCAGCTTGAAAGCGCGCAAGCCGTGCTGGAGGAACTGGGTAGTGTGCTGGGGCTCAGCCTGCGCAGGGAGAAGGAAACCCACGCAGCGGACGCATTCGTGGAACTGCTGCTGGAGATCCGCCAGGACGTGCGCCAGGCCAAGCTGTGGGAGCTTTCCGACAAGATTCGCGACCGCCTGGCTGAGTTGGGCGTTAAAGTGGAAGACGCCAAGGCCGGCAGTACCTGGTTCTGGAAATGAAAGAGTGGATCACCGGTAGAAACCCTGTATATGAATGCCTGCGCGCTGGACGCAGGTATTTTTTCAGGCTCCTGATCGCCCAGGGAGTCGAAGAAAAAGAGCGTATCAACGAGATCATGGCGCTGGCGCAGGCAAAGCGCCTGACGCCTGAGCGCGTGCAGCGCGCCGCGCTGGACGAACTTTCCGAGAACCCGCAGGGTGTGGCCCTGCAAGCCAGCGAATACCCCTATGCCGATCTGGAGACGATTTTCAGCCTGGCAGAAAAGAAACAAGAGGCGCTGTTCATCCTGATGCTGGACCAGGTGCAAGATCCCCAGAACCTGGGCACGCTGATCCGCAGCGCTGAAGTGTTCGGCGTGCACGGGCTGGTGATCCCCGCGCACCGCGCGGCCGGGGTGACGCCGGCGGTGGTGAATGCTTCCTCGGGCGCCAGCGAGCACCTGCTGATCGCGCCGGACAACCTGGCGCAAGCCATCGATATGGTCAAGGCGCGCGATGCCTGGGTGATCGGCCTGGATATGGACGAAAACGCCACGCCGCTGGCGCAAACCAACCTGAAAGGCGCTCTGGCAATTGTGGTTGGCAGCGAAGGCGAAGGGCTGCGGCGGCTGGTGCGTGAAAAATGCGACCTGATCACAAGCATCCCCATGAAAGGCAAGATCGCTTCCCTCAACGCGGCAGTGGCTGGTTCGATCGTGCTGCAGGCTGCCGCGGCCGCGCGCTGACCGGCAGACACCCCAGCTGGCCGAGTTGTTCGACAAACCGGCAAAAATAATATTCCTGAAATAAGCCATTAATATTGAAAGCCAAACTGTTCTTTTCGACAGCTTGGGGAACTTTTTTTATCTTTTTTTCTCTACTTTAAATTTAAAGCAAAATGATTACAATCTAGAATTTTCAAACCTGCCTCCATCCCTTTTCCCACAACCATTTGTTATAAAATCTATAAGTGAAAGACACCATGCAGTGATAAGAAAATGAAATCCCTGATCAAACCTAAAAAACTTCAGCCCGGCGACCAGGTCGCGGCCGTGTCGCTCTCCTGGGGCGGGCCGGGGACGTTTCCCTGGCGCTACCAGGCCGGCAAGCGTCAGTTGAAAGAGGCCTTCGACCTGCAGGTGGTGGAAATGCCCAACGCGCTGCGTGAGGCAGACTGGCTGCGCGCGCATCCGCAGGCGCGCGCCGAGGACCTGATGCGGGCTTTCGCCGACCGTGAAATCAAAGCTGTCATCAGCACCATCGGCGGCGAGGATTCCATCCGCATCCTGCCCTTCCTCGACCTGGAAGTGATCCGCGCCAATCCTAAGATATTCTTGGGTTTTTCCGATTCCACCGTCACGCACCTGGCTTGCTGCAAGGCCGGTCTGGGTTCGTTCTACGGCCCGTCCATTATGGCGGGTTTTGCCGAGAACGGCGGACTGTTTCCTTATATGGAAAAAGCGATGCGCCGGGCGTTATTCTGCGCTGAACCGATCGGCCTGCTTTCCCCCAATCTGGACGGCTGGACAGATGAGATATTGGACTGGGCCGAGCCAGCCAACCAAAGCATCCGGCGCAAGCTGCAGCCTTGCACTGGCTGGCATTTTCTGCAGGGCGAAGGCCTGCGCAGCGGGCGCCTGATCGGGGGCTGTCTCGAAGTGCTGGACTGGCTGCGCGGGTCGCCTGTCTGGCCGGATGCGGACGAATGGCAGGATGCTGTGCTGTTCCTGGAGACTTCAGAGGAGGGGCCATCCCCGCAGGCGGTGGCGCGCATGCTGCGCGCGCTGGCCGCGCAGGGCATCCTGGGTAGGCTGTCCGGTTTGCTATTCGGGCGTCCCGGCGGTCAGGTCGGCGTAGAGCGTTTCGCCGAATACGACCAGGCCATCCTGCAGGTCCTGGCCGAGGAGCACGGGCTGACCAAAATACCGATCGTGACCGGCATGGATTTCGGGCACACCGACCCGATGCTGGTGCTGCCTTACGGCGTTGAAATGCAAATCGACTGCGACCGGCAGCAGCTCAGCATCACCGAATACGCGGTGGTTGAATAATTCATAAAAATTTGTTGGGTTTCGCCAAGATAACGCAATATCCTAAGCGCGGTCATTCTTAACCGCAATGTTTATTAAACATTGGCCGAGATCGCCGCGCCCACCTGCGGTGGGCTCGCGAAAACAATTGGTGGATGATTTCGCGA
>CAZDUN010000149.1:0-3232 GCA_964508615.1 uncultured Pelolinea sp. | reverse complement strand
AGTTGAGGTCGCCGCGCCCAACAACCCTACGCTTCGCTGAGGGCAAGCGGTGGGCGCGCGAAAACAATTGGGGGATGATTTCGCGAGGAGCTTTAGCGACGAAGCGATCTCAGTCTTTATTTTGGCAACCAATGCGTGCATACTTGCCTGGTTTTTTCAGAGTTGAGGTCGCCGCGCCCACCTGCGGTGGGCTCGCGAAAACAATTGGTGGATGATTTCGCGAGGAGCTTTAGCGACGAAGCGATCTCAGTCTTTATTTTGGCAACCAATGCGTGCATACTTGCCTGGTTTTTTCAGAGTTGAGGTCGCCGCGCCCAACAACCCTACGCTTCGCTGAGGGCAAGCGGTGGGCGCGCGAAAACAATTGGGGGATGATTTCGCGAGGAGCTTTAGCGACGAAGCGATCTCAGTCTTTATTTTGGCAACCAATGCGTGCATACTTGCCTGGTTTTTTCAGAGTTGAGGTCGCCGCGCCCAACAACCCTACGCTTCGCTGAGGGCAAGCGGTGGGCTCGCGAAGTCATTTCATGTAAGAATATTATTGGGATAGTGGTTTTCCACCCTAATTTTTTTCTAGAATGGCCAGGCGCCGCCCAGCCACACCCACAACGCCCATAAAGCGATCATCAGCAAGCCGATGCCGAAGCGCGCGCCGATAGCACTGGCGCAGCCAATGGCCATCTCTTTGGTAGTTTCGCTGGCTTTAACCCAGTTCTTCAGGCGGATGACTTCCACCACGAACAGCACCAGCAGCGCGGCCACCAGCCCGCCGAAAGGCGGGAACAGGATGCTGAATACCAGGGCGGAGATGGTGGAAAGGATCACGCCCATCCAACTGGCGCCGCTCTGTTTGGCTTTGGCGCCCATCAGCAGTTGATCGACCATGTTGCCAAAGATCATCAACAGGGTCATGGCGGCGAAGATCCACCCGCCGGCCAGGTCGAAACCGCTCAACAGTCCGTAGGTCAACGCCGCCAGCCAGATGATAGTCAGGCCGGGGATGACGTACAACAACAGGCTGAACAACCCAACCAGCATGACCACCAGCACCACAACCAGCAAGGTAACCTGCAAAGCAGGCGAAAGTTCAAGCCCGCCCAGCAGATTCCCAGCCTGGTCTGCCGAACAGGCGGAGAACAGCACAGCTGTCAGCAACGCTGAAAGATAAGCGCCTGGAGATTTCAATATTTTAGGCATTCGCCGTTCCAATGACATCGATGCCGCCCATCCAGGGTTTGAGCACTTCCGGCACGCGCACGCTGCCATCCGCCTGCTGGTTGGTCTCCAGCACGGCGATGAGGGTGCGCGGCATGCCCAGGCCCGAGCCGTTCAGGGTGTGCAGGTAATCCTTGCGCCCGTTCTCGTCCACGTACTTGATATTGGCGCGGCGCGCCTGGAAGTTGCTGACGTTGGAAACCGAGGAGACTTCCAGCCATTCCCCGCAGCCCGGCGCCCACACTTCGATGTCGTAGGTGATGCAGGCATTGAAACCCAGGTCGCCCGTGCAAAGCTGCACGCGGCGGTAGGTCAGGCCCAGTTCGGCGCAAGTCTGCTCGGCATCCGCAACCATTTTATCCAGCTCGCGCATGGATTCTTCCGGTTTGCAGTAGGTATACATCTCGACCTTGTCAAACTGGTGCCCGCGCTTGATGCCGCGCACGTCGCGCCCGGCGCTCATCTTCTCGCGCCGGAAGCAGGGCGTATAGGCCGTGTAGCGCAGCGGCAGGCGGCTGCCGTCGATGAAATCGCCCATGTGGATGCCGGTCAGCGGCACTTCCGCGGTCGGCACCATCCACAGGTCTTCTTCGTGATCCTTATACAGGTTTTCAGCGAATTTGGGCAGCTGCCCGGAAGCATACAGCGTCTCGCCCTTGACCATGAAGGGCGTGTATTTCTCTTGATATCCCTGCCGCACGTGCAAATCCAGCATCCAGGCGATCAGGGCGCGCTGCAGGCGCGCGCCGGCGCCGTTCAACACGTAAAAGCGCGAACCGGTGATCTTGACGCCCTGGTCGAAATCGATGATACCCAGGCGCATGCCCAGCTCCCAATGCGGCAGCGGTTCGAATGCGTATTGCGGTTTTTCGCCGTGCGTGTTCACCACCTGGTTTTCGCTCTCATCCTTGCCCAGCGGCACGCTGTCATGCGGCAGGTTGGGAACGGTTTCGATCAGCGCCTGGATGCGCGCCTCGATGGTTTTTACTTCCTCATCCATTTGAGCGATGTGCTCGCCCACCGTGCGCATTTCCGCGATCTTCTGCTCACGCGCGTCTTTATCCTTGATTGTCCCAATTTCTTTGGAAACGGCGTTCCGTTCGGCTTTCAAATCTTCCACCTTGGTCAATAAAGCGCGCCAGTCCCCGTCCAGTTTGGCCAGCTGATCCACCACGGCCGCGTCCATGTTGCGGCGCTGCAGGGCGTCCTTCAGAAGTTGAGGGTTTTCCCGCACAATCTTGATATCGATCATTTCTGCTTCTCCTGTGTTTAAATGAAATGCCCCTCTCCGCAGGACGAGAGGGGATCCCGTGGTGCCACCTGCTTTTGCTGAGCTTGTTCAGCCTCAAAACGCGGTAACGGACGCTCCGGCCTGCTTACGGCGCAATGCGTGCCCCTGCGCAGGCGGCCTGCCCTGGCGGGCGCCGGCTTGGAATTCCGGGCTGGCCTTTCTTTTAGATTATATGGATTCGGGGGGCGCTGTCAAGAGAGCCCGGGAACTTACCACACGCGGATGCGGCATTCGGATATCATCCACACCTGCTCGGCAAAGCGCTCGATGAAATAGCGGTCATGCACCACCGCCAGCACCGCACCCTTGAAATGATCCAGGGCCAGCTCGAATTGCGCGCGGCTGGGGATATCCAGGTGGTTGGTCGGTTCGTCCAGCAGCAGCAGGTTGCAGCCATTCACAATCAACAGCGCCAGTTCCAGGCGGGCACGCTGGCCGTAGCTGAGCAGGGCGGCTGGTTTCAGCACCTCGTCACCCGCCAGCAGGTAAGCGGCCAGGTAGCGGCGCGCTTCGGTTTGATTGGGGAAAGCGGGCAGCACGCTCTCCACTGCTGTCAATTTCGGGTCAAGCGTGGAAAGATCCTGCGACATCGCACCCAGGCGCACGCTGCCGCCCAGCAAGGCACGCCCGTTCAGGGCGGGCAGGCTGCCCTGAATGGTGCGCAGCAGGGTGGTTTTTCCGCAACCGTTTGGCCCGCTGATCACTACGCGCTGGCCGGCGCGCAAT
>CAZDUN010000148.1:0-6279 GCA_964508615.1 uncultured Pelolinea sp. | reverse complement strand
CGATGCTCCTTTTTGTCCAGTCGCTTCGTCTCACATGTTTCTGAACTTATTCATCTTGCCAACATTAAATTATCTATTACACTTCATTCACATGCGCTGCTGGATGAACAGCAATTCCCATGGTGATGAGTGGTACCACATCAATAAATTTCTAGTCAAAGATCAGCAATTGAAAATCCTGCCCGTTCAGGTCGATGATCGCATCCGCTTTCATCGCGGAAATCCAGGGCTCGTTATCTTCCCACAGGATCAATGTCCCCGCGCTGATTTCTTCGAAGACATTGGCGCTATTATACGATGCGGGTGTTAATTCAAAGAAACCTCTCACCTGAACGCTGAAGTACACCAGCTGCTTCTCCGCCGAAGTCAGGCGGTTGGGCAATAGCAAGTCAAAATCACGCTCCCGGTATTCCTGCGGGTAGCGCTCCACCAGCGCACCAGCGATCTGCGCGCCTGTTTGGGAATAGGTTTGTTCGGGCTGCAGGATACTGTAATACGCCGGCAGGCGCAGCAAGTAGAACGCGCATAACCCCAAAGAGAGAATCAGCATATGCGACTTGAATTTGCTCCGCGCCAGGGCCAGCGCGCTGGCCAGATAGTCTGGCAGCAGGATCGCGAAGAAACGCCAATCCAACAGGCTGACCAGGTATCCATCCACCGCGCCCAGTTCATTCAATGCCTGCGGGTGAATGGGAAGCATCGTTTTCTGCACCACGATCAGGTAAGCCGAAAGGATCATTAAAGTTGGGATGATGAATATCGATAAGATAATTTTCCAGTTCGGCTGGCGGCCTTGTTTTTCCATTTCCGCCAGGGAAAGCATGGCGCTGATCAGAAAAATGGGCGCCAGGAAAATCAGGTAGCGCCCCATGATCTTCATGGGCAGTTCCGCGTTGTAGTTGGCGCGCCAGGAATGGCGCACCACCGCGGCGCTGTATAACCCAACCAACGCGCCAGTGGTCGGGAACCAGTGCCTGATCGCGCGTTTGCATTCCGATGAAAAAACATGCGGAATAACGCTGATCACCAAGGGTAGCACGGGCGCGGCCATCAGGATGAGATAAGCGCCATAGATCAACACCCATTTCAGCAAATGCGCGAAATCCAACTGGGCGGGGTTTTCCACCTGGCCGGTGATGAACAAACCCAGCATGTCCTTGAAAGCAAAACCCGCCCGCATCCCCGCCAGCACCCAGGGCGCATAGACGATCATGGAAGAAGCAAACAGCAGCGCCAGTCGCAGCATCTTGTTGGTGGAGAAGCCCGCCTTGGAATCCTCGGCGCGTTCGTTTTTCAGCCACCATGCCAATAAAAACGCGGGCAGGATGGCCAGCGTGATGTAGCGCGTCAGGTAGAGCGCCCCCAGGCAAGCGCCGCTGAGCGCATCCCAGCCAGTCCGCCGGTGCGGTTGTTTTGGATAGGCGCTCAGCATATACTGCGCCCAACAGAACAATGGGAAATAGAGATTTTCGCTTTGAATGCGGCGCGGGAAAACCAGGTGAAACGGCAGCAGGCAGGCAGCTGCGGCTGCCCAGGCGCTCCTGCGCGCGTCCAGGTTTTGGCGCGCGGTCAGGTAGATCGGAAAGACGATGCTGGAAGATAGCAGCACGTTCATGATCTTGATCAGGTCGAATGCCCGCAAGCCAAACGGGATCAGGCTGGTCAGGAAAAGCGGGTAGAGCGGCGGATAATGAATGGGGTCAACCGCCCGGAAGAGGCTCCCCGCGCCCAAATAATACGCCAGTGAAAAATACTCCATCTCGTCGCCGTTGACCGGCCCGTATACGCCTCGCACCCCCCACAGCAGCTTGACTGCCACAGAAATAGAGAAGATCAGCCAGATGGTGCCGGCTTCGCGATTCGCGCTGCTGCCTGCGTCCGCTTTCAGTGTATTGAAGCGCAAAGCGGACCACACCAACAGAACCAGCATGGTTTGCAGGGATATCCAGAATATCCAGCTGAAAACAGGTTGAAATTGGATATATACAGCCCGATAATCCCCGAAACGCTGCGCGCCGGCGATTAAGAGCATGGCCGCAAACAATCCGGAGCACAGGCTGGCGCCAAACAATCGCCAGATTTTTCGTTCGCTTTCCAGCAGATCGTTCAGCAGTCGCCTGAATTTTGAATTTCGGCTCGCGCTCATCCCGGCCAGGATCGAAAACACCAGCGCCAGGCCAGCCAGCAAGCTGACCAGCGCCAATTTCTGGGGTGAAAGGCCTGCGAACACCTGTTCGCTGCTGGCAGAGCCGGCGGTGAAATAATGCCAGCTCAGCAGTCCGCTTTCAAACGCAAGGATGAGGAAATAGATACCGGTCATGAACGCATCACATATCTCCGGATGATTGCGGCCGGATTGAACCAATTTTACCTGTGAATAGAAAATCTTCAGGGAATTTATTAAAAAAAAACCAGGCTATTTCATATAAGAAAAGCCTGGTTCTGTGACCGCAATAGTTAGAACAAGACGGAAGCCAGTTCCGCGCGATAGGCGCGTGTCTGCTCATCCTCTTCGCCCATGATCTCCAGAATGCCGAGGATCACCTGCCGGGCCAAGCCGCCGCGGTAGCGCTTGTCCGCGCGCAGGATATCCAGCATTCCATCCAGAGCCAGGGGATACTTGGCCTGGCTCGCCAGCCGCAGGCTGTTGCGGAAGATCGCGTCCAGGTTGGTTTCTTCGGGCAGCAGGTTATGCTTGAGTCCCAACAGACTGTTGGTAAACGGCAGGATGATTTGCGCCTGGTTGTATTCACGCCCGGATGGGATGGTTTTCAATAATTCCAGCGCTTCCTCCGGTTGGTTTTGAGCCAGCAGCGTCTTGGCCAGGCCCAGCTGCACCGCGGCAGAATCCGGCCGCTGTTCCAGGGCTTTGCGCAGCACGCTTTCAGCTTCGCTCCAGCTCCCGCTGGCCAGCAGCCCCTGGCCTCTCTCGATCTCAAGATCCAGCGGGCCGGGCGGCGTGAGCCGGCTGATAAATTCGCGCAGGCGCCGCTCGGGCTGCAAGCCGCTGAATTCTCCCGCCACTTGCCCATCAATGAAAGCTTTCACGGTCGGGATGCTGCGCACGCCATGCTGGATGGCCAGGTTGGGGTTCTGGTCGATGTTCACTTTTGCCAGGCGCAGCCCGGCTCCGGCTTCCGCCACGATCTTCTCCAGCAGCGGCCCCAGCGTTTTGCACGGCTGGCACCATTCCGCCCAGAAATCCACCAGCACGGGCACATTGCGGGAATAAGCGATCACTTCATATTCGAAATTCAGTTCATTGACGTTGATGATATTGTCAGCTGCCATCATATGCTATTCTCCTGGCTGGATCATCTTTAACTCAGGTTATTCATCGCCTTCGGCAGGCATGGCCGGCTGTTCCACGCGCAGGACTTCGCCGTGATAATTTACGATAATTTTAAACCCGAACATCCCCAGGTAATTGCGGCCGGCTTCCGGCAGGCCCTGTTCCAGCAGGCGTTTCATCTGGTCATCCACATTCTCTAACTGGTTCTGGATAAAGGCGTGCGTGAACAGGTCATCCTGACCCAGCATCTTCACGGTCTGCTCGGTGATCAGGTCCTTGTTATCTTCTATCTGCCCAAGCATGGCCTCCAGCACCTGCCGGTCGATTTGCTCCGAGGGGATATGACGCAAGAAACCGTTATCGTCGATTACGTAACAGGCTTCATCACCGACAAAAGAAACGCCCAACTGATGGTCGTTTTCGTCGAAAACCAATCCTTCAAAAACTGCTCTGGTACCCATATTCGTGTGAAATTTTAACCGCAAGGCAGGCGCATGTGTCTTAACAATTTCTATGAATGTCAAAACACTTCCACGCGCGTCCCTTTATTGGAGACATGCTTGGTTTCCCTGGGCGCGACCACCGGTTGGCTCCACAGGTAAATCCAGCGCGCGGCTGAAATGGGCAGGTTAATGCAGCCGTGACTGTTGGGCTGGTTGAAATCGTTATGCCAATACGTGCCGTGAAAGGCAATGCCGCTGTCAGTGAAATAGCTGACCCAGGGCACGCCGTACAATTCATCATCGTTCTCGCCGATGCGGTCGGTGTGCACCATGTGACGCGAGGGGCGCTTGTAATTGATAGTGTAATCGCCGGTAGGCGTGGTGCGGTCGATATCACCTGCTAACTGCCCGGAGGAAAGCGCGGACATGAAAACCAGTTCCTGATCTTCATAAGCCGTCAGGTACTGCTCGCGCAGGTTGATGCGGATCAGCTTCTTGCTCTGGTCCACATCGGTGGACATAGGCGCCAATTCTTCATCGGCTACCAGGCGCATATGGGTGGCATCCACGTAATAGGAGTCTTCCCAGCGGTCTTCTTTGACCAGGTAAAAGTAAGTGCCATCCTCGATGCGTTGGCCGAGTCCGTAAACCCAGTGGGTTGAGCCGTAAAAGAAGATTTGATCTCTGGAATCATTGCGGTTGTTGTTGCCGCGGTTGACCACCGCCGTGGTGAAGGGCACCGTGATCTCGGCCAATTGGCCGGCTGCGCTGATTTCCATGACCACCGGGTTGAGCTTGTTCTGCACCGGCTGCAGGTACTTGGAATGGATATAACCTGGTTCATTCAGGCGCAGCCAGATCTCCGCGTGCGGGCGGGTTGATTTGACGCTGACCTCCTGGCGGTATTCGACCAGTTCATTGAACGCGCAGCTTCGCAGAACCTCGCTTTTTTCATCCGGCTCGGCGTGCGCGTTAACGCCTTCAAATAATACGCGCCCCAGCCTAGCCGCATCCGTCTCCTGCTGCTGTTTTTTCAAGAATTCATCGAGCGGATTACTGGCGTATAAAAACGTGCTGCCGGAAAGCAGGAAAGAATATTTTAGAAAATCGCGGCGTGACAGAGACTTATTCATTATTTCGTGCATGGTCAATAGTGAATGAACACATACGTACCGACTGGCGCGTTCTCGTAGATCCAGGCGGCCTCCTCGGTTTTCATGTTCACGCAGCCCCGGCTCATCTGCTGGCCGAAATCGTCATGCCAGTAGGTGCCGTGAATGGAATAGCCTTTATAAAAGAACATGGAATAGGGCACATCCGGTATATCATAATCCGGGCCGCGCATGGTGTACTGGCTGTACTTGGCATAGATGCGGTAGGTGCCGGTAACGGTTGGAAAAGCATCCGTGCCGCTCGAGATCAGGAAGGTATCGACAATGCGGCCTCCGCGGTACGCGCTCAAGGTTTGAGCGCTTAGGTCCACCTCGATCCAGAAGGTGTTGCCCTGCGCGGCTTCTTCGGGGATGTCCCAGGAACGCGCGAAATAATCGGCATAATACTTATCCGGCGTTTGGCTGGGTGTGGGGAAAGCAGTGCTCGCCGCCTGCTCTGTTCCAACTGGCGCGGGAGTTCCTTCAGCTTGTGGTGGGTTAAATCTTCCCGGGCTGGTTTCCCCCGCCGCGGCAGCATGCACATTGGCAAAGAAAAAGCCGCAAAAAAACAGCCCTGCAATCAAACCCGGAAAGAGGGGGATTCGCTTCTGCGAAAGCTTTATCCCGTTGCGAACGCGGTCGTTATCGCTCATGGAACGTCGCCGCCCTGATTGCTCAAAAAACACAGAATGCCGTTCACGATGCCCTGGGCGGTTGCGTCTGCCTGTTCAACCAGCACTCGCCGGTCGGTATTCATTGACCCCATTTCCAGGCGCACCGCCGGGGTGGTGGCATGGATATCGCGGAAGATATGGTAGGAGGCATGTTCCGCGCTGATCACCTCATAGGTGAACGGCAGGCTGGTGGCTTCCTGGTAAGTCTGTGAAAGGCAGGTGGCCAGCTGATCGACCTGTTCCGGGTTGGCGGCTGAAAAACTGCCGCCCAGTTTGAATCCGCTGGCAGGCAGCGGGGATTCGGCGCACGAGCCGGAGTACAAGGCGATGAATGCCAGACCCTCATAATTCAGGTAATTCAGGTCATATTCCGGGAACAGGTCCACGCTGTAACCCAGTTTTTCAAGTATGTCTGCCACGCGCAGCGCCATGTCGTGATTCAGGTCTGCTTCGATCAATCCATCCGCGCAAACCTCGCCGGGATTGCTATCATCCCAATGGCCTGCCAGGATGGCGATATGCGTACCTTGCTCGCTTTTTGCCGCGGCTTCGATGGCAGCCTGGGTGGCTTCCGCCTCCACCAGGGAGGCCAGGCTGGGGGTATTGAATACCTTGCGCGGATTCCACAACGTCAACAGCGTGGCCATCACCAGCGCGATGCTGATCACGGTCTGCACGCCGTTCAAAATGGTGAAATCCAGGTCGCTTTGCTTGCGGCT
>CAZDUN010000147.1:5135-6302 GCA_964508615.1 uncultured Pelolinea sp. | reverse complement strand
CAACCAATGGCTTAAAAGGCCACTGCTCTACCATTGAGCTACGCGCCCACAAGAGCATCTATTTTAACACGCCCTGTTTTTAACGTCAACGCGGGTTTGCCATTCGCTTTCCGGCAAACCCGCGATTTATTTTCAGGATAAAGTATTTTATTCGGGCAGGTGCGGGCGCGCGCCGGGCTGGGGGCTTTCGCCTTTGGCGGCGCTCTTTTTCACGCGCTGGCCGCGCGCCTTGCCGGGCAGCGGGCTGAGCAGCATGGCCAGGCGTTTGAGCGCCTGGGCGTCATATTCGCGCTTGCCGCACACGTCGCAGATCCAGGCCGGGAAATCCGGCACGCTGATCAGCTCGTCGGCCAGCCAGGTGAAATAGGTCACCCTGGCCTTGTGCATCATGCCGATGCTGCATTCACTGCATGGGATCATGCTTTGCGGTTCGTTGTACTTTCTCAACTCAGCGCCCTCGCGGCTCTTATTACCCTTTATTTCCGTCATTATACACCCCATTCAACCGGAAAAAACAAAAATCCGCCGGCGCGGATTCCCTGGATCATGCTTGGGCGGCGCTCAAGCCTCGATGCTGACCGAATCGACGATGCCCACGATCACGGAGATGACCGGCGCGTCCTTGTTTTCCAGCACCTGGCGCGCGCCGCTGCCCTCGCGCAGCACCAGCACGGTGTCGCCGATGCCGGCCTGGCTGGTATCCAGCGCGATGAAGTCGCCGCCCTGATCATCAGGATCGAGGCTCAAGGGCTGCACGACCAGCAGCTTGCGGCGTTTAAAGGCCGGGTGGCTGATGGTGGTGACGACTGTGCCGACGACTTTGGCGAGTATCATGCTGCTCCCTTGTTTAGGTGTAACGATTATTGCCCTTTTTGAGGGTGGTATCGAATTCGGCGGCCGGGCGCACTTGCAGGTCATCCACGATGCCCACAATGGCCAGGTCAATCGGCACGAACTTGATCTCCGGCATGGCCAGCGCGGCTTCGCGCGAGCGCACCAGCATGCACAGATCGCCCTCGCCGGCCTGCACCACGTCCGCGGCGGCCTGCAGCGGCCCCTGCGGGCGCATATCCTTATCCAGCGGCTGCACCAGCAGCAGTTTCAACCCCTCCGTGCCGGGGTACTTGATGGTGCAGACGGCAGTGCCCTTGACGCGTCCGAATAACA
>CAZDUN010000147.1:0-5116 GCA_964508615.1 uncultured Pelolinea sp. | reverse complement strand
TCATCCACCGCGCCGCCCAATTGGGCGCGCGCGGCGGTTTTGACGCGCGCCTTAATGGCTGCCAGGCGGCCGCTGCCGCCGGCGACTGCAGGCGCGGCGGGAGTGGGCATGACCGGACTGGCGGAAGGCGAGGCGGTTTTGTTGATGTACGGCCGGATGGGCGCCGCGGGCGGCGTATCGGTGGGCTGCACGAGCTGCACGCCCAGGCGGCGCGCGGCTTCGTAGGCCAGGTCGGTCAGCACCACGTCGTCGGTGACGACCAGGCTGCGTTCGCCGCGCTTGAGCATATCCTCGATGTCGCGTTCGGTATAAAAGACTTTTGCCATAGGCTTTTCCTTTTCAGGCCTTCTGACAGGCCTGAAGCTGAACGATTAAGCTCAACCGGCCACGCCGGGCAGGCTTTCCAGGGCTTTGACGGCCGCGTCACGCGCCGAGACGATCTCGGCTTCCGAACCGGAGAGCCACATGCGCCCAAAACGGCCCACGCTGGAGACGTGAATGATCTTGATGCTGGCTTTCTTCTCGGCTTCGTTGCAGGCGTAGTTGATGTAGGCGGCCGGGGCGCACTCCAGCACCAGCATGGTCTCGCCCGGTACGATCATCGATCCGCGCCGGAAGCGGTTGAGCAGCTGGGCCTGGTAGGGATCGACGCGCGTGATGACCTGGATGGAGGCGATCTGCGGCTTGATGCGGTCTTCGACCTTCATGCCCAACCGGTCAAGCACAACGTCACCGGCTTCGATCACGGCGGCCTGGTTGTGAGAATGCACCTCGAACATGCCGAATTCGCGCTCGACAATCTGCGCGCCGGGGCGGGCTTCAGTGGCTTTGACGGCGATATCCACCACGCGGAAGACCTCGTTGCCGGGCGCCATTTCCACGTAGAGCGAGGCCATGCCCTCGGTGGGCAGGTCGCCCTGGGTGACCGTGCCGATGAAGGCGGCGTATTGCGCCTGCATGCGGTCCAGCAAGCAGTAGCACCTTAATTGAAATTGATCAGCCATATCGTTTCACTCGCTTTCATTCTTTCTTCCTTACTCGCGCCGGCCGCGCGGGTTTGCCGCTGCGCGCGATAAATGGCGCAGCGGGCGGCTTTCCCGCGGCTTGCCAGGCATGCCGGGTCGAACCGGCGGCCGGCGAGGGCGATCCGCGCGCGCATCTGCATCGCAGCAGGGCGGCCGGCGTTTCAGCGCCAGCCGTCCGGTAGATTCATTCTGCGCTGCGTCTTAGCCGATGCTGCCCTTGGATTTCTGCGGCAGGATCATTTCCACGTCGCTGTGCGGCCGCGGGATGACATGCACTGAAACCAGTTCGCCAACCCGTTTGGCAGCTGCGGCGCCGGCGTCTGTGGCGGCTTTCACCGCGCCCACGTCGCCGCGCACCATGACGGTCACGTAACCGCCGCCCACGTACTCCGATCCGAGCAGGGCGACGTTGGCGGCTTTGACCATGGCGTCGGCGGCTTCGATGGAGCCCACCAGGCCTTTGGTTTCGACCATGCCAAGAGCGATCAATTCAGGATTTGTTGCCATTTTTTTCTTCCTTTCTTTTTATTGCAAATTATTTTTGTTGGATGATTTCTTGAACAATTTGACGCACCAATGCTTCCATGTCCTGCAAGTTGGCGCTGCCGGATGGCGCTGCCGCCATGGGGGCGGCTGCCGCGGCCGGCGCAGCCTGCATGGCTGCTTCGGGCGGGGCGCTGACTTCGTAAGCCAGGCGCTTGACGTTGTAGAGATGATGGACGGTCACGTTGTCGCCGGTGATCGCGCCGCCCTCGCCGCCCGAACCCAGCGTGAGCGAGGGCATCAGGCCGGTGGTCAGGCCGACCGCGCCCAGCGTGCCCATGGTGTTGACCAGGATGCGGAAGACCGGTTTTTCCAGCCCGAAGGCCATGATGACGTGCTCGTCCTGCGCGTGGATGACCAGGGTATGGCCGCGCCCGCCGAACATGATCAGCTCGATGCAGCGTTCGCAGCCGGCTTCCCAGCCCTCTTCCTCGTACCATGCCAGCACGGTGGTCAGCTTTTCGCGCGAGAGCGGCTCGCCGCTGCCGGTGGTGTTCAGGCGCGCCACCAGCACGCGCGCCGATTGCGGCACGCTGAAACCGGCCATGCCGGCCAGGGTCTGGGCAGGCTGGCCGACCGCGCGCGGGTTGATGCCCCCGTCCGGGTTGAAGAGCAGCCGGCGCACTTTTTCGGCCTGGATTTCATCAAGAAAATAAGCGCCCTCGGCTTTCATCAGGTCTTCCAGCTGGCGCGCGATGGGCTTATCGGCCACCACGGCCTGCTCGGAAGCGCAGATGGTGGAGCAGTCGAAGGCTTTACTGGCCACGATGTAGCGCGCGGCTTTCTGCAGGTCGGCGCTGCGGTCCACATAGACCGGCACATTGCCCGGGCCGACGCCGTAGGCGGGCTTGCCGACCGAATGGGCGGCTTTCACCATGGGCGTTCCGCCGGTGGCCAGGATCAGGCGCACGTATTTATGCCTGAGCAGTTCATTCGTGCCGGGCAGCGAGATATTTTGCATGCAGTTGACCAGGTTGTGCGGCGCGCCGGCTTTCTGGGCGGCCTCCTGCATGATGCGGCAGGCTTCGAAGGTGCATTTGGCGGCGGAGGGGTGCGGCGCGATGATGATGGCGTCGCGCGCCTTGACCGCGGAAAGAGCTTTATAAATGGCGGTGGAGGTGGGGTTGGTGCTGGGGGTCAGCGCCGCGATCACACCCATCGGCCAGGCAATTTCGGTGATGCCATGCTGGCTGTCCTGGCGGATCACGCCCACGGTCTTGACGTCCTTGATGCTGTTCCATACGCCCATGGAGGCCAGCTCGTTCTTGAGCTTCTTGTGGGCGGGGATGCCGTAACCGGTCTCTTCGTGCGCCAGCTGCCCCAGGTGGGCGGAAGCCTGGTAGGCGGCATCCGCCATGGCGGCGCAAACGCGATCGACCTCTTCCTGCGAGGCGCGCCCCCAGATCAGCTGGGCTTTATAGGCCGCCTCAGCCAGGTCGCGCGCTTCCTGCATGGATTGAAGGTCCGGGTAGAGAGCCATTCAAATTCCTTTCGCTTAACTCTTGCGGAAGGTCACCTGGCCTTCCACTTCCAACGAATCGATCACGGCCATGATGACCGCGTCCACCGGGCGGTCCTTGGTGGCGGTGGTCTGGCGGGCGCTGGAACCCGCGGCGGTCAGCACCAGGTCTCCCACGCCGGCATCCACGGAATCGATGGCCACGAAGGGCTTGCCGCTGCCTTTGCCGTACTCGTCGGTTTGCTGCAGCACCAGCAGCTTGCGCCCTTCCAGTTTTTCATCTTTCATGGTGGATACGGCTGTTCCGATGACTCGCGCAATCAACATGCTCGTTTCCTCTTTCTCTAATAATTCTTGGGCCCGTCGGCTTTGGCGGCGGGCTGGGCGGTTTTATCATCGCCCTGGATGATGCGCACGCCGGCGCTGGCGCCGATGCGGGTCGCCCCGGCTTTAACCATTTTCTCGAAATCTTCCACGGTGCGGATGCCGCCGGCGGCCTTGACGCCGATCAACGGGCCGACTGTGCGGCGCATGAGCGCCACGTCTTCCACGGTCGCGCCGCCGATCGAAAAACCGGTGGAGGTTTTAACGTAATCCGCGCCGGCTTCCTTGGCCAGCAGGCAGGCGATCTGTTTTTCTTCATCGGTCAACAAAGCAGCTTCAATGATGACCTTGAGCAGGATGCCGCCTTCGTGCGCGGCCTGCACCACGGATAGGATGTCGCGCGCCACCAGTTCCAGGTTGCGATCTTTGAGCGCGCCGATGTTGATGACCATATCCACCTCGCCCGCGCCGTCAGCCACCGCCTGGCGGGTTTCAAAGGCTTTCACCTCCGGGGTGTTGGCGCCCAGCGGAAAACCGATGGTGCAGCCCACCTTTACGTCCGAGCCGCGCAGCAGTTCGGCGCACAGCTTGACATGGGTGGGGTTGACGCACACCGAAGCGAAATGGTATTCGCGCGCTTCCTTGCAAAGTTGGGTGACCTGTTCGCGCGTGGCTTCCGGCTTCAGCAGGGTGTGATCGATGTAGCTGGCCTTGGTGAGATCGTCCGGAATGCTGCCCAGCGTGCTGGTGATGCGCTCAGCCCCGGCGCTGATGACGTGGCCAAGTTCATCGAAACAAGTCTTGACGCAGATGTTATCCACGCATTCCACCTTGCACTGCTGGCCTTGCGGCGCGGCAGTCTGGGCGGCTTCTTCCACCAGCGCGTTGAGGATCTCGCGCGTGACGATTTGGGCGATGTTTTCAATATTTTTGGGATCGGCAATCATAGGATCATCCCTCTTTCATATACTTTTTTTCGATATCGGTAATCTTGTCCACGCGGCGGGCGTGCCGTCCGCCGCCGAAATTGGTTTCCAGGAAGGTTTTGACGATCAGCTTGACCTGGTTGACCCCCAGCAGGCCGGCGCCGAGTGACAACACGTTGGCGTCGTTGTGCTCGCGGCTGTTGGAAGCAGTGGCGTAATCCACGCACATAGCCGCGCGCACGCCGGGCACCTTGTTGGCGGCCATGCAGCTGCCAATGCCGGCCGCGTCGATCACGATCCCGCGGCAGGCCTCGCGCGAGCGGATTTTCTCAGCGACCGCCAGCGCGAAATCGGGGTAGTCCACGGCTTCCTTGCCGTGCGTGCCGCAGTCGATCACCGTGTGGCCCATTTCCTGCAGGGTCGCGATCACGATGGTTTTCAGGTCATATCCGCCGTGGTCGCTGCCGACCGCGATGGTGCGTTTTTTACCGGCGGCGCAGGGGCTTTGGTCAGGCGCGGAACCGGGCGCGGCAGGGGCGGGAGCAGCAGGCTGCGCGGCCTGGGCCAGCGCCTTTTGCACGATATTGCGAATGTCGGTTTCAGATATATAATTCATGATGTACCTTATCTTTTGGTTTGACAAAAGCAGGTTTGGGGTGTTAAACTAACTGGTAAAGACCTCTTAACATCTTATCGACTATATTGTAGTACGGGAAATTATAAATGTCAAGTATGATCGACCCAGCCAATATCATTCCGAAATATTACCAACTCGCCAACAACCTGCGCGATAATAAAATTAACGGCTAATACCCCCCCCAGGACCCAATCCCAACCTA
>CAZDUN010000146.1:0-6351 GCA_964508615.1 uncultured Pelolinea sp. | reverse complement strand
ATCGAGAACGAAGACACGCGCGAAAAAGCCGCCCAGCTCAGCAAAAAAATCGCCGCCCTGCGCATCTTCAGCGACAACCAGGGCAAGATGAACCTGTCGGTGCGCGATATCGCCGGCAGCGCGATCGTGGTTTCGCAATTCACCCTGATGGCGGATACCCAAAAGGGCAACCGCCCCTCCTTTTTCAAAGCCGCCCCGCCCGAGATCGCCAGCCCCCTGGTGGATTTTTTCGTGTCCGCCTTGCAAAGCGAGGGCGTGCCCACCCAAGCGGGGGAATTTGCCGCGCACATGCAGGTGGAGATCCACAACGACGGCCCGGTTACCATCCTGCTCGAGGCTTAGCCGCGTTCCCGGCGGCAAAACAATTCCAACCTGTTTACGTATATATAAAAAGATGCATATAAAGGTTTATTAATACGTCTTTTACATTTGTTTTGAAAAAAACACACATAATAGAGTTGTATTGGAGGAAGAATGAGAATAACCGACCTGATCACCGTAATATCCGTAGTATTTTGGCTGGCCGTACTGGGCGTCGTTATCTTGTCCAGCGTGCAGGCAGCGCGCGGCCAGAAGATCAAGAATGCCCGTCTGCTGCTGATCGTCTTTGCCGCCGGGGCCATCCTCACCACCATCCTGAGCGCCGGGCTGGTGTTCATCGAACCCGAGGAGCGCGGCGTGGTCATCTCCGCGCTGGCAGCCAAAGGCTACCGGGATGAAGCCCTGCAGCCGGGGCTGCGCTGGATCATGCCCTTCATGGAACGCGTGGAGCTTTATCCCATCTCGCGCCAGTCTTACACCATGTCCATTGCGACCAACGAGGGTGAAATCACAGGCGACGATTCCATCACTGCCCGCACGTCCGACGGACAGGAGATTTTTGTGGATGCCTCCGTTATCTATGAGATCAATCCGGAAAAGGTGGTGGATGTGCATATTCTCTGGCAGAATCGTTATGCTGATTTGGTGCGCGCGCAAGCGCGCGGCATCATCCGCGATGCAGTCTCCCAATTTGGCGTGGAAGATGTGGTCACAGACAAACGCTTTGAGCTGGTAGATTTTATCAACGAGAATTTAGCCATAAAATTTGAGGAAAACGGCCTGACCCTGGTGGATTTTGTGCTGCGCAATATTACCTTCTCTCCTGAATATGCCGCTTCGGTGGAACAGAAACAGGTTGCCGAGCAGCTCGCCAAACAGGCCGCCTTCGTGGTTGAGCAGAGAAAACAGGAAGCCCAACAAACCATCGAAACTGCCAAAGGCGCGGCCGAATCAGCCATTATCGCCGCCGAAGGCAACGCCAAAGCCCGCCTGATCGAAGCGCAGGCCGAAGCGGATGCCTTGAAGCTCATCCAGGACGCCATTGCCAATAATCCTGAATTGCTCACTTACCAGTACATCACCAAGCTGGCGCCCAACATCAACACCATGCTGCTGCCCAGCGAATCGCCCTTTATCTTTCAGTTACCACAAAATGTACAATAATACGAAATAAGGGATAAAATTAAGTGCAGGAGTTGAAAAACCCCTGCACTTCTATTATCAGCGGCCAGCCTGTCTATTGACCTGAAACAGGCACCGTGCTAAGATAATAAGTGTTATTTTTATAATAATAATTCAATGGTTGATTTTTCTGGAGGAGAAAAACGCATGAAGAAAATAATCCTGGCCTGTGTGATCGCCTTGGCGGTTTTCAGCCTGGCAGCAACCGCTTGCACACGCTCCGCCTCCGGCGGTACATCCGAAGTTGCCAAAGCGGAAGCCACCCTGCCCAACCCGGTTTCCACACAGTCCCAATTGATGAAAGATATCATCGCCGGCACGCAAACTGCCATGGCCATGCCTGTCGATGAAGACGCGGCTGCCAGCGGCGAAGATTCTGCTGACGAAGATGAGGATACCCCCACTACTGAGGGTACGCCCGAACCGGAGAAGGAAGCCACCAAGCTGGTGCTGCCCACCTCCACTGCCGGCCCGCCCCCGGAAGTCGAACTGGATTACAACACCAGCAAATGCGCGCCCGGCTTGTACGTCTGTGTGAAGAGCTACAAGAAAGACCAGAGCGTGGTGCTGCAGGCCACCTATCCCTGGCTGATGAATGACATGGATTTGACCTTCAAGATGGGTCCGGATGGCTTATATGACTTCACGCAATACATCGTGGTCGGCACCGCCCATTACAATCCGCAGGGCGCCGCCCAGGGATTTGAAGTGACCCTTACCATCCCCGACAGCCTGCGCGGCACACCCACCATTGTGGTGCTGCTCGAATCGGATGTGGCCGATTACTACGGCACCGATTACTTCGCCAATGAATAATCTCTGAGATCACCGATCCCCGCGGCGTGCCGCGGGGATTTTGTTTTAAGTGATACACTAGCTACCTGCGAGGTACCCGATGAGCATGCAAATCCTTTCCAAAACCACCGTTTATGACGCGCTGGCCTTCACGGTCGAACGCTTGCATGTGCGCTTGCCGGATGCGCGCGAGCGCGATTACAGCCTGGTGCGCCATGAGGATTCCGTCACGGTCATCCCGCTGGATGCCGAAAACAACGTCATTTTCGTCTCGCAATTCCGCATGGGCAGCGAAACAGTCTTGCTGGAGCTGCCGGCCGGCGTGATGAACCCGGGCGAGACGCCCCTGGAGTGCGCCCAACGTGAGATCCGCGAGGAAACCGGCCTGGCCGCCGCCGGGATGGAACATCTGGGATCCGCTTACCTGGCGCCGGGTTATTCCTCCGAACTCAACCATATCTTCCTGGCTACCGGTCTCAGCCATGCGCCGTTGGACATGGATGAGGATGAGTTTCTTGAAGTTGAAAGAATCCCGGCTGCCGGGCTGCCCGCGCTGACTGCCCAGGGCCGCCTGCAGGATAGCAAGAGCCTGGCCGCGCTCTACCTGGCGGGGGATAAACTGCGCGTCAGGGGTTCTTAATCAGATAATATTTATCCGATTATTAAAAAGTGGTATTATTAAGCGGTTTAAATGCGAACCGCTTTGTTTCGCCTGCCAGGGCGTTGAACTGACACAGCAAATACCTTCTAGGAGTAAATTAATGAAACGTCAACAGGTTATGATGGATGGCAACGAAGCCGTTGCCTATACTGCATACCGCATAAACGAGGTCGCCGCGATTTATCCAATCACGCCCTCCTCCGGCATGGGCGAACACGCCGATGCCTGGTCCGCGCTCGGCATCGCCAACATTTGGGGCACCGTGCCGTTGGTGATGGAAATGCAATCCGAAGGCGGCGCGGCCGGAGCTGTCCACGGCGCGCTGAGCACCGGTTCGCTCACCACCACCTTCACGGCTTCGCAGGGTCTGCTGTTGATGATCCCCAATATGTACAAGGTCGCCGGCGAGCTGATCCCGACCGTCTTTCATGTAACCGCCCGCTCGCTGGCCGCCCAGGCGCTTTCCATTTTCGGCGATCACAGCGACGTAATGGCCGCCCGCGGCACCGGCTTCGCCATGCTGGCTTCCCGCTCGGTGCAGGAAGCGCATGACATGGCTTTGATCGCGCAGTCTGCCACGCTCAAATCGCGCGTGCCTTTCCTGCATTTCTTCGATGGCTTCCGCACTTCGCATGAAGTGGCCAAGATCGAATTGCTGGATGAGGACGTTATGCGGGAAATGATCGATGATGAGACCATCGTAGCGCACCGCGAGCGCGCACTAACCCCCGATCAGCCCTTTATTCGCGGCACCGCCCAGAACCCGGATACCTATTTCCAGGGCCGTGAAACCGTGAACCCGTTTTATGAAAAATGCGCCGAGATCACCCAGCAAGAAATGGATAAGTTCGCCAAGCTGACCGGTCGCCAGTATCACCTGTTCGATTACACCGGCGCGCCTGACGCGGAGCGCGTGATCGTGATCATGGCTTCCGGCGCTGAAACGGTGGAAGAAACCGCCCAATACCTGGCCGGCAAAGGCGAAAAAGTCGGCGTTGTTAACGTTCATCTCTACCGGCCATTCGAAGCCGGGAGTCTTTTAAAAGCCCTTCCCAAAACCGTCAAGGCCATTGCTGTGCTCGACCGCACCAAGGAACCCGGCGCGGATGGCGAACCGCTGTATAAAGACGTGGCTGCTGCCGTTTTGGAAGCGGTCAAGCAAGGCAGCGCGCCCTTCAGCGGCCAGCCGGTCGTGGTCGGCGGGCGCTACGGCCTCTCTTCCAAGGAGTTCAATCCCGCCATGGTCAAGGGCGTGTATGATGAACTGAAGCAGGACCAGCCCAAGAATTCCTTCACCATCGGCATCAATGACGATCTCTCGCACACCAGCCTGGCTTACGATCCCGAATTTTCCATTGAGAGCGATGACACCATCCGTTGCGTGTTTTTCGGACTGGGTTCCGATGGCACTGTGGGCGCCAACAAGAACTCCACCAAGATCATCGGCGAGGAAACCGGCAACTACTCCCAGGGTTATTTCGTGTACGACTCCAAAAAGTCCGGCGCCATGACCATTTCGCACCTGCGTTTCGGCCCCAAGCCGATCCGCGCGCCGTATGTGATCGGCAACAACGACGCCAACTTCGTGGCCTGCCATCAATTTACTTTCCTGGAACAATTCGACATGCTCAAGTACGCCAAGCCCGGCGGTATCTTCCTATTGAACAGTATCTACGGCCCGGATGAGATCTGGGGTAAACTGCCGGTCGAAGTGCAGAAAGCCATCATCGATAAAAAGCTCAAATTCTTCATGATCGACGCGAACGAAGTCGCCAACAAGACCGGCATGGGCGGGCGCATCAACACCATCATGCAAACCTGCTTCTTCGCCATCAGCAACGTGCTGCCCAAAGATGAAGCCATCGCCGAGATTAAGAAATACATCAAGAAAACCTACGGAAAACGCGGCGAGGCGGTCGTCAACCAGAACTATGCCGCGGTGGATTCCTCACTGGAGAACATGTTCGAAATCAAGGTTCCCGCCAGTGCCACCAGCCAGACCACCCGCCGCCCGGCTGTCCCCGCGGCAGCGCCTGCTTTCGTCAAGGAAGTCCTGGGCGCCATGATCGCCAAGGATGGCGACAACCTGCCGGTCAGCAAGATGCCCATCGACGGCACCTATCCCTCCGGCACCACCCAGTGGGAAAAACGCAACATCGCCCTGGAAATCCCGGTCTGGAACCCGGAGATTTGCATCCAGTGCGGTAAGTGCGCTTTCGTCTGCCCGCACGCGGTCATCCGTACCAAGGTCTATGATGCCGCCCTGCTGAAGGACGCTCCTGCCACCTTTAAGTCAGTGGACGCCAAATTCAAAGAGTTCCCGGGCGCGAAATTCACCGTGCAGGTCTCTCCTGAAGATTGCACCGGCTGCGGTTTATGCGTCGAAAATTGCCCCGCCAAAGACAAAACCGATCCCGCTCGCAAGGCAATCAATATGACACCCCAGCCGCCTTTACGCGAAGCGGAAAGCAAGAATTGGGAATTCTTCTTCAACCTGCCCGATCCTGACCGCACGGCTTTCGAACCCAACACGGTGAAAAACTCGCAGCTGCTGCGGCCGTTGTTCGAGTTCTCCGGCGCCTGCGCCGGCTGCGGCGAGACGCCCTATGTGCGCCTGCTCACCCAGCTCTTCGGCGACCGCACCATTATCGCCAACGCCACCGGCTGCTCCTCGATCTACGGCGGTAACATGCCCACCACACCCTATACATTCAACACCGAAGGGCGCGGTCCGGCTTGGTCGAACTCATTGTTCGAGGATAACGCCGAATTCGGCCTGGGTATGCGCCTGACGATGGACAAGCAAGGTGAATTCGCGCGTGAGATACTCAAGAAAATGTCCGCCGATCTGGGCGGTCAGTTGGTGGATGAACTGCTGACAGCCGACCAGTCCACTGAAGCCGGCATCCGCGCCCAGCGTGAGCGCGTAGAGGCCCTGAAGAAGAAATTAAGCGGCATGAAAACACCCGCCGCCCGGCAGCTGCTCAGCCTGGCGGATAAACTGGTGCGCAAATCCGTCTGGATCCTGGGCGGCGACGGTTGGGCTTACGATATCGGTTACGGCGGCCTGGATCACGTGCTGGCTACCGGCCGCAACGTCAACATCCTGGTGCTGGATACCGGTGTGTATTCCAACACCGGCGGCCAATCCTCCAAAGCCACCCCGCTCGGCGCGGTGGCCAAGTTCGCCGCCAACGGCAAAGGCCTGCCCCGCAAAGACCTGGGCATGATCGCCATGACCTACGGTTACATCTACACCGCCCAGGTGGCCATGGGCGCCAGCGATATGCAAACCCTGCGCGCATTCCGCGAAGCGGATGCCTATGACGGCCCATCCCTGATCATCGCCTACAGCCACTGCATCAATCACGGTATCGATATGAAAACCGGCC
>CAZDUN010000145.1:5085-6418 GCA_964508615.1 uncultured Pelolinea sp. | reverse complement strand
ATTTTTTTAAATGGGGGGTTAAATTTGGTTTTTTTTGTATTACCACCAGGCCCAGGGTTTACCACCCAAATTTATGTATTACGGCGCAACCAGGGCAAACAAAATATAAACCGCCAGGACGGTATTGATCACCAGCAAATAATGGCGGCTGAACCAGGTTAATGGCGAAGCAGAGCGGTTTCTGCCAGAAAGGTTATCTTTCTTCACGTTGGCTGTCAGTATAACGGCTCGATGACCTCGATGCGGGTGCCGCTGTAATTGACCGTATCGCTGATATCTCCCTGGTAATAAGGAGCTTGCGGGGTCGTCCAGCGGAAGATCCACTTGGCATCCTCGACCGGGGTATTGACGCAGCCATGCGAGCGGGGCGTGCCGAAATCGTTATGCCAAAACGCGCCGTGGATGGCGACGCCGTCGCCCTGGATCAAACAGGTCCAGGGGATCGCCATGGTATCGTAACCCTGCTCAGTGGACCCGGAACCGCCGCCCAGGCTCATGTGCAGCGAATACAATTTACGCCAAACCCAATGCGTGCCAACCGGCGTGGCCCAGGTATCTTGCGGGTTGCCCAATTCATCCAGTTTTTTACCGGTGGAAACCTGGCAGTAATAAACTTCATTGCTGCCTTCGTAACAGGTCAGCGATTGTTGATTGACGTTGACCAGGATCTTCTTTTCGGCCGCCTCCGGATTGATGGGCGCCATTTCTTCTTCGGTAATCACGCGGAACGCGCGCGCGTCAGCCCAGAAGATATCACCGTATGAACCATACAGTTCTTCGACCTGGTACATCAAGCTGCCATCGTCTGAGAGGGCGATCTGGCTGACCCATACCACCTGGCTGTAGTATAAACGCCACAGCTTGGAGGAGACCGCTCCCAGCCAGGGCGATTTGGCGGGTGGATTGGCCAGCGTCAAATTCACGTAAGGAACAGTGACTTCCACCCACATGCCCGCTTCCTCACCGCTCTGCGGCAGCACACTGATCGGTTCGTTGGGTAAATTCTTTACCTTTTGCAAGCTGGGTGAATAGATGTATCCTTCAGGTGTCTCCACCCACTTGCGACTCATCCGGCCAGGAGCATTTTCACCAACGACCTCTCTTAACCATGGGACGCATTCATCTTCAGCCAAATCGCGCACCTTGTCCGCGTAGTAGGAAGGCCTGGTTCGAATAGGCAGCGTGCTATCTAAATAAACCGTGTTGCGCCCCAGGTAATCGCTCTGCGGGAATTCATCCAGAATCAATTTGCTGCTTTTCAGCACCGGCAGGATGGCCATGCCGCCTAAGCCGAACAGGCTCTTTTCCAGGAAATTTCTTCGACTAATCCGGT